>JAZKAC010000197.1:0-23942 GCA_040389325.1 Chlamydiota bacterium | reverse complement strand
GGGGTTAGCAATACGAATCTCCCCTCTACTAATCAATCCTAAATCTTGTATATACAGCAAATCTTCTGGAGGAAAGCCAGATCCTTCATTACCACTAAGAAGAATATCTATAATATTACGAACTCTAGGCTCACTTAATCGATCTATAAGAACATCCATATGTGTATCGCATCTTTTAATCAAAGTCTCTCTAGCCCTTATCAAAACTTCTTCCGTGATGGGCAAGGACCTATCTTCCAAATCTCGAAAACACGCTTGGTATGCTAAAGCATTCACAAGCCAAGGTTGTCCCCTTGTTTGATCAAAAGCATATCTTATCGCATCTTCCTCAAATACTTGTCCTGTTGCTTTTGTATGTTGAAGATACAGGTCTTTTACCTGCTCAAAGGAAAAATCTTCTAATGTGATACTCTCGGCTTTGATGTTAAAGGCGCTTCCTCCTAAAATGGTGGCTTGCTCCTTGTCCGACCAAATACGATAGTCTCTCACATCTCTAACACCAAATAAACAGATCGATTGTGGAAATGAATCAGGACGCGAAGTGTAACCATCCCGTAATTGCCTTAACACGGCAATTAACGTATCGCCAACCAAGGAATCAATTTCATCTATGAAAAGCAGTAAATGTTTATGTTCTTCCTCATATGTTTTTTTAGCCCAAAACTGTAAAAAATCATAAAGAGCATTACCAGAAAAGCTCCTTTTATCAATTTCCTGGTTAAGATAAGTAAGGGCTGGGTCTTTTTCTCCAAAATAGTCGATAATACCAGATCTAAAACGATGCAATATCGTCCTCATCCCCTCTTCAATATTTCCTCTAGAGGCTTGAGCAGCTTCTATATTGATATAAAAGGCTTTATACTTACCTACCGCATTTAGCTCTCTAACCCATTCAAGAATAGAAGTTGTTTTACCGCTTTGCCGAGGCGCGTGAAGAATAAAATAATGTTCTTTTTGGATGAAATCCAATAATTTTTTCTCATCAAGCCTATGAGGGATAAAGTAATGCTTTTTAGGATTGATTGCTCCCGCTGTAGAAAAAAACTTCTCACCCTCTACCATATAATCCTCTTGAGATGTTAATTAGAGTATACTGTAAAATTTGAGCGATTGTCTAGGTTTTTTCTTAAAGGTGTCTAGAGTTTTTTTACTATAAAACACAAAGTTTTAGAAAATTAAAAAACTTTAGATTGTTCGCTAAAAAAAACGGAAAGGTTATAAAAAAAAAGATGCCCTCCAAAAAGGAGGACATCTTAAAAAGATCGACTTTAAGCGTCAGCGAAGTCAAATACGACTTCTTCTTCTTCTTCTTTGTCCACATACTTACCGATTCTAGTCTTAAAGGCACGGAATCCTGTTCCACCAGGGATCATATGACCCATGATAAGATTGGACTTAAAGTCCATCAGGTAATCCGTCTTACCTTCGCAAGCAGCATCTGTTAAGACCCGTGTAGTCTCTTGGAAGGAGGCTGCAGAAACAAACGAATCCGTTCCTAAAGACGCCTTTGTAATCCCTAAGAGCACAGGAGATGCTTGAGCCGGACGTCCACCCTCTCTAACCGCTTTACGGTTAAATTTATGGAACACCTTCTTATCCACATCTTCTCCAAAGAGCAAGACTGTATCACCTGGATCCGTTACACGTACTTTTTGGAGCATCTGCCTAACGATAATTTCAATATGTTTATCATTAATGTCAACGCCCTGTAATCGATACACTTCTTGTACCTGATTAACTAAGTACTTCTGTAGCTCTCTAGGTCCACAAATCTCTAAGATCTCTTGAGGAACAACAAGTCCATCTGTAATTTGCTGCCCTTTTACAACAAGATCCCCTTTTTGTACGATTAAGTGTTTAGTAAGAGGAATAAGATGCTCTTCTTCCATACCCGACTCTTCATCGCGGATGATCACGATACGCTTACTTTTTTGAACGCCTCTAAAGTCAATAATTCCATCAATCTTAGCGATCTCGGCAGCATCTTTAGGTTTTCTGGCTTCAAAAAGCTCAGCTACCCGAGGAAGCCCCCCTGTAATATCCTTCGTTTTGATAGCTCCTCTTGGAAGACGTGCTAAAAGAACCCCTGCACGAACATATTGTTTTTCCTGTACGGAGATAAATGCTCCAGAGGGAATCGCATAGGTTCCAATCAACTCTTTAAACTCGGCATCTGCATAGATCACGATCTGAGGATGTAATTCCCCACGATGGTGCTTCACAATTAATTCGGTTTGTCCCGTTTGCTTGTTAACTTCTCTTTGTGTAGAGATACCTTCAACAAGATCTTCGTATTTTACATACCCCGGTCTTTCGCAAATAATTGGAATGTTATGCTGCTCCCAATGCCCTACTTTAGTCTTCACTTTAACAGAAGAACCGTCTTTTAAGAAGACGCTTGTTCCAAGCTCGACGTTAAAAGTCTGTAAAGGCCCTAAAGACTTCGTGCTTAAAAGTTTTTTGTATTCTTCTATGGAGCGTCCTTCATCTCGTACAATATGGATAGATCCATTTTTATTCAAAGCTAGCCATACCCCTTCTTCATTTTGAACGGTACGCAAGTCAGAATAAATTATGATTCCATCATGTTCTGCGAGAAGTTCAGGACTTAAGCTTGCAGATGCAATACCACCCAAGTGGAAAGTACGCATAGTGAGCTGTGTCCCAGGTTCCCCGATGGACTGCGCCGCGATGATACCAACAGCTTCACCAAGACCTACAAGGCCTCCGTTAGCCAAGTTAAGACCATAACACTTACAGCAGATTCCTCGTTTGGACTCACAAGTAAGAGCTGATCTGATTTTTACAAGTTCAATACCTGCATCATCGATAGCTTCCGCTTGCTTTAGAGTTAAAATATCACCCGCTCTTGCCAAGACGTTCTCTTTATTACCAGGCTGTACGATATCGTCACAAACAACTCTTCCAAAAATCCTGTCTTTAATAGGCAGAAGTTCTTCTTGTCCTTGTTTGATGGCCGCTACTTCAATTCCGTTAATAGTACCGCAATCAGGCTCCGTTACAATTAGATCTTGAGAAACGTCCACAAGACGTCTTGTCAAGTATCCCGAGTCAGCCGTTTTTAACGCGGTATCCGCAAGTCCTTTACGAGCTCCGTGAGAAGAGATAAAGTACTCAAGAACACTCAAGCCCTCTCTAAAGTTAGAAGTAATAGGGAACTCATGGATCTCCCCTGAAGGTTTAGCCATAAGACCCCGTAAGGCGCCTAACTGCTTTGCCTGAGTTTTATTTCCCCGAGCTCCAGAATCCATCATCAAATACAAAGGGTTTGGTTCGTCTTTCTTACTTTCACTGAGCAATTTAAAGAGCTCATCTGAAAGCACATCCGACACTTCAGTCCAAATGCTAATGATTTTAGAATGTCTTTCCCCATCCGTGATGATACCGTCTTCATACTGCTTCACAACGACAGCAATACGCTTGTGGGCGCTCTCGATCACTTTATCTTTATTCATTGGGATCTTTATATCGCAAACTCCCATAGAGAGCGCAGACTTGGTCGCTTCAGCAAACCCTAAATTCTTTAGGTTATCCAAAAAGCGAACGGTAGCCTCTAATCCCACTTTTTTGTAAGTTTCCAAAACAAGTTCACTCATCTTCTTCTTACGAAGAATATAGTTTTGGAATCCTAATTCCTTAGGTACAATGGTATTAAAAAGAACGCGGCCTGGAGTGGTTTCAATAATTCCATCTTCCAACTGCACTTTGATCTTTTCATGGATACGAAGACCTCTTCCTAAGAAGTCTCTTCTAGACCCTTCCATAGGTTCATTCCAGTTCCAGCTACCCGCTGCATTCATAGCCATCAACACTTCATCTGCATTACGGAAAATCTTTGTTTTGAAACCGTGATCTTCCGGAATATATAAAGGATCCAACATCAAGTAATACAAACCTAAAATCATATCCTGAGAAGGAACAGCAGCAGGTTTCCCTGAAGAAGGCAAGAAGATATTATCTGGTGCCATCATCAAAAGTTTTGCTTCTAACTGTGCTTCTATAGAAAGAGGAATGTGTACTGCCATCTGATCCCCGTCAAAGTCAGCATTAAAAGCTGTACAGACGAGAGGATGGATACGGATCGCTTTTCCTTCGATTAAAACAGGTTCAAATGCTTGAATCCCTAATCTATGCAATGTAGGTGCGCGGTTCAAAAGAACAGGATGTCCTTTAATGATCTCTTCGAGCACATCCCAAACTTCTTCAGACTGTCTTTGGATAAGCTTCTTTGCAGAGCGAATCGTATAAACGTGCCCTTGGTCTTTAAGTCTCTTTACAATAAAGGGCTCAAAAAGTTCCAAAGCCATCTGTTTAGGAAGACCACATTGGTTAAACTTGAGTTCTGGACCTACGATAATTACCGATCGTCCTGAATAGTCTACCCTTTTTCCTAAAAGGTTTTGCCTGAATCGTCCTTGCTTTCCTTTTAACATCTCGGAAAGAGCCTTGAGAGGACGGTTACCCGCTCCCATGACAGGATGTCCATGACGACCGTTATCAAATAAAGCATCCACAGCTTCTTGCAACATTCTTTTTTCATTACGAATGATTACATCAGGTGTCTTCAGCTTTAAAATGGCTTTTAAACGATTGTTACGATTAATAACTCTTCGATAAAGATCATTTAAGTCAGACGTTGCAAACCTTCCGCCATCTAAAGGCACTAAAGGACGTAGATCGGGAGGGATCACGGGCAAAAGAGATATGACCATCCAATCAGGTTTATTAGGAGAAGACGTGAAGCCTTCTATAATTTTTAACCGTTTGGCTATCTTCATTCTTGCCTGCATAGACTTTGTCTTACGCAACTTGTCTTTTAATTCGGTAAGAAGAGCCTCTAAATCTTCTTTTTCGAGAAGATCTTTAATAGCCTCAGCACCCATCTTAACGGTAAAAGCATCAGAACCCCATTTTTCTTGGGCTTCTCTAAATTCACTGTCGTTAAGTAGTTGCTTTACTTCTAATGTAGACCGACCTGGATCTACGACAACGTAATCTTCATAGTAGATCACGCGCTCTAAATCGGATGTCGTCATACCTAAAATATTACCGATGCGAGAAGGCATGGTCTTAAAAAACCAAATATGCACAATAGGAACCGCTAGTTCAATATGTGCCATTCTCTCTCTTCTTACCTTAGAAAGAGTAACCTCTACTCCACATCGATCGCAAACTATTCCCTTATGCTTGATCTTTTTGTACTTCCCACAAGCACATTCCCAATCTCGCGTAGGACCGAAGATCTTTTCACAGAAAAGACCCCCTTTTTCAGGCTTAAACGTACGGTAGTTAATTGTCTCGGGCTTTTTAATTTCCCCTCGGGACCATTCATTACGAATGACATCTTCCGATGCAATCTTGATAGTCAACTTGTCGAATTGGGCCCCTTGAAATTCTTCTTCTGTCATGAGTGCTTCCCCTTAAAACGCAGATAAATTAAACTTCTTGAGCGCATTCAGCGCGAACATCTAAACAAAGTCCTTGCATTTCTTTCACAAGAACATTGAACGATTCTGGAGTTCCCGCGTTCAATATGTTTTCCCCTTTTACAATGGACTCGTAGATGCGAGTACGTCCCGCTACGTCATCGGATTTCACAGTTAACATTTCTTGTAAAAGATGAGCAGCACCGTAGGCTTCTAACGCCCACACTTCCATCTCCCCGAAACGCTGACCTCCCATTTGGGCTTTCCCTCCAAGAGGTTGCTGTGTAACAAGAGAATAAGGACCAATTGAACGGGCGTGGATCTTATCAGCCACTAAGTGACTTAATTTTAAGATGTAGATATAACCTACAACCACACGACTATCAAAACGCTCCCCTGTTCTCCCATCATAAAGATGCAATTTTCCATCTTCAGGAAGACTCAAGTTTTTCATCATCTCCCAAATACGAGACTCGGGAAATCCTTCAAAAACCGGACTCTTTACATAAATGCCCGACTTTCTTGCAGCAAAACCTAAATGAGTCTCAAGTAATTGTCCCATGTTCATACGAGAAGGAACACCGAGAGGATTCAAAATCACTTCAATAGTCTGTCCATCCGATAAATACGGCATATCCGCTTCAGGAACAATACGGGATACAACCCCTTTGTTTCCGTGACGACCTGCCATCTTATCTCCTACTTGCAACTTTCTCTTAGAAGCTACATATACTTTCACCTGACGAATGACGCCGGGATCCAGTTCCGTATCCCCTTTCTTCATAAATTCAATTTCTGTTTTATGATAAGTTTGTAAAGCTTGCATCGCTTGATCATACTCAATCAGAATTCCTTTCAAAAGAGAGTAAAGTTCATGATCTGAAATAATCAAATCTTCAACTTTTTCACCTTCTAACAACTCGATTGCTTCTTGAGTGATTACATCCCCTTCTTTAATTAGGATGTCTCCCGTCTTACGATGTAAGATAGGACCTGGAGCTTCTTCATTTAATAATAAAGCTCCTAATTTCTCATGAAACTCGATTGTCAGATCAGCTTCTTTTGTCTTATAATCTTGATGAATATCTTTAATGCGAGTTGCTTCTTCTACAAGCTCATCATCAGTCTTGGAAAGACGATCTCTTCTGCTAAAGACCTTCACATCCATAACAACCCCTTCCGTCCCTGGAGGCGCTGTTAAAGAGGCATCTTTTACATCAGCCGCTTTCTCTCCGAAAATCGCTCGTAGAAGTCTTTCTTCAGGAGCTAGTTCGGTTTCGGATTTTGGAGTGATCTTTCCTACAAGGATATCCCCTGGCTTAACCTCTGCACCCACACGAATGATTCCATCATCGCCCAGATTAGACAAAGCCTCATCGGGTACATTCGGAATATCTCTTGTGATCTCTTCTTTCCCTAATTTCGTATCTCTAGCGGTTAACTCAAATTCTTCCAAGTAGATAGATGTATAATAATCTTCTCTTAAAAGTTTTTCAGAGATAATAATCGCATCCTCGTAATTGTATCCACACCAAGGCATGAAGGCTACGAGTACGTTCTTTCCGAGAGCAATCTCTCCTAGATCCGTAGCAGGACCGTCCGCAAGGATATCCCCTGCAACGATTTCATCTGCAACGTTACAAAGAGGAGTTTGATTTACGCAAGTCCCTCCGTTAGAACGAAGAAATTTCTTCAAAATATACGTCTTTTTATGAGAAAGGTTCGCTTTGGATGCAATGACGATTTTAAAGCCGTCTACATACTCTACTACTCCATCTTCTTCTGCAATAACAACAGCGCCTGAGTCTTTCGCGGAACGAAGCTCTAAACCTGTTCCTACAATAGGAGCATCCGTTCTTAATAAAGGCACGGCTTGTCTTTGCATGTTCGATCCCATCAAAGCGCGGTTCGCATCATCGTGCTCAAGGAAAGGAATTAACCCTGTTACGATCGAAACTAGCTGCTTCGAAGACACGTCCATATGCGTGACTTTACCTGTATCTATCTTAAGCGATTCCCCGTTATAACGAGCCCAACAGGTTGCCTCGGAAAACATATGGTGTTGATCTAATCCAGCAGATGCCTGAGCGATTACACAATTTTCTTCCTGATTAGCTGTCATGTACTCGACTTCATCCGTAACAATTCCATCTCGGACGACACGGTAAGGAGTTTCAATAAATCCAAATTCATTGATCTTCGCAAAAGAAGCCAAAGAGGTAATCAAACCGATGTTTGGACCTTCAGGTGTTTCAATAGGACAAATTCTTCCATAGTGACTTGGATGCACGTCTCGCACTTCAAAGCCTGCTCTTTCTCTATTTAACCCACCTGGGCCAAGAGAAGAAAGACGTCTTTTATGCGTAAGTTCTGCTATAGGATTAGTTTGATCCATAAATTGAGATAATTGCGATCTTCCAAAGAAATCCTTTAACACGCCAGCTAACCCTTTAGCAGAGACGATTTTTCCAGGAGTTAATGTATCGGAAGAAAAATCAAATAGATTCATTCTCTCTTTAATAATCTTTTCCATTCTGGCAAGACCAACACGACATTGGTTTTGAATGAGTTCTCCTACGGAACGAACGCGACGATTACCTAAATGGTCAATGTCATCCACATGCGCAGTCTCATCACCTTTCTTCAAACGAACAAGGTACTTAAGTGCATGAATTACATCTTCCTTCTTTAATGTAACGTTTTGCAATTCTTCATCGGAGATATCTCTACCTAATTTAAAGTTCAGTTTATAACGACCGACCTTACCTAGATTATATCTTTTAGCGTCAAAAAAGAGTCTCATAATAGCAGAACGTGCATTAGACAAGGTAGCTGGCTCGCCTGGTCTAATTCTTCGATAAAAATCTTTTAAAGCCGATTCATAAGAGTCAGTTGGATCTTTAGCTAACATCTTGATAATAGGGCTCGTCTCGTCAGCATCTTCTGCAATTCTAACAGCAGGAATTTCCGCATCCAACATTTTCTTTAACATAGCTGTCGTTAGTTTTTCCGAAGCTTTCCCGAAAACGGTTCCACTTTGTTCATCCACAACATCTTCTGCTAAAATCTTACCCACTAATTTTGTAAAATCTTTATCGGAACGAATTTTAATTTTCACTGTATTGAAAAATTCTTCAATAATATCGGCATCCGAAGAATAGCCTAGCGTTCGGATAAAGGAGGTAGCTAGAATTTTTCTTCGACGTTTTTTTCTATCAATATAAATGTAAATAAGATCATTAGAATCGAAAGCTCCTTCTAACCAACTTCCTCTATAAGGAATAATACGGAAAGAATAGATAACGGTTCCTTTAGAATGTCTTTCTTGTTCAAAAGAAATACCAGGAGAGCGATGCAATTGTGATACAATAACGCGTTCTGCACCATTGACGACAAATGTTCCTCTTTCCGTCATAACAGGAATTGTTCCCATATAGACTTCTTCTTCTTTGATCCCTGTCTCATCCGTTAAACGAAACTTCACTTTCAACGTTACGTTATAGGTGATCCCTCTGCGAATGCATTCTTCTGGACCGTACTTTGGAACACCCAAGTTATATGAGAGAAACTCTAAAATTGTCTTCTCATCATACGATTTGATTGGAAAGATTTCGCTGAACACCTCTTGCAGTCCAACATTTTCCCTTTCGTGAGGAAGCTTGTCTACTTGGAGAAACTGTTTATACGATTTAATTTGAATTTCAATAAGATTTGGAAGATCTATAATCTCTTCCCTTTCACGAAAACTCACCCGATGAGGCGGCTTTTTAAGCATTGAAATCGCTCCTAACCTAAAATTTCATAAATGGAACACATTGACTCTAGCGCATTTTAAGGTGTCTTTAGAAAGATCAACAAAAAATAGGTTCCTATGACGCACTAGGAAAATAGTAAACTTTACAATAAAACAAAGCAAGGAGAAGAAGCTTTTAAATAAAAGCTCCCACTCCTCAAAAAAATTCTCTAAAAAATTTTAGAGACCTTTCAATGTTACTTTACCACCAGCAGCAGCAACTTTCTTAGAAATTTCTTCTGCTTCAGCTTTTGGGCTTGTCTCTTTTAAGACTTTAGGAGCGCCATCTACTAAATCTTTAGCTTCTTTTAAGCCAAGACCTGTAAGCTCTCTTACAATCTTAATAACTCCAATTTTCTTATCAGCAGGACTTGCTTCTAAAGTGATTTGGAATTCTGTTGACTCAGCAACAGCTGCTACAGGAGCTGCAGCCATCATAACAGGCGCTGCAGCAGCCGCTGCTTTCACACCCCATTTATCTTCTAAGGCAGTTTTGAGTTTGGACATATCCAAAACGCTCAATTTGCTAAGTTCTTCTACTAATTTTTCGATTGTTTGTTCTTGGGTGCTCACGTTAAAACCTCATTAATTAATCTTTCTTAAATTTATATACTAGACTCTTCTTTACTTTCAGCAGCTTCTTCAACTTGTGAAGTTTCTTCACTTTCTGCAGCTTCTTTACTTTCTAAAGCTTTATTTTCTAAACAGAAAGGAATGCTACAAAGCAAAGCTTCCATAACAGCAAGAGTTTGACTCATCGGCGCTTCGAAAAGACCTAAAAGTTGAGAACGCATTTCATCTTGATTTGGTAATTGAGAGATAAGCTCTACATCTTTAGCTCCACAAAGAGATCCTTCGAATCTTCCTCCGAGGACGTGTAAAATATTATCATTCTCTTTAGCAAATTGGTATACATACTTCGTTGTTTGTACAGGATCTTGATCTGCAAAAATAACACCAATATGTCCTTTCAAATTTCCACGATCCAAAGTAAACCCTGCCTGTTCAGCAGCTTTTACCAAGATTCTCTTTTTCACGATTTCAAAACTTCCACCGGTCTTACCAATGTTTACTCTGAAATCAGCAGCCATATTTGGGCTCATCTTCGTATACGTAGCTAAAACAATGGCCTTGGAACCATCAATTTTTTCTTTTATCTCTCTTGATAAGATGTTCTTTTCTGGTCTCATATGCTCTACACCCCTTGTACTTCTGAGATGGAACGCAAATCAATCTTCAACCCGGGTCCCATAGTAGAGGACATCGCGAGAGACAGCAAAAACACACCCTTTGCCGTAGCAGGTCTTGATCTTGCAACCACAGATAATAAGGCCGTCATGTTTTCGAGGAGTTTTTCTTTTGGAAAAGAAAGCTTTCCTACTGGACTATTAATGACACCATGCTTATCTGTTTTAAACTCAACTTTTCCCGATTTAACTTCTTGAACAGCTTTTGCTACATCCGTTGTAACGGTGCCTGCTTTAGGAGTCGGCATAAGACCTCGAGGGCCTAAAACTTTACCTAACTTCCCAACTTCACGCATCATATCAGGAGTTGATATGATAGCAGTAAAATCCATCCAACCCGATTTAATTTTCTCTAGGAGATCTTCATTCCCTGCAAAATCAGCTCCAGCATCCAGAGCTTCTTTAATCTTCTCACCGCGAGCAAACACGACGAGGATGACTTTTTTCCCTGTACCATTCGGTAATGTTACAGTTCCACGCACCTGCTGATCTGATTTTTGCACTTCTACGCCTGTTTTAAGCGACAGTTCCAACGACTGATCAAACTTAGTCGGAGGACATTTTTTTAAAATTTCGATAGCTTCTTGTAGAGTGTAGCTTTTAGCTAGCTCGTACATTTTAGCTATCTCCCGAAATCTTTTACTTTGATGCGCCATTTATATATATATCCTTCGCGAAAAAACCGCTAAATTTTCAACTTAGTCGGATGACTCGCTCTCAGTTAAAATCACCTCAGTACAATTGTTAAAACAAAAACAATTCCCCTGAGGAGCGGGTAGTGCGTATGATGACCTGTAAGAATCAAGACATCAATCCGACTTACTCTAGATCTGGTATAAACAGACTTAATAATTTCTGTTCTAACCTTTACAAATACTGCTAGTTCTCGTATTTGCGATCTTGTGAAGCATTTTCTTTTTCAAGAAAATCTCATCCTTCAATTATATCCACACCCATAGAACGGGCAGTACCCATAATGAGTTGCATTGCTGCTTCTTCGGAATTCACTCGCATATCTGAAATTTTTGCTTTAGCAATTTTTCGAACTTGCGTTTTAGTAAGTTTTCCTACTTTATCTCTATTTGGAATTTTTGAACCCGACTCTACCCCTACTTCTTTCAAAATAAGACGAGAGGCCGGAGGTTGTTTTGTTACAAAAGAGAATGTTTTATCGGAATACACACAAATAATGACAGGAAGAATATCTCCCACTCTATCTTGTGTCTTCGCGTTAAATTCTTTACAGAAAGCCATAATATTTACACCTGCTCCACCCAAGGCTGGGCCTATAGGAGGTGCTGGATTTGCTTTCCCTGCTGAAATCTGCAGTTTAATTGTCTTAATAAGTTTCTTTGCCATTATTCTTCCTTACTGCAAGCGTTCTATACTCTTTATGACTCAGCCAATACTTGTTCGACTTGCCAAAACTCCAGATCATCGACTCGAGTTTCACGTCCAAAAATAGAAACCATAACACTGAGTCTTCCCTTATCATGGAATACTTCAACCACGGTACCTACGAAGTTTACGAAAACTCCATCTATGATTTTTACTTTATCGCCAATTGTAATATTGTGTTTTTGAACAACACCTTTCTTCTTCTCTTCCAGTTCTTGTAAGATTGCATCCACTTCAGCCTGTACGAGAGGAGTCGGTTTTTCTCCCCCCAAAAAGTCAATGACTCCATTGGAGTTCTTAACAAACATCCAAGAATCATCCGTAAGAACCATCTGCAACAAGATGTAACCTGGCCACATCTTCTTTTCGATAATTTTTTGTTGACCTTTCTTCACTTCAGCAACATTTTCAACTGGCACAAGAATCTGCTCAATTAACTCGCTCATTCCTTTTGAATTACGACCTTCTTCTAAGGACTTTTTGACCTTTTTTTCAAGTCCCGGAATGACTTGTACGACATACCACTTATGCATGTTGCCTCTACTGTGATTAGCCAAAAATAAAATGTAAAACAGCCCTGATAGAATCTAGGCTGCTCTTAATAAAAAAATCCACTAAGTAAATTCCAAGACCAAAAAAGACAGTCGCCAACACCACCATTTTCGTAGAGAATCGCAATTCTTCTAGCGTGGTCCAGCTTACTTTTTTGAGCTCATCTTTCAATTCTTGAATATACGTAAAAAGGGATTTGCGATTTTTTGCAATGCTTTTTTTGGATTCCATAGCCCCCTCGTATTATTCAAATTACTTATATCGTACAGATATTCATCGAGTGCGGAGGGATTCGAACCCCCGACCAGCGACTTTGGAGATCGCTGCTCTACCAGCTGAGCTACACACCCAAAATAGGCAAGCTCTACAAGCCTGCCTATTTAAAACCTATTACATTAGTTCAGAATCTTAGAAACAGTTCCTGCACCAATCGTTCGGCCCCCTTCTCTAATCGCAAATCTTATTCCTTCTTCCATCGCAATAGGATGAAGAAGTTCAGCTATAAGTTCTACGTTATCTCCAGGCATTACCATCTCTACACCTTCAGGAAGAGTTACAGTTCCAGTAATATCCGTTGTACGGAAGTAGAACTGAGGACGATATCCAGTGAAAAATGGCTTATGACGTCCGCCTTCTTCTTTCGTTAGAACATAAATTGCTCCTTGGAATTTAGAATGAGGCTTACAAGTGTTAGGAGCCGCAAGAACCATTCCTCTTTCGATGTCTTTCTTTTCAACACCTCTAAGAAGAACCCCTACGTTCTCTCCTGCACGAGCTTCGTCCAAGATTTTATTGAACATCTCTAAACCAGTTGCTACAGTATCTTTTGTATTACGAATACCAACGAGTTGGAGTTTATCGTTCGTCTTAACAATCCCTCTTTCAACACGTCCAGTTGCTACAGTTCCTCTTCCAGAGATAGAGAAAACGTCTTCAACAGGCATCAAGAAAGGTTTGTCAACTTCACGAATTGGAGTAGGTATCTTTTCATCAACAGTCTTCATAAGCAAATTGATGCTATCTACATACTCAGGTACGCCTTCTAAAGCTTTTAAAGCGGAACCACGAATAATCGGGACATCTTTATAGCCCTTAGCTTCTAAAAGTTCTTGTAACTCCATCTCTACGAGATCTACAAGCTCTTCATCGCCTTGACCAATCATATCCATTTTATTCAAGAACACTACAAGAGCCGGAACTCCAACCTGACGAGCCAAAAGAATATGTTCTTTTGTCTGAGGCATTGCCCCGTCCGTTGCAGCTACAACTAAAATAGCTCCGTCCATCTGAGCCGCACCCGTGATCATGTTCTTTACATAGTCAGCGTGTCCAGGACAGTCAACGTGCGCATAGTGTCTGGCATCCGTCTCATATTCTACGTGAGTAGAATTGATCGTAATTCCTCTTGCTCTTTCTTCAGGGCTATTATCAATCGATGCATAGTCTCTGTATTTTGCTTTCCCTTTTTCTGCTAAAATCTTTGTAATTGCAGCAGTTAAAGATGTTTTTCCATGATCCACGTGTCCGATCGTACCGATATTAACGTGTGGCTTATTCCGTTGAAATGCTTCTTTGGCCATTACTTCCTCCGTCAGGTTCCAGTAATTTATTTTTCTCTATTATTTTAATCTCGTCTTTTTGACTATGCCCAGAATAGGAATCGAACCTACGACCACTTGCTTACCATGCAAGTGCTCTACCACTGAGCTATCTGGGCGCTTGTCACAACCCTTTAGTCAAAGTCGAAAGCATGCAAGCTTACTTTGTTAGATCAATAAAATCAATAACAATTCGTAAGCCATTTTATGATTTCGATTCTCCCCGCAGTAATTCTTTTTATAAAAAAGAATACTAGCGCTGCCTGTAAGTAATTCTAGCTTTAGTCAAATCATAAGGCGACATTTCAACTGTCACCACATCTCCGACCAAGACTCGAATGTTTCTCATTCGCATTTTTCCACACAAATGAGCCATCACTTGCATCCCGTTTTGCAAACTAACACGAAAAGTCATGTTAGGCAAAAGCTCTTGTACCGTACCGTCTATTTTTATTGTGTCTTCTTTTGGCATACCTTAAGATGTTCCTAAAACCTGGGACTATGTAACAAGATCTCCCCTATTAAAGTCAACTTGTTTCCTTATGTAAATTTTTATTTTTTCTTAAATCTCCTGTAATATTGTATTTCACATTGACGATTTCCCCTTCTTTCCCGTACAATATTTGCTTCAGAACAAAATAAAGACTTTATGGATTTACCCATTCAAACACCCGACCTCCTCACGCTTTATCAAAAAAAACATAGAGATCTTCTTACTCTATTTTCCTCTTGTAAGACCCTGGAATCCATTTATGAAAAAATTATCACCTTAGGAAAAACTCTTCCAAAACCCGCCGAAAAACTCTTAGAAGAAAAAACGGAAGATCACGTCGTCAAGGGGTGCCAGAGCGTGGTATTAATTTTTTCGCAGATAGATTCGGAGGGGAAAATGTTTTATCACATCGATTCCGATGCCTTAATTTCTTCGGGGCTAGCCTCCTTACTTCTTTTTATGTATCAGGGCGAATCGGCAGAATTCATCCTTTTTTGCCCTCCCCTTTTCATCGGAGAACTTAAACTCAACATTACCCTCTCCCCAGGCAGATCAAACGGATTGGCAAGCATGTACTCTCGAATGAAACAAGACGCACTAAAACTATTTTTAAAATCCAGCAATCCTTCTTTATGACACAAGCTCTCAGCCAACCTGCGACACTTTATTCTCAATGGAAAACTCACCTTTCCGAAAAAAACGAAAAAACTCATCAAGAAAAGGCTCTTTGGTGGAACACCGCTCAAACGGTCTCCATCACGGCTCTTTGCACACTAGGCGCTGCGATCTTACTTTCTCCCTTTGTATTCCCCATCACCTATACAAACATTTTAATGAACACCTTTGCTCTCATCCCCCTTCTACTCCCCATTCCAGGATACTTTTATAATTATTGTGTTCTTCAAGCTGCTGAAGCCGTCAAAACATGTGAAAAAATTATTTTTTTCCGATCTCAACATCTTAAAATAGAAAATGACGTTCACACTCTAGACCATGTTGTGGAAAAAACTTTTGAAGGGCACCTTTCTAAAGAAAAAAAATTATTGCTCGAAAAAGCGCAAGAAGTTCACATTCTCATTTTGGCTCACATAAATTTCTTGACTCATGAAATTCAAATACTAGAAAAAAAAAGACAAGATCTGCATTTATCTCTTATAGCTTACAAAGAACAAGACTTGGACGATCTTTTTAAAATCCCCCTCTTTTCAAAGTGGCAAGATACTATTGCTCAAGCAAAAGAACATTCAAACCCTCTTAATTTTCTACAAGATCTTATTAAGACTCTAGAAAAGAGCTCACCCAATGATTCCCAAGCTATTTCAGAACTTAGAAATCTGCATAAGGAGTGGCACCATAAAGACTCTCTTACCTTAACGGAAAAATGGACACCTCTTTTTCTTCTGGATGAAAAAATACTTACCACTCACTTAAGTCAACTTTTTCTTTTGACATTTTTATTTCTTCCTGAAAAAGAGCTTTTATCTGCATTAAAAAAGCATCATCTTCAAATTGAAGATTCTTTATATGATCATAAAATAAAAAAACACACTCTACCTCTTGCTGATTTTTTCATTGGAAAAATGTATCAAGATCCATCTACGGAAATCGTTCTTCTCTTTCCTGACGGAATAACGCTCACGAAAAAAGAGATCTTAGACCCTAAGCTAAAAGAACAAGCTTTAGACAAATTTTTATCCCAACAGAAAATAACATAAGCGTTATTTCTGGTTAACACTTAATTTATGGTTAGATTGTGAAGTTAATAATTGAAGGATCTATAATAAAAAATTACGGTAACTCTTCTTTTTCCGAAGGGAAATTCACGGAAGAAGATCTCGGTAAAGAAAGATGCCAAAACTCCGCAACATTAGAAGGCTTTAAAAGTTGGCATACCGACGGTATCTCGGGAAGCAAACAAGTAATTAATACATTTTGGCATCAGTATCGAACATCCGACTATACATTTTTAAAGTTCAGAACAAATACTTCCTTGCCAGGAGAATGTTACTCCATCAATATCACTGGACAGCTGGATCCACACGGTCGGGAGATAGAATTACCTACTATTGACACCACAAAGACTTGTAAAAAAATAAAAAAAGTTTCCTTGTCTTTCCTTCCTCCAAAAAAAATATCAACGGATACTTCAAAAATCAATTCACCCTTCCTAAATTCCGTATATCGAATTTACTCGCTCTCTATGGTAGAAAAATCTAACGACCCCACGCTAAGAGCTTTTTTTAATTCCGATTTTCCTTCTATATCAACCTATGTCGGAGGCTGTGAAAATCGTTATTATCACGTAAATGACACGGAACAGGCGGGAGAAACTGGACGCGGATATCCAGGCGATTTCTAAGCACCCGAATCATAACAGCGTTACGATTTTCTCTTGAACGCCTCCGCTTACCTCTACTTGAAAGTCTTCTGTAATATATACATCATACTCAAGCCTCACTCCGAACTCTTTAGGCAAATAGATCCCGGGCTCTATAGAAAAACAAGTTCTCGGCAGTAAAGGACGATCGTCAAAGGTTTCAATACTGTCAAGGTGAGTTCCGGGCCCATGATCTTTTGTATAAATATTATGACCTGTCCTGTGAATGAAATACGAGCCGAAGCCAGCTTCTTCAATAACCTCTCTAGCTGCTCTATCCAGCTCAAATCCCTTAACAATCTCTTTTCGCACACATCTCCCCCTAAGTACATCTGTAGCTCTTTTTTGAGCCTTATATACAACGGAAAAAATCTCTTCTTGTCTTTCGTTTGGCTTTACATCCGCTACGGCGACCCTGGAGATATCTGCAAATACGGCTCCTGGCTCTTTTTTCTTGCACCAAAGATCAATAAGGACAAAATCTCCTTTTTGAATAGGGGCATTACATTCTCTTGTTGGGCTGTAGTGTGGATTGCTACTATTTGCGTTCACGGCGCAGATAGGCAGGCCTTCCAACTCACATCCTTGTCTTTCTATTTCAGCTACCATGCATTGCTGCACATCATACTCCGTAACGAGAGTACCTTTTTTTAACCGGGAAGAAAGAAAACTCCAAGCCACTGACGCCGTAGCGTCAAGTATTCTTGCAGCCTCTAAATGTTGGTTTCTTTGTCTATCCGTTAAACAGCAGAGGAAAGGTTGTAAAAAGCTATGTGAAGAAACAACCTTAGGAACAATTTCACGAATCACATCTAATGTACCCGCATCTACATAGGAAATGGAAGGGATGGCATTTCGAGGAGAATACTCCATGGCAATAGAGCTTTTTCCTTTCAAGATTTCTTGTAAAATCTCCTCTAGTGTTTGCCATTGGAAATAGACTTTTAACATTCCAGGCAAATGATCTACCACATGAGTCTCCGTAGCGTGAACAATTTTTACTGGATCTCCCGAAGCGGGAATCCAGTAAAATAATCTTCTAGTCAGATGAACCTCTTCGGCGATTTCTAAAAAATCAATCGCTAGGGGGTTCTTTTTTTGAAAATCATATAAAAGCCACCCATCCACTTTTTCTTTCAACAAAAGCTCTTGCGCTTTATGAATTTTTTGCTCCATACACCCCCTATTGATATAAATATTGAATCAAAGCCGAGGCTGCTACAACACGAACGCTTTGAAAAGGCTCTTTTAAGACATCTAATAAAAAAGGAGCGATGATTGGATCTTTGATGTGTCCCAGAGCTTCTATAATATGAATTTTCATATCCCTATCCGCTTTCCCATAAGATTCCATAAGGACCTTTGTGGCTTTAGGATCATTTCCCATCATCGCTAAAATCAAAGCCGCCTGTATCCGTATTTTCTCTTCGGGATCCGTTAACAGTTGCTCTATAAGCTGCAGCGCGTCTTCTCCCCCTTCTTGCAAAAGAGTTGCTGCAGCAACTCCCGTAACACCCCAGTCTTGATGATTCAAAAAGCCCTTTACAGCTTCTAATGCCTTAGGATGTTTAACAATGCTTAAATAAGATAAGATTTCAAGTCTTGTAAGCTGATCCATTACCTGTGGGTACCTAGGAATTTGTTCCATATGACCTACCGTGCTCGGAGCTAAACTCCGAAAAAGAGGAGAGACATCCTGTTCCCACATCCAAAGAGACTCATCCGATGCCAAAAAAGCCATAAAAAGCACATCGGAAGCAAGAGTAACCTCTTTTCTTTGACCGATTAAACTAATCGCTAAATTAACTTTCGTGTACGGATCTTTTTCTTTTAGCAGTTCTTCTAAGGCTAAAGAAGATCCTAGAAGACCCGTAGCACCAAGAGCTGCGGAGGCCAATCTTTTAGGCCCCAAGACGTCTTGCTCGACCCATTTTTTTAAAACACACTTCCCCTCTTCACAACCTAAGACGGTAGCAAGCCAGCCCGCCGTAATTGCAATGGAGGGACTCGTACTTTCTAGGTTTTTTTCTATGTAAGATAATGTAGCACGACCTTCTAAAGAATCTATCCGTAAAAGACCTAAACTAGTCATGGCAGAGATCCTCACATCGGGAGAGTCATCTTGTAAAAGAGGAATTAACCGATAAGCTTCTTCTTTGCAATTAAAGTGAGCTATAAGCTCACTTCCCAGGTGACGAAGTCCCGCTCTGTTGCTTGATAGCAATTGAGTAAGCTCTTCTTTAGAGACCCTGTCATACATATTAACTAAAGCCAAGATAGCACAAGCTTTCTCTTCTGCAAGGGTTCTTGGGTTAGCCACAATATCTTGTACCATTTTTTTAGCCTGCTTGATACGAAGAACCCCAACCGCTCGAATAACCTCTAACCTTACAAACCATACGGTCTCTTCTTTTAGCAAACGGAGAAGTTCCTTTTGTAAAGGTTCATCTCCATAGTTCAAAGACAGCTTAACAGCTAAAGATCGCAAAAATGCATTACTCCCTTTTAGCTCTTTTAGTAAAATAGGAAGAGCTCTGGCATCTTGCGTAAAGGCGGCTCCCAGCAAAGAATATAGACGAACCATAGGCAAGGCAGATTCCTCTCCCTTACTTAAAACCCCCCAAGCAAGCCACTCCGACAGGAGACGGTGATCAACTTTATCTTGCTCTTTCTTCCAAAGAGAAGAAAATTGCTCAAAAGCCTCCACTTCTTCACCCTTTCGGCAAAGGGCTTCTAAATAAACGGTCTGTAATTCTATGGAATCGGGATACTTTTCCGTATAATACTTAGCCTCTTTCACGGCAGAATCTATATCTTGAATAAGAAGATGCCTACGCACTCTTCTCATAGACAATTCCACAGGAACTTCTGCAAAGCAAGCTACAGAAGTAAAAGAAAAAAAGATCGCAATAGACGAAAAAAGAGCCTTACGTAAGCCCAGTATGCGAAGAAAATAATTTTCCACCCACAAGATGAAAATGCAAGTGTTCAACAACTTGCCCTCCTTTTTTTCCATTATTTGTAATCAGACGATATCCGTCTGCAATCGAAAATTGAGAAGCCAATTGCATGGACACCGCAATCATTTCCGTTACTAAAGGTAAATCTTCGAGAGCAACTTCTTGCAAGCAACGAATCTCTTTTTTAGGAATAATTAAAATATGAACGGGAGCTTTAGGAGCAATATCTTTAAAAGCTAAAATCCTTTCGTTTTCAAATACTTTATCACAAGGGATCTCTCCTCTTACAATCTTCCCAAACACCGTACTCATCAAGACTCCTTAGATAATGCGTGACCTAGAGCTTTGAATGCGTCTTCTTTTGTTTCCCATACGGAAATAAAACGTCCTTTATGACAAAAGACAGCTCCTGGAAGACCGCTCACTTTCTTAAAATCTTCTTCCAACAACCCGGCCCATTCTAGAGGAAGTGGCTTTCTTACCTTCATTCGATCTATGGAACTTGGAGGAATTCCTCTTACCTTCCACTGCTTACCCGATGGCATCACAACAAATTGTGCAGGATGATTTTCTCCGCCTAACTCAAAAAAACTATCTATCCAAGGCATCGACTCTTCAAAAAGAAGAAAATTCTTTTCCTCTTTCATCGCTAACCGAACCTTCTCCTTACATTCTTGAACATAAGCAAATCTATCCATTGCTCTTGTAATATGCCCTAAGACGAAATCTAGAGCCAAACTAAAAGCCCTATCTTGTTCTTTAGCCGACACATCATATCGAATGGGAACGAAATTGCTAATAATTTGAGAAAAAGAACAAACTCCGACTTCGGAAGAAACTTTTCCGTTATCGTGAGCATCCACGCCCTGAATAAGAGAATGATTTAAAAAATCATACACTACAGCGCTTACTATCCCCTGCTCTTTTAAATAGGCCCAAATCATTCCAGCGCTACTTAAATCCCCTCCATAAGAAAGTTGATGATGATCAAATTTCTTTCTCTTGGGATCGTACGATCCTCCGACATCGCAAACAAATTCACACCCGTCCAGTAATTGTTTATTACGAGTTCGAACCCATTTTTCTCTATCTATAAGGCCGTAATAAAGCAAAAGAGCACAAGCCGTGACTTCGTCTGCGTGAAATAACCCGTCATGAGTTCCAAAACTTCTGGAGATAACCATACCCACCCTCTTAAAACCAAACGAATTAATCTACTAAAATAGTGCAAAAATAGCAATTGCATTTGCAGGAAGAATTTATATTTTTTCGCCAACCGACATATTTCTATTTTGCTTTTTATCTCTCTTGCGTAATCTAAAGATAATACCACCCAGGCAATTTCACTTATGCAAAGTTACCTAGCTTCCGGTCTTTATGACCTTATATCACCCGACGGATATATATCCGAGTATAAAAAGATTAACTCTGCCGCCGCCATAGCCACCGTCTGCATAAAAAACATCTCACCCGCTTATAAAGGTTTTTGTTTAGACGTTCGTCAAATTTCTTTTAATTTAAAAAGCACTCTTGCTCAACTTGGATTAAACGGAATAGGGACTGAATATTTATTAAATGAAAAAATGCGATCTGCCGAAGTAAAAGTACTTTTAACAGCTTACGGGGCCTTAGCAGAACTTTTACTTGATAACCTTTCTATCGGTTCTTACATAGGGAAGTTATTTGCTGCCGATGATCGGAGACGGGTTCGAGATCCCGATTATTTGCTTAGAATGTTCAACCGCAACGATAGATTCGGAAGACCTTTACTCTACCTAGGGGATCCCTTAAATAGCGACAATCTTCTCTTGGAGAAAAAAGATGACCATACGGTTGCTTTTTTAACACTACTAAACGGAACTCTAACCTATGAAACACAAACGGAAGGCTTTATCCCAACCCTTGGGAAGTCTTTACAGGGCACACACTTCCACCTACGTCCCTTATTACAATTGCTTCAAAAGTGGAATCCCAGCTACCTAAAAACTGCACATGAAAATGAGATCCTTTTAGTTAAGACTCAACCTCTTCATATCCGAACCGTCTTCGGTAGGGTCTGTGAAAACCTTCTACCCGAGGGCTTTCACCACACCTCGGCAAACATCTTAGAGCCCGATACAAAAGACTCGGGAGATGTGTATGAATTATTCGGATCGTCTAAACTAGAACTCAAAACAATCCCTTTAGAATTTTTTACTTTAGAGCCTCATAGAGAACATATCTTCTTTTCCGATAGAGACCAACTACAAAGCAGTTTAGAAAATAAAGAAGTCTTATTTCACGCCTTTAAAACAACTGCAGCGCCTCCTCATCATAAGGCCTCTACATTTGTCGTAAAGGGGGAACAACTTTTACAACTGCAGCCTAAAGATTGGATAACTAAAGAACCTGGCTTCTATGAATTTCCAGGAGTAATCTATCATGCGGAAAGACAATCATTTCTCGTGCAAAAATATATTGAAAAACAGCCTGCCTACCCCTTTTTATGCGCTATGGAAAATGGGCTTATCACAAGCCAAGGCGTTTTATTTTCTCGCTTTCTCCCCTCCCCTTTGATGAAAAAAATCTTACTGGGAGAGCAAGTTCATAACTGCCTAAAAGGTATTTATTTTGAAACGCCATCTCACTCTTCTGGTGATTTTTTTTCTAACGAAGATAGAGCCATGCTTCATGACCTTGCACAATTTGCCATCCCCGTATACTGGGCGGATAGAAAGTCTAATACCATACTCCAATACGTCCCTAAACCTCGAACGGATAGCGGGATGTTTACCCCCCTTTCTCTAGTAGATGACTTTTTACAAGCAACTTCTTTCGGTATTTACGGCTCTAATCTTTTATCGGGAAATCTTGAATCGGAACTACTCGTACTATTTAATGAATTAGAAAAGTTAAGACATACGGTAGACCATCCTCTTTTCAACAAAGGAACTCCTATAGCCGTTATCACGGGAGGGGGGCCAGGCGTTATGGAAATCGGCAACAAGGTGGCTAAAACTTTAAATCTTCTTTCTTGCGCGAACATTGTAGATTTTCGCAATAAAGATCAATCGGTCGTAAGAGAGCAAGAGCAAAATCCCTATATTGACATCAAGATGACCTATCGATTAGATCGGCTTGTAGAAAGACAAGCCGAATTTTACCTAGACTTTCCCATCTTCCTTAAAGGGGGCATCGGGACGGACTTCGAGTATTCACTAGAAGAGGTACGAAGAAAGGTCGGCTCTATCTCAATTACCCCTATCATTCTTTTTGGAGATCCCGACTACTGGAGACAAAAAATCACAGCTAAATTTCAATGTAATCTAGCCTCTGGCACGATTGCAGGATCCGAATGGGTCAGTAATTGTTTTTACTGTGTACAAAGTGCTAAACAAGCGCTCAAAATTTACACATCTTTCTTTACTGGCAACTTGAAAATTGGCAAAACTGGCCCCGTCTTCCCTGATGGTTTTGTCTACATCAAAGAGGGCTCTCCTTAAAAACCCCAAGAAAAACCGACTTCTCCATATTGGGTCTTTTCTAAGAAAAATTGCCCTTCGTAAGAATATCCATGATGATAATCTACATATAGCCGCATCTTTCGTCCAATCCCTTGCAACTTACTTAATTCATACCCTATCTTGATAAAAAGATCTAAATTCCAGTCCCTAACCTGCCAATTTTCTAAGTGAATCGCTAAAAAAGGAGTTCCATATAGTTGGTGGTAATAAAGTTTTTTACCTAAAAGCTTAAGCTCGGCACCGTACTTAACAAAAAAAGTTTTCATAGGAAAAGACTGGTCGCTATGCAAAATAAATCCTGGACCAAAATAGGTTCTTAAATTCCCAGATATCTGATAAGAAGAAATAAACTCCAGAGCTTCATAACTCGGGTTTTTTCTTAAATACAAATACTCCGGGTTATTAACAATGAACTCATCTCCCAAATGGCTCGAGATGTGATATAATCTAGCCCGAAAAGACCACCGATCATACGCATAAGTCAAAGGAATCCCCAAGAAATAGTCCGTGTTCACTAACTCACAGGTCTCATTATTTCTTTTAGGTAGATCACTATAATTAAAAACAGCCCAAA
>JAZKAC010000196.1:0-14588 GCA_040389325.1 Chlamydiota bacterium | reverse complement strand
TTTTCCTATTGCTTGAGCTGCAAAGGCAGCGGTGTGTGACCCCGAGTCAATACCTACTGTTATTGGTTGGGTATATCCCGAGGAGCCGAAAAGCAACTTAATAGTAAAAGGCTCTAAGCTCACAACCTTTGCTTTTTTTGATTCTAATAACCTTCTTGCCACGCAAGGACTGCACGGCATTAAAGGTTTTCCTTTTTTGTTCAAAACGTATGCTAACATGCAACATACCCCATTGAACATGGGTAATGCACAGTGAAATAAGCCCAAGGAAGACTTGATTTACCATGACCTACTCTCGAGCTGATAAAAATAGATTTTTTGTCATACACACGGCCACTCCTCTCGCGGCTATTTAATGCATGACCGTAGGGTTCAGGACTGAGTCGAGATCCTGAAGTACTTATTGCTACAGTATTTACATGCTGTAATTCTATTCCATCGGTTACTAACATTTTTGTTCCTTTTAGTTAGTGCTCTGGTGAAGAGCTCCTCTTAATTTCTTAAGGAAGCCCCTAGATCTTTCAGTCTAGGGGAGGCTTCACTATTATATCCTATCACATCCGTAAAATAAAGAAAAATTTCAAATTTACACTTGTCGTCAGAGTTAATTTTTATGATTCATAATAATCTAATATTTCTTTATAATTTGCATTATGAAAATAAAGAAAATATCCTATCTACTCCTTATCCCTTTATTAGCTGCCCTACTCGGTGACTTTTGTCAAAAACAAACCAAGGGGTTTCGGCTTCAAAATGCATTCTCTTCCTATCCTCCCGAGCAAGTCCCTCCCGCCCTTTCAAAGGATGAGATCTCCTTACTTCAAGAAGTCTTACCTCAACCTTTTTACTTCATGAAAAAAGGACAGCAATGTTTTGCCTTTCTTTCTAAAGACGGAAAGTACGTGTTAAAACTTTTTAGATGGGAGAAACTGGAACCCCCTTTTTGGACTAAGTGGATAACAACGGAAAAAGGGAAGGCTCTTACCCAAGAAAGAAGAAGGAAAAAAGAGTTCGATTTCACAAGCTATAAGGTAGCCTATAATGAGCTAAAAGAAGAGACAGGCCTTCTTTTTTTGCAGCTAGAGCCGACCTCTCAACATAACATCCCCTTAGAGATCTATGACAACATCGGAATAAAACATGTGATACAAAGCGGTGAAGTAGCCTTTATTTTACAAAAAAGAGTGGAGGACTTTGCTCCTTACCTTACTCAGAAATTGTTAGAGAAAAAAGATCCTGATCTCTACCCCTTTTTCAAAGAGCTTGCTCACCTTTTACAAAATAGATTTTCTAAGCAGATCAGCGATTCCGATATCAGCCTAGAGTATAATATGGGGATCTTGGAAGGAAGGCCCGTTCTTTTTGACATAGGGAACTTAAAGTTCCTAAAAGAGCCCCTTTCTCAAAAAGAATTCATACAAAAACAAGCAGAGCTTATTTTTACTACACTAAATAAAGAGGCTCCCGACCTGGCCTATTTCCTACAAGAGGAAATAGATCGTATCACAAAGCAAGAGCCGGAAAATAAGCTATAAATCCTTTTATCATCGTCTCTACCGCAATAGCAATTAAAAGTAGCCCCCCTAAGTTATTAGCTACATTCAACCCCGTCCCTCCTAAGAGTTTTTCTAAAACAACCGAAAACCGAAGACAAAGTCCAAGCAGGCAAGCAACGACTAAGACTATTAGACTCATATATACTTGATTAAGTAACCCGGGAAACTGCTCGGAAGCTATGATCACCTGGCTAATGGCTCCAGGGCCCGCTATCAAAGGAATCGCTAAAGGTACTATAGCGATAGACTCCGATCCCCTCCCCCCTTTTTCACTACTGAACTTTGATTGTAAAGTAGAAAGACCTAACAAAAACACAACAATCCCTCCCCCTATTTGGAGAGCTGCCAAGCGGATGCCAAGCAAAGTAAATAAAGAAGTTCCAAGCCAAGAAGATCCGAGCAATATACAAGCAACCGCGCAGGTTGCCAGTAAACCTACTCGCCTTTTCTCGGATTCCGAATACCCTTGCGTTAGGGTAATCATCATAGGAACGGCAACAAAAGGACTACATATAACAAATAAAGGGGCCCCTATATTCAACGCCTGCAACAAGTTCATCTTTTTTTCCTTATGACTAGATCCTAAAAATAAGAGTATCTTCATTTAACCATTTCCCAGCTACTTTTTTTCTATACCTTCAAGCAAGAAAAAAAATTTAACATTTACGCCGTGACTTTATTTTATCTCGACATCTTTGGCTATGTGATATTAAATATCAATGCCTTGCGTCAGATCATTGGTGCTCCACAATATGACTATCAAAGAGAAGAGCAGGAGATTAAGCTCTTATTGGTAAGCCTGTTACATTTTTTTCATAACGTTATACAACCGCAACGAGCATATTCCGTCCAGTATGTTGATTTTTCATCAACATACTGGACGGAATCGAAAGAATGCGATAAGATGAGGTAAAAACAATAGGAATTTTTATGTTTGAGCTTTTAAGAAAAGAATCATTAGGAGAAGAGTTTGACTATCAATTCCTGGTCTCTAAGCTTCAGGATTATCGGTATCCTAGAAACGTGATTAATCGCCTTTTAAGAACCGGAAAAATTATTAGAATTAAAAAGGGGTTGTATATTTTCGGCGACAACTATCGTCGAGAGCCTGTAAGCCGCACCTTACTTGCGAATTTAATCTACGGTCCTTCCTATGTTTCAAGAGAATATGCACTTGGGTATTATGGTTTAATCCCGGAACGGGTTGAAGAAATTACCTCGATGACTACACAAAAAAACAAGGAATTCGAAACACCTATTGGACGCTTTCACTACAAACACATTAATCCAGAAGCTTATACCGTTGGCATTGATCGATTGTCAATCGACGATCAAAGATGCTTTTTTATTGCGAGTCGTGAAAAAGCTCTTGCAGATTTAATTGCATTACAAAAGGGAATTGAAAACGAAAGTGAAATGTTAGAACATCTACTTAAAAATCTACGAATTGATGAAGATGACTTGGCATCTCTAGATTTTGAACGATTGAAAAAAATAGCAACGGCTTATAAAAAACCTATAGTTAAACTGCTATACAACACGTTAAAAGGAGTTTGATGATGGAGCGAGCAATCATTGAAATGTTCGAAAAATACAACTGTGTTTCCGATGATGACTACAAAAATGCTCTGAAAGAAATCGTTCAGGAAGTTGTGCTTCTTGGTCTTTGGAGAGGAAAATTTTTTGAACACGCAGCCTTTTATGGAGGGACTGCTTTAAGGATTCTTTACCGATTAGATCGTTACAGCGAAGATCTAGATTTCTCCCTACTGGCAGCTAACCCTAATTTTGATCTACACGCCTATCATAATGCTGTAAAAAACGAACTCTCTAGCTTCGGATTTAATGTTGAAATTATGAAAAAAAATAAAATAGACAATGACATTATTCAATCCGCCTTTCTCAAAGGAAATACGAAAGAGCTACTTCTAAAGATTGGCGTTCCTAATGCCGTTCAAAAAAGGTGCCATTCTAACGAAGTGATAAAAGTAAAATTCGAAGTCGACATCGATCCACCAGGGAACTTTCAGACAGAAGTTGTAAGTATGCTACAGCCAATTCCTTTTTGGGTGCGCACTTATGTCAAACCCGATCTATTTTCAGGAAAACTACATGCATTGCTTTGCCGTCAATGGGGAAATCGTATTAAGGGAAGAGACTGGTATGATTTTTTGTGGTATATAAAAAATGGAGTCGCGGTAAATCTGAAGCACCTGGAAAAAAGAATGCAACAAAGTGCTCATTTTCCTTCTGATAAAAGTTTAACGATTGAAATTTTAAGGAAAATGATCAATGAAAAAATTGAAGGTTTGGATCTTGAATTAGCTAAAAAAGATGTACGTCCCTACATAAAAAATAAAAGCATTCTTGACGGCTGGACAAAAGATACTTTTAAAACCGCCGTCGATCGACTTGAGCCTTCAATTACTCAGGAATGGAAGAGCTCTGAAAAAAATCAAACAACTAAGAAACTCTAAAACTTTATATCAATTGATTTTAAGCCTCATTATAGTTATAATTTCCATAATTTTATGGAATATTCAAACGAATGGCTCTTTGCCGTACACATCCTATCTATTTTTTTCTTTACCTTAGGAGCTTTAAAGCTCGGGAAAGAAGCTCTTTGCACATGGATCTGCCTACAAGCTCTTTTTGCTAACCTTTTCGTACTTAAGCAGATTACGTTATTCGGGTTTCATGTGACAGCAAGTGATGTCTTTGCCGTCGGGGGGATTTTGGGGTTAAACCTCATGCAAGAATTCTACGGCACGAAGGGAGCTAAAAAAGCCACGGCCGCCTGCTTATATTGTTTACTTCTTTTTGCAGCTCTTTCTAAAATTCATTTACTCTATACCCCTTCTTGCATAGACGTGACTCATCTTTCCTATGCAAAGATCTTAGATCCAGCACCCAGATTATTCATAGCCTCTCTGGCTACGTTTTTTATCGTACAAAGAATAGATATAAGACTCTTTAGCAAGTTAAAATCTTCTATGGCCACATCCCCCTTTGCTATACGGAATTTAATTTCCCTCTCAACCTCTCAACTACTAGACACTATTTTATTTACTTTTCTCGGTCTTTATGGAATTGTCTTTTCTCTTTTTGATGTAATCTTCGTCAGCTTTTTAGCAAAGGTGACTGTTATTGCTTTTCTTACCCCTGCTTCTTTAGTTGCTAAAAAGTGGATAACCCCTAAGGAGCTTCCTTTATGACTTTTTTTTCTTTTGAACTTCTTCATTCTTCTAAAAAATCAAAAGCTCGCGTAGGTAGAATTCACACGCCTCACGGCATCATCGACACCCCTGGGTTCGTAGGGGTCGGCACTAATGCCACCATGAAAACACTAGATACGATTGCCGTCGAAAAAACGGGATTGCAACTTATGTTTTGTAACACCTATCACCTCATGCTGCAACCTGGTACCGAGATTATTAAAGAGGCGGGCGGCCTACATAAATTTATGAATAGAAAGCAGCCTATCATTACGGATTCAGGAGGCTTTCAGGTGTTTAGCCTAGCTTACGGATCCGTTGCCGACGAGCTAAAAAGCCGCGGCACAAAAAAGCAAGATAAGATGGTGTTGAAAATCTCGGAAGAAGGAGTATGGTTTCGATCGTACCGAGACGGCTCCAAACTTCACCTTACTGCCGAAACCTCTATTCAAGCACAGAAGAATTTAGGGGCTGACATCATTTTATGTTTTGATGAACTTCCTCCCTATCACATAGGAGAAAAAAGTTTAAAATCCTCTTTGGACCGCACTCATCGTTGGGAAGAAAGATCCCTGATAGAACATCTTAAAAACCCTAACGATCAAGCTCTTTACTCAATCATTCACGGCGGAATAGATCCTGATTTACGCAAAGAAAGCTGTGAGTTTCTGACTAAGCTTCCTTTTGACGGCTACGCCGTCGGAGGCAGCTTAGGGAAAAACAAACAAGAAATGCATCAAATGCTCTCTTCCACCCTACCAAGGCTGCCCCCCGAAAAACCGAACCATCTATTAGGGATTGGAGATCTAGAATCCTTAGCCCTTTGCATTCCTCTTGGCATTGACACTTTTGATAGCTCCTACCCAACAAGATCTGCAAGACACGGGATCCTCCTCACAAAACAAGGACCTCTTAACATCACTAAATCTTGTTATGCAAAAGCCTTTACCACTGTAGAAGAAGGGTGCTCTTGCTCAACTTGTCAAAATTTTTCTGCAGGATATTTGCACCATCTTTTTAAAGCAAAAGAAGCCGTGTGCATGACACTAGCCTCAGTTCACAATTTGCATTTCATGGTACAATACATGAAAGAATGTCGAGAAAAAATCTTAAGAGATGAAATTTAAGGTTCGAGAACTTTGTATTTTTTACCTATTTGAAACGGCCCTATTACTTCTAAAGCCTTCGCATTTATGAGTTCTACAGCTCCACAGGCGTCTTTTTTTTGCTTCCGAAATTTTTCAGTTGAAAATTTCGGATCTTCCCCTTTAACCCTTTTTTGTATTGATCTGCCTAAAATATCAGTCATACCCAAAGAATCTTTAATTCCTCCCTGGAGCGCTTTTACCACATAATCTTTTTGAGTCTCCGTAAAACTTTGAAGTAAGTTGTTTTGGTCAAAAAAACCTCTAACAACCTCTTCCCCCTCAGGAAATTTCACCAAGCCACCACTCACGCCTTGGTACAAAGATTTAGAAGAAATCACAACTTATCCTTGTATTTCAAAAGAGTCTAAAAACTCCGTCTTTTGCAACTGATGCGCAAGATCAGGAGGATAAACAACCGTTAAGCGGTATAAAGTCATTCCAACTAAGATGAGACGTCCTTGAACATCTTCATCTCCTTGAGAAAAATGAAAATCCAGAGCTCGAAAATTTTTATGCTTCGTCAAATTCTTCTGAAGAAGTTGAGCGCCTGGGATATGTTGTATGATAAGATCCAAAGCCCCCTGCAATAGACGGGTAGCTCCCGCTATCTTCCATTTACTTGGAAGCTGTATATAACTGATGGAATAATATACTTTCTTTGTTTGGTGACTTGTCAGTTCCTGATAATTTAACGTTCGATTTTGAGAAGGAACGGGAAGAATTTTTGATTGCTCTTCAGGAACCTGAGGAAGTAGAACCCTAAAACTTCCATCGCAAGCCGTGTAATCCATCCAACCTTCGATCGTCTTATATTTTTCAAATCCCGTCGTCACAATAGCAATCTCTTTTTCAAAGAAGGAAACCCCCATTAGAACACAGAGGGATAGCACGGCTAGCGTGTAACGAACAATACTTAGGGTCTTTTGACGAATGACTCCTGGACGAACTCCAAGAAAACAAGATCTTTTCAATGCGATCAAATAAGGAAGTCTTCCTGCCGTATGCGTTTCTATCCGGATTCCTAACAAGAAAAACCCTAAAGTTGTCTTGTATCGAGAAATTAAAAAGGCTTCTATAGGAGCCCAAAGAAACGGTATAACCAAGACAAAAGCGGCGTAATAAATTTCATCTAAATAGATGGGGAGGAAAAAAGAGGCTACCGAGCAAATAAGATAAAAAAGAGCGTAGTCAACTCCACGGGCGCAAACTCTTGCCCAACCTGAAGGTGTTTTGTCCAGCCAAAATAGTTTTTTCATTTTAATAAGCCCTCGCTTGGATAAAGAACTCTTATTATAAGTAATCTCCTATTTAAAAACAAAACAAATAAGCAAATTTTAATTATTATCAAAAAACTAGTTTTACAGAGACGTCGACAGAAAAAAAACCATTCATGCCATTAATAAAGAAAGCATTACATTCTTTAATCACTGACGATCTGAAAATTAGTTGACTGTCATTAACTAATATGATTTTTAATCGTAAAAAGAAGGATTTCTGGACGTTAAAAAAATTTATCCTCACATTTCGCTTTTTTTTAAATGGCCTAACAAGCAAAATTCTATGATAAATATCGCAATTTAAACTATAATAACCGGGTCGATCTAACAGAGGAACTTTTAATGCCTATTCTTTGGAAATACTTGTTAAAAAGCTATTTTCAGTTTCTTTTTATTTGCGTTTCCGCTTTTGTAGCTGTTTTATTAGTTATTCGCTTTCAAGACATTGCTTACTTTGCCTCTTCAGGTGCAGGGATCATCTACATAGGTCTTTTTTCCCTATATCAAATCCCCTATATACTCCCTCTTGCCATTCCTATTTCTTGCTTGATTGCATCCATGATTTTATTTCAACGAATGAGCGCTTCTTTGGAACTTACAGCACTAAGAGCCAGCGGAATCTCTTTAGCTCCGATTGCCTACCCCTTTATCCTGTCCGCTTTAGTGTTAAGTCTTCTCAATTTTACCATTATTTCCGAAGTAGCACCTATCACCAGAATAAGATCTAAGAACCTAATCTACGAAATAGCTCAAGAGAACCCTTTAATCGTCTTACAAAAAGACTCCATGCTGGATATCAAGACGGTAGCCTTTGACTTAAAAAGCCTGCAGCTTGGAAAAAAAGCAAAAGAAGTCCTTTGCGTAATGAGACAAAATTCAAGTGAGCGAATTGGCCTTTTCACGGTACAAGAGCTTTCTGTTGATAAAAACTTCATCTACGGAAAATCCGTTTCCATTCTATCTAGCGCCAACTCGGGAAATCCAGAAGGATATGATCACTTAATCATAGAGAACCAAAAAACCATGCAGTCGGATAAATCCATGGTTCTAAATCAACTTTTCCAAGCCGAGTGGTTCAATAAAGACGATCTACTTAGCTTTAAAAATCTTCTGCAAAAATGTAAAACATCTTCTTACAAACTATCCTCTCCCCCCGTTATCGAACTCATTAGAAGAAGCTGCTTAGGATTTTGCCCTCTCACCTTCACTCTTTTAGGCTTAAGCTTTGGAACAACGATTGGTCGCCATAGAAAAAAAGGAGCTATCATAACAGCCTTTGTTCTAGCTTCCTTGATCATGATCTGTTTTGTTGCCTCTAAAACGATACAAAAATCAGCCATGATTTCCTTACTGCTTTATCTTATTCCGCAACCTGTCGCCATTTTACTCAGCCTTAGAACTTTATCCTTATCCTCTAAAGGAGTCGAATAATGATAGGAACGATTTGGCAACGCTATATTTTTTGTAATCTTCTTAAAGGTTTTTTATTCTTCCTTCTCTCATTTTTCCTCCTATACTCTCTTATCGATTTTTCTACTCATGCACAAGATTTTATTACAAAGGGATCCTTAAACTTCTCTAAGCTCTCTTTTTACTACTCCTATCAACTAGTAAAAAGACTAGAGCTCCTCCTTCCTCTTGCCCTTTTGATATCGGTCATCCGGGTCTTAACCACATTAAATGACAATAAGGAGCTTGTAGCCCTGCAAGTGGCAGGCCTTCCTTTAAAAAAGATCTTCAAACCTTTTTTCCTCCTCGCCATCTTCTGCTCTTTTCTAGGATATTGTAATGAAGAGATTTTCATCCCCAAGTCAGCAACCTACTTCACCGATCTTAAATATTCTCGCACGAAAAACCCTCTAAAGAAATTCAAGAACAAGCAATTTACCATACTTCCTCTAGAGGATTCTTCTAAGCTCATCTACCAAAACTATAACGCAGAAAAAAATGCTTTTTTCGATGTGTATTGGATCTCCTCTTTTCAAGACATCTGGCGAATGAAATATCTTAACGCAGACCCAAATCATCCCGTCGGCGAATACGTGGATCATCTTGTCCGAAATAAAGAAGGCTTTTTAGAGAATGTCGAATCGTTTGAAAAAAAACTCATCCCTGATCTAAAATGGACTCATAAGCAACTTAATAAAAAACAATCTTCCATCAAACATCAAAAAATCAGTCACCTAGCTCACCTTATATGGAGCAGTAAGACGGGCTCTTTGCATGTTAAAGGAGAAATTGAAACCTACTTTTTTTATAAGCTTATCATGCCCCTTCTCTCCTTTCTTGTCTTGATAGGAGTCCTCCCCTTTTGTATAAAATACTCTAGAACCCCTCCTCTTTTTATGATTTACGGCCCCGCCATCTTCTGCTTTGTCGTTTTCTTTACTCTTATGAATGCTATGACTATCATAGCAGAAAATAATGTCCTTCCCCCTTATATAGCCATCTGCGCTCCCCTTGTCCTTTTCTTGGGCGCGACATATAAAAGATTTTACACACTAATATAGGTGCACCTTTGACGACTCAAGAAAAAAACCAGTCTTATTCTTTAAAAAGCAATTACAAGATATTGATTTTCTTTCATCTTCTGGCTGCTGCTCTAGTTTTTAATTTATTTTACTCTCTGACCGACATCTCCTTCTTGGATAAAGAATGCTTTCGTCTGTTAAACGGATGGGTTCAAGACAGCTACCTTTGGCAAACCTTTTGGGCTATAGCCAACCACCGTGCTGCCGACATTTTAGAAGATGTCTGCTTTGTACTGTTTTTTTATCTGATCATAAAAGCAACTCCTAAAGCCGAAAGAACTCGTAAGATGGCAGAGTGTGCATTTTTCTTACTCTTTTGCATCTGTATTATTTTAATAGCAAATGAGCTCCTATTCCGAGTCCTCCTACACATAGAAAGAAAAAGCCCGACTCTTATGCTTGATTCCTTTACGAATCTTTCAGAAAAAGTCACCTGGCTGAAAGTGAAGTTTAAATCTCCTAAAAGCTTTCCCGCAGATCACGCAACGACAGCTCTTTCATTCATCATAAGCTTTTTATACCTCGCCAGAAATAACATGAAGATCACGGTTGCAGCGATCCTCTATGGGATTTTCCTTTGCCTACCCCGTTTGGTTGCAGGAGCCCATTGGCTAACCGATGTTCTAGTCGGTAGCGGATCGATCTCCCTTATTTTCTTCAGCTGGGCTTTTTGCACTCCGTTAGCTTCTACTTGTATCCAAAAATTAGAAAATGTTTTACGCTCAATTTTTGCCCTCAAAACTAAAAAAAGAGAGTTACAAACAAATGACGCTTAACAAAAAAGATCCTTTCACTAAACTCTCTTTGCTCTCCACCAAAATCGCAACCTTGCAATCGATCCATAGTCTATTAGAGTGGGACCAAGAGACCTATATGCCAGAAGGAGCTATACAAAGTAGATCCGATCAGCTCCAACTGCTATCGGGGATTCTTCATAAAGAAAGAACGTCCCCTTCTTATAAAAAAGCTCTATCCGATCTCATCGATCTTGATTCAGGGAAGATAAAACAACAAGACGCTTCATTAGAAGTAAAAGCTGCAGCAAGAGAGTGGAGAAGACAATTTCTTCAAGACACTAAAATTCCAAGCTCTTTTGTAAAAAACTTTACAAAATGCACCTCTGCTGCTCTACACGCCTGGACTGAAGCTAAAAACAGCAATAACTTCTCTTTTTTTGCCCCACACCTAGAAAAGATTGTCTCCCTCTCTCGTAAAAAAGCTGAACTTTTAGGGTATAAAGAACATCCTTATGATGCCCTCTTAGATCTTTATGAACCCGACCTAACCGTTGCTACCTTAACTCCTTTATTTAGTCGCCTTAAAGAAGCTCTTACCTCTCTTTTAATAAAGATACAAAAACATCCTATAAAAAATATCCCTTCCTTAGGTGTCTTCCAAGAAGAGCTTCAAAAGAAAACGGGCTTATTTCTATTAGAGGTGATGGGCTTTTCTAAAGACACCAGTAGATTAGATCTTTCCTCCCACCCTTTTTGTACGGGGATCCACCTTAAAGACAATCGCATGACAACTCGTATAGATCTTCATCACCCGACATCTAACATCTACTCCGTCTTACACGAGGGGGGCCACGCTCTTTATCATCAAAACTTACCTGCTAAGCATTATGGAACGCCTCTTTGCGAAGCTGTCTCTTACGGAGTTGACGAAAGCCAGTCTAGACTTTGGGAAACCTGCCTAGGGAAAAGCTTTGCCTTCTGCTCTTTCCTTTTTCCGAAGTTACAAGAGATCTTCCCCCTTAATCTTTCCTCTATTTCTTTAAAAGACTTCTATCATTTTGTGAATCAAGTAACTCCTTCTGAAATTCGGGTAGAAGCTGATGAGGTAACCTACTCTTTACACATCATCTTACGATTTGAAATAGAAAAAGGATTGATGGAAGGAACGATCAAAGTAAAAGATGTCCCCGATATCTGGAATGCAAAGATGAAAGAAACTCTTGGCATAACACCTACAAGCGATGCCAAAGGATGCTTACAAGATATCCATTGGGCTATGGGAGGGATCGGCTACTTCCCAAGCTATGCTCTCGGCAACCTACTCGCAGCTCAGCTATTTTCTACCCTAAAGACTACATTCCCTTCCTTAGAAGAAAAAGTGTCTCAAGGAGACGTATCTTTCATTAAAAACTGGCTACAAGAAAACATCCACCAATACGGAAAGATCTATTCAACAGAAGAGCTTATCTTAAAGGTCACTAAAAAACCTCTAGGGGTAGATGACTACATTGAGTATCTTAACACAAAATATGATCATCTATACTCCTGATTAAAAAGCACTCAGGCAGTACTATTTTTATTTAAAAATAGTACTGCCTGCCTTATGTTGAAAGTGAACACAGGAAAGTCAACTATGGCACTGCCTCCCGCATTTGATGACATCAGTAGGTTTTTAGCAGAAAATGGTTACCCTTCCGATAACACGCTTGAAGGTGATGCTAAGGTGCAAGACCTTTTCAAAAAAATGTCCTTAGTGATGCACTCATCTACTAATACGACCACTCTACAAAAATGCACCGATCTTTTAGCTTCCGTACAAAAAGAGCCTCTATCAAAAAAGATGAAGACGGTAATAGACAGAGTCTTATTGAGTGAAGGTTTAGGCAATTCTATAGGACTTATTACACTCACAAAAGAAGAAGCTAGCCGATTTAAAGGAAATGCTTTTATGGGCAGATTCAATTTTGAATCAGCAAGCGCTCAAATGGATGGTATAGAGCCAGAGCCTCTTTATATCTCTATTCCAGAAACTTGTGAAATGCTAGGAATAGAAGGAGATACACAATTTCATGAAGCAATCATAAAAGAAATTTTCGAGAGCATTAAAGAAGATCGGCCTCCTAATTTCACCCCTTATTTTACAAACGTTGCACCTGGTGACTACTCGGCTGCAGTGGGGATTCTATTTGGAATTGTAGATGGACTAAACCTTCAAGACTTCCAAATGCAATATCTGGAGCCCTTTCGAAAGGTGTTTCCCAAAGTCCCCTTCAGTGAAATTCCAAACACCATAATGTCTTTAGATCTACCTAGAGCGCATCTACACATGGAAAAAAGGAAAGATTTATCCGATTTCACTCGATTAAAAACATTACATGGGTTTGCCAAAGAGTTACTTAAGAGCCTGCCTATGGACTCTAAAGAATCCATAGAAGAGTTAGAATTTGCATTTTCAGATGAAGTGGAAGTAAATTTATCGGAGTTTAGCTCTTTAAAAAAATTGAAATTTTTCATGGGTTATAAATATACGGCTCAGGTGATAAATAACATACCTTCGGAAGTTAAGCAACAAATTAAAGAGTTGGAGTTAAGTTCTGAAGCTCTGACGGAAATTGATCTAGCGGGATTTACCAGCTTAAAAACATTGGCTTTAAAAAACACTAAAAATGTGGCAGCATTTTTAAATAACTTGCCCCCTGAGGTTAAACAAAGTATTGAAGAGTTGGATTTAAGTTCCTTAGATCTAAAAGGGATTGATTTATCAGGTTTTACTGGTTTACAAAAACTAAAATTATATGACCATCAAGAAGGAGCCCCAGAACTAATAAAAAGTATACCTCCCGAAATTGCTCCAAATATTAAAGAATTAATATTATCTCAATTAGATGTTGACGAGATAAATCTATCCGATTTTGACGGCTTGAAGAAGCTGGATTTGTCATCCGCAGGAGGATTTGTAGTGAGATTAATAAACAGGCTATCCTTAAAAGCTAGACCGAAAATTGAAGAGTTGAGCTTAAAAAATGCCGATGTGTGGAAAATTGACTTACTAGATTTTACTGGATTGAAAAAACTAAACTTATTCGGTTCTCAAGGAAAGATCTCAGCCTTCATCGAAGAGCTGCCTTTGGAGACTAAACAGGGAATTGAAGAGTTGATATTAGGAGGGCTCTCGAATGTGACGGGGGTGAATCTATCCGATTTTACGAGCTTAAAAAATCTTCGGTTATCCGACATTACTAACGGAATAGCAAATATATTGCAGAGTTTACCTCTGAAGACTAAGAAAGAAATCCGAGAAATCGACTTGTCCTCTTCAAATATAATCGGCGTAACCCTACCTGATTTTACGGGCTTAAAAGTTCTTGATGTAAGGTATGTTAAACGAAATGGCCAAGATGCTCCCGAAAAAGCTGTAAATGAAGTGATAAAAACTCTGCCCGTGAACATAATCTACATTAAGCGTTAAAAAGACCCTCTCCGAAGTCTACTACACAAAAAGAATTCTTCACTCCGCGGGACTCCAACTACGAAACTTTCTGGACAAGACATTAGTTTACAATAGACTACACAAAGAAAAACTAATTACAGATTGATGTTTAATATGATTTATTTTATAATAATATTATATAATTAAATTTACCGGAGTCGACATGTCAATTAACATTAATACAACACCGCTTCAATGGGCAGGACTGTTCGTACTTACAGGAACTATCATCTATGGCGGATACAAAACCTTTCAACATTTTACAGCGTTAAACCAAAAGATCGTAGAACTTAATAAAGACTTAACCGAGTCTAAAGCAAGTAATTCCTTGCTATCCAGAAACCTTGAAACTACAACCCTTGAACTGTCCTCCACGAAAACCTTTCTCCAAGTCGAGCAGGCAAAAACTTCCGCACTATCAACAGAGGTACTTTCTTTAACGAACGCGAAAGCCGCACTAGAGACACAGGTATCGAGTTTAGAAGATCAAAATACTGGACTTACCCATCAAGTAACTGGACTCACGGGACAAGTATCGGGACTTACCAATCAACTATCTGCAGTAAAAATTCAGCTATCGGAAGCAGATAAAAAGCCTAAATCCACAACAACCCCCAAAGAAGACTTTACGTTT
>JAZKAC010000195.1:0-17939 GCA_040389325.1 Chlamydiota bacterium | reverse complement strand
AATCAAACTATATCTATCATCCAGATAGACAAAATAAGAAGAAATCATTACCTTTACAATTGTCTGTATTTAAAGGAAGTATTTATGGCCTCACAATTTACCGAATCCGTCACCTCCGCCTTAGAAAAAGCTTATCAAAATGCGCTCTTAGCAAAAAAAACGGAACTCACGGAAAGCCATTTACTAGAGGCTCTTTTGCAAGAAGACGGCGGGTATTTTGTCTCCTTAATAAAAGCTTTAGGGTTAAACCCCTCAACTCTTTTGAACGCGGTAGAAAAAGCCGCGGAGGCGGCGCCTTCTTTTACAAAAGAAGGTGACGCCCCTAGGATGTCTACCCAATTGCAAAAAAGAATCTTAGAAGCAGAGGCTCTAGCTAAAGAATGGAAAGATACTTATATCAGCGCAGATCATCTTTTTTATCTTTGTTGGAAATCGCCTCAAGAACCTTTCACTTCTTGGAAAAAAGAATCTTCTTTATCCCTTCATGACATCAAACAACAAATAGAAAAAATCCGAGGAGGAACCCCTATGGACTCTGCTTCTGCCGAATCGGGCTTACAAGCCTTAGAAAAATACTGTAAAAACTTAACGGCTCTTGCAAAGCAAGGAAAACTGGATCCTGTTATCGGAAGAGATGAAGAGATCAGAAGAACTATGCAAGTCCTTAGCCGAAGAACAAAAAACAACCCTATGCTTATAGGAGACCCGGGAGTTGGGAAGACCGCTATCGCAGAAGGCTTAGCCATCCGGATCATCCAAGGAGATGTCCCCGACTCTTTAAAAGACAAACAAATCTTCGTGTTAGATATGGGTAGTTTGATTGCAGGAGCTAAATACCGCGGTGAATTTGAAGAAAGACTAAAAGGTGTTTTAAAAGAAGTCGAAAAAAGTGAAGGGCAGATCATTTTATTCATCGATGAAGTCCATACGCTTGTAGGTGCGGGCGCTACGGAAGGATCTTTAGATGCAGCGAATCTGTTAAAACCTGCCTTAGCTCGAGGAACCCTACACTGCATCGGAGCTACAACTCTTAACGAGTATAAAAAATACATAGAAAAAGATCCCGCTTTAGAAAGACGGTTTCAATCGATATTGATCCAAGAACCTTCTTTAGAAGATGCGATCACTATATTACGGGGTCTTAAAGAAAAATATGAAATCTACCACGGCGTGCACATTCAAGAGTCTGCGCTACAAGCAGCCGTTTTTTTATCCAACCGTTATATCTCGGATAGACAGTTACCCGATAAAGCAATTGACTTAATCGATGAAGCAGCAAGCGTCATCCGCCTGCAGATGGGTAGCATCCCCTTGCCTATAGAGCTAAAAGAAAGAGAGCTTAGCCAATCCATCATCAAACAAGAAATCCTTAAAAGAGAAGGTTCTAAAAGCCCACAGCCTGAGCTTGCTCTAAAAATCACATCCATCAAAGAAGAGCTTGCCGTCTTAAAAGAAAAGTGGAATCAAGAAAAAAAGTGGCTTGAAATCATAAAAGAAAAAAAAGATGCCCTAGAAAGGTTGAAGTTTCAGGAAGAAGAAGCAGAAAGAGCGCTTGATTACAATAAGGTTGCTGAAATTCGCTATAGCTCTATTCCTAAAATCCTCAAAGAAAAAGAAGAAGCTACGGCAGATCTTAGCAAATTACCCGTTCGACTTCTGCAAGAAGAAGTCGATGAAAATCTAATTGGGCAGATCGTTGCCAAGTGGACAGGGATCCCCGTGCAAAAAATGCTTGAAGGAGATGCTAAAAAACTTTTAGAGCTAGAAAGCACCCTATCTAAAAGAGTTGTCGGACAATCCTTTGCCATCCAAGCTATCAGTGAATCCATTAGACGCTCAAGAGCAGGCCTTAGCGATCCCTCAAGACCTCTTGGAGTCTTTTTATTTGTAGGTCCGACAGGTGTCGGTAAAACGGAACTGGCTAAGGCCCTGGCAGATCTTCTTTTTAACCAAGAAGAAGCTCTTTTACGAATTGACATGTCCGAATACATGGAAAAGCACTCCGTATCTAAACTTATAGGATCTCCTCCTGGGTATATCGGATATGAAGAAGGAGGACAGCTAACGGAAGCTTTACGAAGAAGACCTTATAGCGTTGTCCTTTTCGATGAAATCGAAAAGGCCCATCCCGATGTATTTAACATCCTCTTACAAATCTTTGATGACGGCAGGCTAACCGACAGCAAAGGAAGAACGGTTAACTGCAAAAACGCCCTTTTCATCATGACATCCAACTTAGGATCCGAGCAGTTATTAGAAAAACTTCATTCCATAACTATGGAAGTTTCCAAAGAAATGATCTTGGATATTGTAGAGCCAACCATTAAAGCGCACTTCCGTCCCGAGTTTTTAAATCGCTTGGATGAGATCTTACCCTTCCTTCCTCTTCAACAAAAAGACATGGAGAAAATCACTACCTTGCAACTGATTAAAGTAGCAGAACGACTAAAAGAAAAAGAGATCGTTCTTTCTTGGGATCTTGATGTTTTATCTTATTTAGCAAAAAAAGGATACGATCCTTTTTTTGGAGCAAGACCTTTAAAAAGACTTATCCAACACGAAGTTGTCAATCTCCTTTCGAAGAAAATCATCGAGGGAGCTTTACTACCTGGTGATGCTTTAGAGCTAAAGCTTGATCCTAAAACTGGAATCAGTTGCCGTAAGGAATAAACTAAATAAAAAATCTTTTAAACAAGCAAGACAAATAATCCGATATTATTCTATATTGCAAAATATATGATAAAAGGAGAAGTCTTATGGATATAACAGGAAAGTTACTATCATTTTTTCAAATGATCTGTCGATTTAATTTCGGCAATTTCGAAAGGGAGGAGTTTAAAAAGTTCCTCCGGATGGGTCTTATTTTTGCACTCATCATCGGCGTATACTGGACACTGCGTCCTTTAAAAGATGCTATCTTCATTCAGTTAGTAGATCGGTTGCACTTACCTTATGCAAAAACGGTATCTGTCCTCTGCCTACTTCCTCTTGTAATGTTTTACACGAGGTTGCTCGAAAAGACCTCTAGAGAAAGGATGCTTGTCATCTTACCTACCTTCTACGGTATTTCGGTTCTTGTCTTTAGCGTATGCATCGGCCTTGCTCAAACCCACATGGAAGGACTTGTAAGTTTCTCTTTTCCTTACATAGCGGTAAAAGTCTTAGGATACCTTTGGTATCTCTTTGTAGAAAGTTTTGGATCTCTTGTTGTCGCCTTATTTTGGGCTTTTGCAGCAGACTCCACAGGACCCGTTCAAGCTAAAAGAGGCTTTCCTATGGTTGTTGCCATCGGACAAATCGGAGGGATCATCTGTCCTTACGGGATTGGAGGATTACCTCACCGTCTTAGCTTACAAACGGACACTTTATCCATCGTTATCTTAGGGGTCTTAATTCTTTTAATCATCCCCTTGGTTCGCTACTTCTTAAGAGCTACCCCTGAAAATCTTCTTAAATCTTTTCATGGAAAAAATGAAGAGACGGAAGAGAAAAAGCAAGAACCCGGATTTTTAGAAGGGCTCAAGCTCATGTTAAAGCATCGTTATCTACTCGGCATTTTTGCCGCCAACTTCATTTATGAAGTTGTCGTTACGATCTTTGACTTTAACTTTAAAATAGCAGCAGGTGGCCAATACTCAGGCGTTGCCCTCAGCAACTATTTAAGCATCTACGGATCCAGTGTTAACATTGTATCTTTAACTTGCCTACTTCTCGGGATCAGCAATATAACCCGCTTTTTAGGTATAGGAGTTGCTCTAGCTGCGATGCCCATCATCGTAGGATGCGCACTCTTTGGGTTCTTGACGATGGAGAGTCTCTCCTTTCTCTTTGCCCTAATGGTTGGATCCAAAGCTATCAACTACGCTTTAAACGGTCCCGCTTTAAAACAGCTTTACATCCCAACAACACCCGATGTTCGTTTTAAAGCCCAAGCGTGGATTGAAACCTTCGGGTCTAGATCATCCAAAGAAGCAGGGTCTTTATTTAACATGCTCCTGTCTCCTTTACAAAAGTCTTTCGGAACTCTTCTTGGCAAAGCGCACTACCTCATGCTAAGCGGAGCCATCGGATTCCCACTCCTTGGACTCTGGCTCATCGTAGCCCTTTACCTTGGAAAGACCTTCCGCAAGGCTATTAACGAAAAAAAAGTTGTTTGTTAAAATACACACGATAACACCTCATAATCAGATGAGGTGTTATCTAATACACTAAATCACACCAAAATTAAAAAAGAGACTTATTCATGCCGTCTGACCCGATAGGCTCAAAAAAACCTCTAGCTAACTCGAATGATCACACCTTTTGGATCAACCCAACAGCATACGATTACAAAATAACCCTAATCTCCAGGCAAATTATCAGTAGCCTGGGATTGGCTTTTATCGTTATACCTGCAGGTATAGCCAAAGCAGTTAAAGAGCTTACAAGAACATTCTCAACCCAAAAGACCCCTCAAACAACAACTTGCGACAAAGTACTTAAATACACTCAATCTTTTTATCAAAACTCAGCTGTTAAAACTATTGCCTACGCAACAAGCGTAGTCGCTCACCTAATTATTAATAACTTGGGATTAGCTTTTATTGCTATCCCTGCAGGGATAGTCAAAGTAGTTAAAGAGCTTTCAAAAACACCCTTAGAGCAATCCTTTCAAAAAACAACTTGCAATAAAGTACTTGAGCTCGCTCAATCTTTTTATCAAAACTCTGGTATTACAACAACTGCTTACGCAACAGCCGTAGTCGCTCTCCCAATTATTTATGGCATCGGGTTGACTTTTATGGCTATCCCTGCCGTAATAGCCACAGTGGCTAATGAAGTATTAGGCGGGACAGCTATTGCTAACAGAATACTCGAGCATACTCAATCTTTTTACAAAAATTCAGGTGCTGAAGCAATTGCTTCTGTGGCAACCTCAGTCGCTCGCCCAATTATTTATGGCATCGGGCTGGTTTTTATTGCTATCCCTGCAGCATTTGTTAAAGGAGTTAAAAAGCTTACAGGAGCTACCCCTTCCAAGGAAATACTCGAAAACACTAAATTCCTATATGAAGAGTCGGGGGCTAAAGCTATATATAAAATAATTTCTGAAGTGACAGAAACAGTCGCTCTCCCAATTATTTATGGCCTTGGCTTGGCTTTTATTGCCATCCCCGCAGGAATATCCAAAGTAGTTACATTAGCGTTAGCGATATCAAAAAATCCAAAAATAGATTTTTGCGATCGAATACTGGAAAATACTCAGTCCCTTTATAAAAACCTGACTCAAAGAACAACACTGCTGGCTCAAAGATTTGGATTAACAATAGAATTACTCCTCATAAGTCCTTTTGCCCTCCTTGCAAAAGTGGCAAAAAAAGCTGTGCAACTCTACGAAAAAAATAAAGAATCTGAAGTAGAAAACTGCAAAAAAATAATTGCATATACTAATGAATTATTCGAGCTATTAAAAAGAAAAGACAATATCATAGAAACAGCTCTTAAGCAAACCCCTAGCTCAACATCGAACGAGTCAAATCCAGAATATAATTCGGAAGTCGATGAAGAAGATTCTGATCGTCAATCCACAGCAAGTACAGCCTCATCCCGGTCATCCTCCTCCTATCTCAAAGAAATTTCTCTTGACGACAAACCTGCCTTAAAAGAGGTATCGGAAACTCAATTAAATGCTATTGAATTACAATACCCAGAAACTCTAAGCTACTTGAAAAACGACTTAAGAATTGAGCTCGACTTTGAAATGACAACAGATTTAATTAATGCATTTAAGAACACATACCATCACAATCAGCCTGTTACAACAAATAGCCTATACAAGGACAAAACAATTGAAGACAATAACCTGTCACTTCACGAAATAACCCTCGACGGTCATACCTTCCAATTCTCTACTCTGCTAGAAGACTTCCTAAAGGATGCTCAAATCATAGCCGGAGACAATCCCGTAACACGAGATCATTTTATACAGGCAATAGAAAACTCAAACTAGAAAATCTCTTACTCTACCCTATCCCCTTGAGATTCCCAATAGCCTGCAATGGTCTTATGAACAGCTTCTTTTAGGGGGTCGTTTACATCGGGAAGGTGATCTACGACGGCGTGAACCCATTGAAAATACCCATCGAGACTGTCTTGAGACCATCCTTGGGAGGGATCTTTTATTAGAGTGCTTATATTGTGTAGCTTATCTGCTAACTTTATTATGGCTACTTCTCTTGATTGATGGGGCGCTTCTATGATCTGTTGCTTTTTTTGCTCTTTATCGGAGAGGGTGAGTTCCCCTGTCACTTCTTGTATATACTCAACCACTTTTAGGCCAAAATAGGTGGCAATCTCTTCATAGGTAGCATCCGTCCCATCCATTACATCGTGTAAAAGGGCTGCAATGACCACATCTACCTCATAAACATTACCAATACTCACTATGTGATTTGCAACGCCTATAGGATGAATAACATAGGGTGTTTTATTTGCATTTTTTCTAAATTGCGACTTATGCTTTTCTGCAGCAAAAGACACGGCTTGGAGTATTTTTCCGACATCGGCTTCGCTAAGAAGACCTTTTTCTACCCCTTTTTGCAGGGATTGCTTAAATGACCTAAACTGCTCTAATACATCTTTATCCGATTTAGCAAACTTATCTAACCAAGATTCTGCCTCTACGACCTGCACATGAGCGCTTTTTTCCTCCACGGGAAGGGCGTCTAAGACAAAAGGTGTGCAACCTACGAAAAAGAGCAAACATAGTCTATTAAACATAAAACCACCATATAAATTTAATTACATAATAATTTAAACATAATTACTATATATATTCAATTAATATAATAATATTGAATGGAATTTAAAAACGTAGTATAATATAATCTATATTAACTATTGGAGTTTAACTATGATTAAACATGTAGGACAACAAATTTCATCTTATATTAGAGCTACCACTATAGGACAAAAGTATACCGCTTTAGAAAATCTTGCATCTTCCGCTTTTAAGCCCATTAAGGGAGAAGTACAAGAGTTCAAGGTAACGCAAAAGCTATTACTGGAAAGTGGCATGATTACGGAAAAAGTCAAAATGGAAATGCCTACAGCCCTCTCAAAAGACCATAAAGGGATACAACAAGCTTCTGTCATGATCGCTAATGACATCCTTAATAAATGCTACCCAGATCAAGCCTTCAATCCTCTTTACACGAAGTTCTTTATGCGCCATAAAGAAGGCTTTGCAGACTCTCTTTTAGAGTCTTTAAGTTCCTCGGAGGGTGTAGAATCACCTTTAGAAAATCATCGTAAAGAATACAAAATGAGACAGGAATTACTCGGCGGCCTTTCTAGCGATCTTGAAAGCTTTTTAGTTAACGTCATAAAAAAAGAAACTCTTTTTAAAGAGCCTCTCATTAAATATCGTCTTTCGGATAGTAACGGCCAAGCCGAAGGAACATTTAGTCAAATCAAGATGGACGGAGTGACTATGCCAGAAGAGCTTGGGATGACCATCACATATAAAGAAGGATCTCTTCAGGTCACTTTACAAGATAAGTATGACCGGCTAAATGAGTACAGGGCTCCAAAAGCTATGGCTTTTCCCCTTCCTCACATTAAACCGGTTGCAGATGCAATCCAAAGCGAACAAAAAAAACATAAAGAAAACGCCCCTTCATATACAGGTATCTACGCTAAGATTAATAAGTGGATTTTACCTGCCTAAACCATGATCTTTTTCTTGACGTGAGAGCAGTTCGTTGAACTGCTCTCTTAAGACGTTTGGAACCACATCTTCTACCCCAGTCTTATCGTACATGAGAAAGTAAGCACATCCAAACATAATGCCTAAAGCTGGACTAAAAAGGCTAATCAGCAAGCAAAGCCCACAAACAAGAGAGCGTTTTATAGAGGCACAACTTTTTACAAGTCTTGTTCGCAAAGCTGTAGAAGATCCCATAAAAACAAGTTGCACACAACCGTAGATCGTCATCTTACATAATAAAAAAACAAACCAAATGACATCTAACGCCAAGAGAAAAAGAATACAGAGGCGAGTGTATATAAATGAAAAAAAAGAGCGTAAAAAAGTAACGCTTTTTACCGTAACTTCAGATTCTTTTTTTTCTTCCGTAAAAACATCGATAATCGACATGTCTTATTTCCTGCGCTTTACTTTATTACATCCATTAAGAGCTGCAATTCGATACCCCTCGGCATAGGTGGGGTAGTTAAATACCTGATCGATAAAATAGTCGATCTTCGCTCTAAAACTCATAGCTACCTGCCCAATGTGTATGAGCTCCGTTGCACTTCTTCCGATAATATGAATCCCTAAAATTTCCAAAGTATCGGAATGAAATAGGATCTTAAACATCCCGGGGTCATTACCGACAATTTGATTCCTGGCTATTTCATAGTAATAGGCTCTTCCGACCTCATATCGAAAGTCCAAAGACTTGAGTTTCTCTTCAGTATATCCACAAGAAGAAATTTCCGGAATGGTATAAATGCCGATTGGATAAAAAGTAGGAAAATGATGCGTCTCTTCCCCGAAGGCATGCTTGGCTGCAAGTCTACCCTGCTCCATGCTCGTAGAAGCTAAAGCAGGTGAGTCAATTACATCTCCCGCTGCATAAATATGAGATGTTGTCGTCTGGAATAAAGCGTTCACGTCGATATACCCTTTTTTGTTTAAGGTAATACCCACCTTCTCAATCTGTAGTTGTCCGACGTTTGCTTCTCTTCCTAAAGCGTACAGTAACACATCGGCACTAATCACTAATCCTCCCTTACAGGTAACCTCTACACAATTAGACTTACTCTCGATCTTTTCGATCTCTTGGCCCCCAAGCATTCTTAATCCGATGGTGCTTAAAGCCGTTTGTAAGTGCAAGCCAATCTCCTCATCCAACAACGATAAAAGGTGTTCCTTTTTGTCGATAACGGTTACTTCCGTACCTAAGGCAGCAAAAAAGCTTGCATACTCGGCGCCGATAATACCTCCTCCCAATACAATCATTGTCTCGGGCACATGATCGATCGATAACAACTCCGTTGAGTCAAAGATCCTTTCTCGATTAACAGGGATATGAACGGGATGGCGAGGTTTAGATCCTGCAGCAATCAGGCAAAACGAGAAGTTCACCTGATGGGTAATGGTACCATTTTCATCTAAAACCGATAAGGAATGAGATTCTTCAAACCGAGCGGTTCCATGCAAAAGACGAATATGATTTTTTTCTATCTGTCTAAGTAAAATATCTTTTTGCGCTCCTAAAACCTTATGCAATCTAAAATTCAAGTCATTAATTGAAACTTTCTTAATCGCTACGGATTGAGCATAAAAACTATTTTTATAAAAGTCCGTCAAATCCAAAATAGCCTCTCGAAGAGATTTTGAAGGAATCGTTCCCGAGTACAGGGAAACTCCTCCTGGAAAAGAGTCTTTTTCGACGATCACAACACTCTTTCCTAACTTAGCTGCTTGCATAGCAGCTTTTTGTCCAGCAGGGCCCGACCCTATAATGACATAATCTACATTCAGCTCTTCCATTATTATTCCTATTATGCGAAAAATAATTTTAGCTTACACCTTCTAAATATTCTTGTTCAATAACAAAGAAGATGGTACCATCTTAGCCATCTTATAGTATGGGAGTTTAGTCATGTCTAGAAAATGTCAAGTTACCGGGAAGAAACCTGTTTCCGGAAACCATTATGCCCTCCGTGGTATTGCTAAAAAGAAAAAAGGGGTCGGTATTAAAGTAACTGGGGTTACTAGTCGTCGTTTCTTACCTAATCTCAAGAAAAAACGTTTTTGGTTTCAAGAAGAAAACCGATTTATTACCCTCAGGCTTGCTACATCCGCAATGCGTACAATCGATAAAGTAGGACTTTCTACCGTAATTCGTCAAGTACGTGCTTCCGGGCAAAAAGTATAGTTTTCGTGAGCAGATAGCGTCTACCGTTAAGGTAGGCGCTCTGCTTTTTCTCTTATTTATCTTCTTTTATTTCTCCTATCAAGTCACACATCCTCTTCTTCCTTCAAAAAAACACCCTATCCTTTTCTATTCAAATCAAACGGGTGACGACCTAAAACGGATTGTACTAAATGCCATAGAAGGCGCAAAAAAATCTATTTTTTTACAAATTTACGGATGTACGGACCCCGCTGTAATAAGTTCGTTACTACGAGCTTCAGAAAAAGGTACTTCGGTAAGAATCTTTTACGACCCTTCAGGATCTAGCGCCTTATATAAAAAGATTCCTCAAGCTACCCCCCTTATAAGATCGGGATTAATGCATAAAAAAATTTTAGTCCTCGACGATAAAACCGTTTTTATTGGAACGGCCAATTTCACCCCAACCTCTTTATGCATGCACGACAATGTTATCTTGGGACTACGAAGTAAAGAGCTCGCCTACGATCTTCAACACTCTCTTAAAAACCGACTACATTATACAATAGGGGGGCAAGAAATTGATCTTTGGCATCTACCCGATTTTCAACAAGAATGTTTAAATAATACACTACATCTACTATCTAAGGCCGAGAAAACGATCCATATAGCTCTTTTCACCTTCACTCATCCTAAAATCTTGGAAGCCCTATTTGCAGCCAAAGAAAGAGGTGTTAAAATATGTGTAGCTTTAGATTATTATACGGCAAAAGGTGCTAGCCTTAAGACCGTTGAGCTCTTGCAAAAGGCTCATATCCCCTTATACATCAGCAAGGGAGGCAAGCTACTGCATCACAAATGGTGCTTAATTGATAAGAGCACTCTTCTTCTTGGATCTGCTAACTGGACAAAATCTGCTTTCACAATAAATGAGGATTGTTTATTAGTAATTCACGCGTTAACGGATTTTCAAAAAAAATATTTTGATAAAATATGGAAAAGCATAGAATCCAATTCCATAGAGCAAAAAATATCTTAACTCAAAGGAATACTTCATGTTAATAGATTTTCATATTTTCCCTATAGCTTTCACCCTATTTCTCTTGATGGACTCTTTGGGAAACATCCCTCTATTTATTGCCATTTTAAAAGATTTTCCTCCAAAAAAACAAAGGCAGATTATTTTACGAGAACTTACGTTTGCTCTTGCCATCATCGTTGCTTTTTATTTCTTGGGAAATCTTCTTTTAGACCTTATCCATGTAAAGCAGCATACAATCCTCATGGCAGGAGGTATTATCCTCTTTCTTATCGCCATCCGCATGGTCTTTCCCGAATTTTTCTACTCAAAACCAAAAAAAGCTTCTTCTCATAAAGAACCTTTCATCGTACCTCTTGCCATACCCCTGGTTGCAGGACCTGCCGTTTTGGCCTCTATCATGCTCTATTCTAAAGAAGGTGCACCCCATTCTACTGTCTTATCCGCTCTTTTTCTAGCTTGGATTGCAAGCTCCATTATTTTATTAAGCTCCAGCTTATTACAAAAAGTTCTTGGAGAGAGAGGATTAACGGCGTGCGAAAGACTCATGGGTCTTTTACTTACTTTAATTTCTGTACAAATGTTCTTACAAGGGGTATCCTTATACGTTTTTGATATTAATAAACCCCTGCCTTGATGAAAAATATACAGTTAATTATTGCCTATGACGGCACGGGTTTTTTAGGATGGCAAAAAACTCCCTTGGGTTCGACCGTTGAAGAAACTTTAGAAACCGTTCTATCACAGATCTTGCAAGAAAAAATTCACTTACAAGCAGCCAGCAGAACCGATGCTAACGTTCACGCAGAAGGTCAAAGTATAAATTTTTTTACAAATAAAGATCGGATACCTCTTTCAAAACTCCTCCAAGGCATCAACGCCCTCCTCCCCCCTTCGATCGCCGCTTTATCTATTGAAGAAAAACCTTTTCCCTTTCATCCCACATTAGATAGTCAGGGTAAAGAATATCAATATTTCATATGCAACACCCCTTATCAACAGCCCAAACATCGTTTTTTCTCTTGGCATGTTAAATCTCCTTTACAAATCGATCTCATGAAAGAGGCCTCAAAACATCTCCTCGGCACCCACGACTTTTCCGCTTTCTGTAACCAACGATCTTTACTTGATAAAGACCCTACATGTACCCTCTACTCTATAAAAATCGATCTTCTAGAAAATGATAGAATAAAATTTAGCATCATAGGAAACAGGTTCTTATATAGGATGATGAGAAATCTTGTCGGAACTCTTGCCTATATAGGACAAGGAAAAATCACTCCCGAGGAAGTAAAAGAAATTTTACTTCAAAAAAAAAGAGCTCTAGCCGGCATTACAGCTCCCGCCCATGGACTTCATCTCATCCAAGTGTTTTATAAAAAGATGGAAGATAGTATACTCTATTCCAACTAAAATAAGGATATCTTCATGTTTAATCGAAATAGCCCCTGCTGGTGTGGAAGCGGAAAAAAATGGAAACGATGCCACGCTCCCGAACTTCCCGAATCTTCAGAAGATCTAATCTCTAAGCGTTACTTAAAAACGTATGGGATCTTACTTAAAAATGAGACCCAAATCACGGGAATTCGAAACGCTTGCCACCTAGCAGCTCACATCTTAGATGAAACGTGTAAAAAAGCTGTCATTGGAATAACGACGCAAAAACTAAATGACTTTGCTCACAAAATGCATATAGAGGCTAACGCTATCCCAGCCCCCTTAGGCTATGGAGAACCTCCTTTTCCAAAAAGCATTTGTACCTCTTTAAACGAGGTTATTTGTCACGGGATTCCCGATGAGAGACCTTTACAAGATGGAGACATCTTAAACATTGATGTCACCTGCATTTTAAATGGATTTTATGGGGACTGCAGCCGGATGGTGATGATCGGCAACGTAAGCGATGAGAAAAAAAGAGTCGTTGACACATCTTACGAATGTCTCATGAGATCTATTGCTATCTTAAAACCTGGCGTACTCGTTTGCGAAGTTGGAAAAGCTATCGAAGACTACGCTAAGACTCAAAGGTGTTCTGTCGTCAATCAATTTGTCGGACACGGAGTGGGAGTAGGATTTCACGAACCCCCACAAGTTCCCCACCACTACAATACCGTCAAAATCCCTCTTGTAGAAGGGATGACCTTCACAATCGAGCCTATGATTAACGCAGGCGTGCGATCAGGCCATATCGATTCTAAAGATCATTGGACGGCCAGAACGGATGACGGAAAGCCAAGCGCCCAGTGGGAACATACACTTCTTATCACAAAGACAGGCTGCGAGATCTTAACTCCTTGGACAAGATAGTAGTCAAAGATTAAGGATCGAGGTTTATACCTCGATCCGAATCTCCAAAGAAGCCTGTTCTATAAACGCATCCCACTTCTCATTCCATAACCAAATAGCTTTATTTTTTTCTTCTAAAGCCATTCCGCTATACTCAAGCGAGTTAATAAATAACTGCTTAACCGCTTTCAGATCAAGATCCCAAGCCATCACGGCCTCCCATACATCAAAAGACATTCCGTGGTATCCAAATAACCCGGGATCATCGGAAGCCAGAACGCAAGGCACTCCCTCTTTTAAATATCCAGAGGCAGGGTGCATGCGCAGATCGGGAACATATCCTAAAACTTGATTACTAATAGGACACACTTCTATGCAGATATTTTCTTGCTTAACTTTTTGAATTAAATAAGGATATCTAAAAAGATTTAACGCATGGCCAATCCTTTTACACTTTAATAACACGGCATCATAGAGGTTGTTATTTGTAGCCCAATTTGACTCTCCCGTATGGAAATAATAAGGCATGTCAACACCGTACTTATCTTCAAAAGATCGAGCCGTCAGAAAAGTTTCTACATAATCTAACGTCGTTCTTTCCGTGTCCTCTTCCCCAACAAGATCATATCCAATGATAAAACTGGGATATAAGGATCGTAAAAAATACGCCTGCTCTAGCTGAGCTAAAGATTGCTGTTTAGAGGTGTTCCTAAACTCTGTGTAAATAATATTGAAATTAAATGTGGGATTTTCTTCTTGAATCTCTTTTTTTACCTGTAAAAATGCCTCTATAACGGAACTGGGATCTTCTATCGTTCCATCTAGGTTGTAGACAGGAGTATTTAAAGCGCGAAGCTCCATATACTGAAGATTGTCTTGAATAAGACTTTCCATGGAGCCTTTATAATATTTTATAAAGGCAGGCTTATAATGTATCAAACCTTTTGTTCTTGTAAAACATCCTTCAAAGGCCGCCCACAGATTGAAGTTTTTAAGATCTTCTTTTTCTACCTGTAATAGGGAAAGAAGGGTTTGATCAAAACCAGGTATGCTTGATCTAAGTTCTGCTACCGACATAAAACCTTCAGGAACGGCTTCCTTTTTAAAAAAGTGCAACATTCCTTTAAGGATAGGTCCATTTTCTAGCCAGTAAACATAACAATCGGGTAGCGTCGTAAGCTCTTTGATAAGCCATTTTGCTTGTAAAAGAGAAGCGCTATGAACATGTAAAAGCCCCCCTTTCGGCATTTTTTGAATGAAGGCGTAAAGAGAGCTCTTTTCTATTATCTCTTTTTCAAAAAGAAAATTTTTAGCAGGTGGGAAAAAATCTTCTTTTCGATACTTTGCAAGCAGCTCTTTTTTTAGTCGACTTAAATGTAAGTTGACCTCCTCTTCTTTAATAGACAAAGTAAGTCCTGTATCAAAGCCTAAAGACTCATCTATCAAAACAACTTTTTCTCTTTCTTCTATATAGGATTTTATATCTTGATAATCAATAGCTAGGGCCCATCCTATCTGGTTAAAAAAAACAAAAATAAGCACATACTTTCTCATATCGACCTCTCTATTTTTAGTCTATAGAACTAAATAAGTTAAGATTGTTGTTTCCTTTTTCGGCAAGCTCCCATAAGAGTCTTGTCATTGTTAAAAAACCTTTCTTAAAGCAGTCCCATCGAAAATGCTCATTAGGTGCATGGATGTTATCCGTATCTAATGCAAACCCGAATAAGGCCACATCTCCCCCTACCGCTTCGGCAAGATCTCGTACAATAGGAACCGATCCTCCACATAACGTATAATGACAAGGCTTTTGAAATACATCCTCCATGCTTTTAGAAACAGCAGCTACTAGGGGCGATGCAAAGCTTGCGCGATAGGCCTTGGCTCCATGATGGAAGTTAATTTTGATCTCGGCACCTTTAGGTGTGTGCTGCAGAAAAAAATCCGTAAGACGTTTTTCTATTTTCTTAGGATCTTGCCCAGGAACAAGACGACAAGAAATCTTAGCATAAGCCTTCGCGGGGATTACGGTTTTAAAACCGGATCCCGTATATCCTCCACAAATACCGTTAACTTCTAAAGTAGGTCTAAGCCAGTTAGCCTCTCTTAGAGAAACTCCCTTTTCTTGACAAAAAGCTCCGACGCCAAACTCTTTTCTATATTTTTTTTCATCAAACGAAAGATCCATCTTCTCCTTTTCTTCTGAAGAAAGGGGGTCAATGTCATCATAAAAATGAGGAACACTCACTTTCCCCGTCTCATCCCATAGCTTAGCTATAATATGTGTTAGAATATGGATGGGGTTAAGAGCTATTCCTCCATGCACTCCCGAATGCATGTCGGTTGCTGCGTTGATGCACTCCAATTCAAAAGCCGCAAGCCCTCTATACCCCATTGCAATACTAGGACTATCAAGAGCTGCTAAGTCAAAGTCTACAACACATAAAGAATCTGCCTTCAGAAGGTGTTTTTTTTCTTTTAAAACTACATAGGTTCCAGCCCCGCCCGACTCTTCTTCTCCTTCTATGAAAAGCTTAATTTGCAAAGGAAGATCTTTTACTAACTGCCCCATAGCCTTTAAGGCTGTCAACGTTATAAAACATTGCCCTTTGTTATCGGAAGCTCCTCTAGCAAATACGCACCCTCCATCAAACCTCGGAGTAAAAGGATCGCTTGTCCAAAGATCTACGGGATCTACAGGCTGAACATCGTAGTGATGATATAGTAAAACAGAAGGGACAGACCCTCCCTTGCTTCCCGAATCGCCGAAAACAACAGGCAGCCCGGGGCTTTCTAATAACTCCGTTTTTATTCCCATATCTTCTAAATAAGAAGCTAACCAATCTGCTGTCTTGCGACATTCTTTATGATGTAGGGGATCTGTACTGATGCTAGAAAATCGTAGAAAATGAAAAAAATCTTGTTTAATTTTTTCTTCGTGCTCTTCAAACCAAGCTATATATTGCGCTAAGGGAAATGACATAGAAAACTCTTATGTTGAAATTTAATAAAAAAAACACAACTCATATAAGTGATCCCACTTTATCCCACACCTGCAGCTTAAACAAGATTATTTTTTTTCAATAAAGCTTCTTGCATACCTTTCTCTAAGTTCTTTATGATCTTTTGGGTCTAGCATCCTTTCGGATCGCACTCTCTCATCAGAACTAAAGATGTCTAGCCCAGCTATCCAATTTGGATTCGGTAATCTATCTGCCGATATCGTTTGCATCGCTATTTTTTTGACCTCTTCTTGTGTTTCTTTGAAAGAATGAGTGTAACTCATATCCGATGGAATCTCCTCCTTACCTAAATCTTTTCTTATAAGATTTTCCAGCTGCTTAACATAAACTTGCCTGATCTTTTTTGCATATGACAAACTACTTTTTAATTCTTTAGAACACCTTACATCTTGATGTGATCTAAAGTATGCAGCTCCGATCAAAGGCCAGCAAATTCTTTGCAGCGTTACTGTCTTACTTTCCTTAGAGGCATTACGATATAAAAGTAAAGAAAGCTCAAACATAAGGGGAGCATGTAGCGGTCCTTGCTCTTTTCGTAAGACTTGCATCTTTAACATTTTTTGATGAAGGTTTCCGCTATTCCAAATAGCCTCTAAAGCAGGAATGTAGTCACCTCTTTCCATTGCTGAAAAAACCGCAGCTTCCGACCAAAGAACTTTGAAAGACCCATACATCCCACCTTTTATTCTTCTCGAATAAACATCCGCACAATAATGAATGGAGTTTTCTATCACAGCTTCCTCAGAATCTAAGGAAAGATCTTTTATGGAATACTCTTGAATCGTTGGATTAGAACTTGAGGATATTTTTTGACCCATTTTTGACCACCTTGTTGACTACGGCAATGCTTCTTTTAAAATCAGTCTGTAGCTTATAAGTCTTATTCTAGAGCAATAGGAAAACTTTTACAACCTCTTGAATCATAGGTCTTTTATTTCCATCCTCCTCCAACATTCGAAGGATCATATCGATTTGTGCATCGTTATATACAGGTTTCATCACCTTGACTCAAATCCCCTCGGCTAAAAATGGACATCGAAAATGTTAACCGAGTCGACAATTCGAACAAATAGTTAATCGCATTAAAAAAGCTCATTTTCGTTTACAAAATGAGCTTTCAAAAATTCCAACTTTTCTAATCCAAGTGATTAGCTTCCGCTCCAAAAGTAATAGAAGGAATTTTTTCATCAACATTTAAATCAACCGACGCCGTCCCCGTAAAAAAATCCCAACAAGATTTCCATGTCGAAAGATCTAAACTAAAAAGAAAGTCTTCTCCTTTAAGACGTACATAAAACGTTTTTTCCACTTTTACTTGTCCTATTTCCCTCTCCTCTCCTACAAGAGTAAGCAAGTCCCCTTTCAAAAAGAATTTTAAAGGTAATATCGTACCCTCGGAAAATTCCACCGCCGTGTTCTCTTTTTCTTGACTCATAACACTTTCTAAATCAATATTCGTAAGCGTTGAAATGTTCATGACCTCCCAACCGAAAATCTGTGTAGAAGTAACAATGACCATAAAGGATGCTAAAATAAATTTTTTCATAAATCTCTTCTTTACTACATTTGTAGTATTTAGGGTTAAAAAATGTTCTTTTAGAAGATCCAAAATCTTCCTAAAAAAATCGCGGTAACAGCAATCCATATAGCCAGTGAAGCCTCCCCTAGACTGAAAGATCTAGGGGCTTCCAAGAAATTCGGAAGTAC
>JAZKAC010000194.1:8161-10558 GCA_040389325.1 Chlamydiota bacterium | reverse complement strand
TGAGCAGTTCTATCAAACCTGGCATTGTATGACTTGCCGACCCTTCCGTTCCAGCGTTAGATAAAAGTCTCATTAAAGATGCCTTACAAACCGTTACAGATAAAGATGTCCAAAAATGGGGAGAAGAGCACCTAGGTAAAACACATTTGCAAAAACGACGAGCTTGTTTAGGTCTTAAAAAAACAAATTCTATGGTCAAATTTCCCGAAGAAAAAAAACCAGAATCATCTGGAATTTTCACAGAGAAATACAGGTAAGAGAATGCCTAGATGTGACAGCCCAATTGCAATCCCATAATTTATAGATTTTTACGATTCTTTTTTAAAACAATAATTTCATTATGCCCTACCACCTGAAGTAATCTTTCTTTTAATATGCTATCACTTGAAGGCATTACTTTCTTAGATCCAAAAGAAAAATTAAGTGCTATCGAGCCCTGTCCAATCCATCTAAAAAGATGATCGTAGCTAACAAGCCCCTCTAAACTCAAATAGTTTAAGATAGTTGCAACAACGCGGAATCGTCCACCCGTCGTATTTTCTCCCATTTTTTGAGATGCATAAAAATAAGGGCCTATAGCTCCATAGAAATCTATCCATTTAATCTTTGGAAAATGATACCCAACTTCCCCATCCAAACCACTCATTGCATAATCTCGTTTTGCAGTAAGTAGATAAGCATCAAGATTAAAATCAAAATCAAAGGGACTAGATCTCTTTTCTCCAATAAGAAGATATCCATTCACTCGAAAATCCCATTTCCTTCCTAAGGCTTCCAAGCCCATTGAAACTTGGTTATAATGGTTTTTATCCGTTGAGCGATAATCATAAAAAGCGTTAGCACCAAAAACGTGAGCTAAACTATCCGAAAGATATCTTAATCCAAGACCCGAATTTGCAGCCCAATCTCCATTATTGAAAATATGCCCCCTTAAATCTAAGAGCGGCATAAAATGACTACGCGTATTTGGTATTGTTAACAACAAATCCAAAGAACTATATCCATATTTATAACCCAATCCATGGGGTTCTATATGTCTAATACGAACTTTCTCTACACGAGGCCCAAGGGGATTTTCCGTAGCTATCGCTTGTAAGCAAAAAACACACAAAAATACGTAAAACGCTTTAAAATTAACTCTAATCATTCGACTCCTTAAAAAAAATTACGATAGATGAGATCTAATAAAAGTTCAATCGTTTTTTGGGAAGCTAATCTCATGAAATAAAATAGCGCTTCAACCCCATTTTCCAAGGAAGAACACGTACATGATCTATCATCTTTTCTAAAGGGTCATCTGAAAAGCACACAGCCTCACACTCTCCAAAATCTTTTGTTAAATGAATGAATGAAGCAAGTAACTCTCTCGTAACATGCGTTGCACTCTTAATTTCTATAAATAAAAGAGTCTTACCTGGGCGCTCTACAACCAAATCTATCTCTGCATCGTCTTTCGTTTTTAAGTATGTAAATCTATATTCAGAGCAATATATGTCTCGCAATTTTAGGCACTCTATAATAATAAAATGCTCAAAAACTTCTCCATAAAAAGCCGTGCTAGGCATAAGAGGAATGGATAGCATACGAGCTAAAGCCTTGACGACTCCAACATCAAAAAAATAAAATTTCGGCTTGGTAGATAACCGCTTACGAAAAGAGTGATCAAAACCTTCTAAAAAAAATCCGACTAATGTGTCTTCTAATATTGCATAATAACTTTTAACTGTCTTATCATCAACTCCCACATCTTTTGCAATCTTTGAATAGTTAATGATCTTTCCGTTCATCTGCGCCGCCACCTCTAAAAATCGACGAAAAGGATCTAGATCTTTTACAAAATGTTCCTCCCAAATTTCCTCTTTTAAATATGTGTGAGCATACGACTGAAGGTATCGCATTTTCGTCTCTGCATCCGAGTATTCAAAAACCTTAGGCAACATCCCCCACTTGAGCCCCTCTTCAAGAGAAAATCGTTCTTCCACTTCTAAAACGGAAAATGGATGCAATATATTAATAAAGGCTCTTCCCGCTAATAGATTCGCTCCTCCCACTTTAAGTTTTCTTGCACTAGATCCCGTCAGAATAAAATGCTTGTCCGTAGATTCTATCAAATCATGCACGACATCTAACAACTTAGGAACCTTTTGTACCTCATCGATTACGATGTGCGTGATATGATTAGGAAGTGCTTTTACAATCTCTGATAATCCATCAGGATTTCTTAAAAAGCGTTCTTGCATTTCCTGTTTTAAAAGGTTAAATACAACTGAAAAATTCTCTAAAAAAAGAGTCTTTATCAATGTACTTTTGCCAACACCCCTTGGCCCAAAAAGTAAATAACTATGATTTAAGGTAAATTTCACCATTCTCTTGATCACAACACCCTCCATTTTCGGA
>JAZKAC010000194.1:0-8061 GCA_040389325.1 Chlamydiota bacterium | reverse complement strand
AGCAGTTTACACTTTTCCGTCACAGTTAAAAAGTTCTTAAAGAAAAACAAAAAGAGCAGAAGAGAGATTGCGTAATTCTCCTAAGCTATGATAGCTTCATGACTAACAAAAAAAACCTATGAGCTCCCTCTTATGACGCTACCTTCTCCTAGTGCTTTACGGAAAAAACTCCCGTTAAATACCGAAGATGCCGCTTCCATCGCTACATATCGATCTTTAATTAAAAACCTCGTAACGGGACAAGATCCTCGCCTAGCCATTGTTGTAGGCCCCTGCTCTTTACACAACAGGGACTCTGCTTTAGAGTACGCTCATCGATTATCTAAATTACAAAGCAAGATAGACAAAACTTGTGTACTTGTTATGCGAGCTCATGTAGAAAAACCAAGAACCTGCCTTGGCTGGAAGGGATTATTATACGACCCTTCTTTAACGGGAAAAGATGATATCATTACTGGAATTTTTGAAAGCAGACAACTGCTCTTAGACTTAGTTCATACAAATATTGCACTTGCTTCCGAATTTCTAGACCCCCTCACTTCTTGTTATTTTTCAGATTTAATCTCATGGGGATTTATCGGCGCCAGAACATCCACTTCCCAAGTTCATAGACAACTAGCCTCCTCTCTTCCCATGCCCGTCGGATTTAAAAATCCCATCGAGGGAAGCATTGAAAGTGTCATACAGGGTGCTATAGCAGCGCAACATCCTCACAGCTTTTTACAGATCGATGAAATGGGAGTAGTTGGAATCACGGGAAGCTTAGGCAATAAAGGTTCCCACATTGTACTAAGAGGATCCGATTCGGGACCAAACTACGACCCGGCTAGTATTAACCTTGCGGTAAACACCTCTTATCAATTTCGGCTAGAAAATAGAATTCTTATCGATTGCTCTCATGGCAATAGCCAAAAAAATCATCTAAATCAGAAAAACGTTTTATCCTCCATTTTAACACAACACGAAGAAGGTAATTCTCATATTTTAGGAGTTATGATCGAAAGCCACCTGGAAGAAGGAAGTCAATCCTTCAATTCTTCTTCATTGAATCCATCACTTTCGCTTACGGATCCTTGTTTAGGTTGGTCTGAAACAGAGGAGTTGATCTTACTTGTTAATGAAAAGTTATCCTCTTCGCTCTGCTCTTGCGGCTGATCTTCTTCTTCTATTACAATCAGCTTTGTCCAAAGCTGATGCTTCCAATCCAGAAATGGCTCTTCTTGACCAACCCTCACTTCTGCCTGGTAGGTCAAGATACCTCTTTTACGTTGATACTCCTCTCCTAAAAGAGAATATACCGCATAATCCATCTTATAGGGCATTTCATAGGTGAAAAAGGCTTCCGTGTAGTCTTTATATATCACATGTAAATACAGACAAGGCTTAAGAAGTAAATATTCTTTAGAGACTTTCCACTCTACAATCAACTTCTCCCCCATAGGAGGTTTTTCTTGTCTCGGATCAGGGGTGCTAAGAGCTACGCTGGCTAGATAGTCTTTATCAATACTTTCTTGAGCGATAGAAATATAATATTTTTGACACCCGCTTAAGAAAACTGCCGTAATAAATAAAATCGTTAATTTTTGCATGAAATTATATCGCTTCTTTCTGTAGACTTCTATTGAGAAGCAACTTTCTCTTTTTAGCAAGGAAAAAATGAATCCCCAAGCCGTTTATGGCATCATATTTAGTGAAAATAAAAAAGAAGTTCTTCTTGTGCAAAGACGAGATCTTCCCGTCTGGGTCCTGCCTGGAGGAGGTTTGGACCTTAAAGAGACGCCTGCTGAAGGAGCCATAAGAGAGGTCGAAGAAGAAACTGGCTATCAAGTAAAAGTTGTAAGACAAGTTGCAGAGTATCTACCCGTCAACCGCCTCACACAAAAAACATATTTTTTTGAATGTATGATTACGGGTGGCGCAGCAACGCTTAACTCGGAAGCAAAAAACATCCGTTACTTTCCCGTCACAAGCCTTCCGTCAACGCTCCCCCCTCCTTTTCCTCTCTGGATTGCTGATGCCCTTTCAGAAAACCAAGAAGTACTAGTCAAAAAAATCGAAGGTGTCACCTATTTGACTTTTTTCAAGCTTCTTTTTAAGCATCCTATCTTAGTTTTACGTTATCTTCTCACCAAACTAGGCATCCGTTTTAATGACAAGACCTGACCTTGTGTGTAAGTTGCAAGAACTTTGCACTTCCCATATCTCTTCTTCTTTCAACCTACACTCAAGAGCGCATAAAATGCAGAAGGTTGATCTTTATGTAAAAAGAGATGATGAATTAAGTTTTAGCGTTAGCGGATCTAAACTCAGAAAATATGCATCCCTTCTTCCTATACTCAAAAAAAAGAATGCAACAGTTGCCTTAGTGGGATCACCCTACTCCAATCACATCCTTTCTCTTGTGCAGCTACTTAAGCAAGAAGGCCTCAGCTATCAACTTTTTTTAGAAAAACCTAAGACTGGTCCTCCCCAAGGGAACTTCTTCTTTCTCTCCTTACTTCTTTCTCCTAAAGATGTCATATGGGTCGAAAAGGCGCCAAACTCCTTAACGGAGTCCTGGACTAAAGCCCAAGAAGAAATCTTGCAAAACCGATTTTTCTGGGTCCCCATGGGAGGGTGCATGAAAGAGGGTTTTTTTGGAGCCCTAACTCTTGCTTTGGATATTTTAACAAATGAGAAAGAGTTAGAGGAAGATTTTAGCCGAATCTTTGTTGATGCGGGAACGGGACTTACGGCCGCCGCCTTAATCCTAGGACTATCTTACATCCAAAAAAAAAGTCAAATTACGGTTGTCTTACTAGCAGGAACAAAAGAAAGTTTTTTTGAGCAGCTTCTTTTTTTCAAATCTATCTTGGAAGAGGCTTTACAAGAACATTTACCCCCTATAAATAACTACCAAGTCACATTTCCAGCGACAGCTAAGAGCTTTGGATCCTGTAATAAAAAAGTCTTTGAAACCATCACGCAAGTTGCTAGAGAAGAGGGGATCTTTTTAGATCCCCTCTATACGGCAAAACTTTATCTTACGGCTAAAGAATCGATAGGTGAAAAATCTTCATCTGCTCTATGGATTCACTCGGGAGGAGCTCTTTCCTTAAGCGGATTTCAAGAGCCCCTTTTAAAGAGCTCCGACTTTACTCGGTTGTTTTACAACCTGCTTAAATAATCCGCCTAATCTCACAACGGAAAAAATCCAAGCCCCTAATACGATAAATAGAATCCCTGAAATGTAGGGAGTGGAGGCTGCAATTCCTCCTAGGAGGATTATCAAACCTTGATATGTTAAAGAGGCTCCCGACTTTCCGATACCTGCTCCCAAACCGTCAATAGCTGCTTTTCCTCGTAATTTAGAATCCGCATCTAACGGCAAGAAGGCCAGCTCTTTTGAGGCATCAAAGACCGAGTACTTACCTGCTTTACTTAAACAGTTTTGCAAAGACCCGAAGTATACCGTTAGTGCAAAAGGGGAAGCCCCGAATAAAAGCATCGCAAAGCCAGTTACGGTATCCCCACAAAAAAGGAATGTGAAAAATCCGATAGCCATCACCATCATGATTAGTGGCGTTAAAATAGCCACAAAAGTCCAACCTAGCCTATTTACCATAACGGAAAATAAAGCCCCACACACAGTAGCTACTATACCCGTTCCTATCGTGATCATGTTCATATGTATGAGCATTTCATTAGGATCCGAGAAAAATCTTTTTAGCTGCTCTTTCCACAGGATATCCGTTACGTTAATGGATATATTATATCCAAGTACAATCATCGCTATGCAGAGCAGATATTTTGATTTAGAGATGTATCGAATACTTTCTCGAATGGATAGCCTCAACTTTTCTTTTTTTACGGTAGGCTCTCCCTTCACGGTTTGATCGACTTCTTTGATAATTATATTTCGATTGATCCAATAAAAAACACCCATAGCGATCACACCTAAACAGGTTAGTGTCACCGTAGTGTTAACTAACGTCTGTCTCCACATATCTTGCCCAGGGGTGGAAAAAGAAAGAACGCTTCCACATAAAATCCCGAGGCTTCCGCCTAAAATCGGAGCTACATTAGAACCTATGTTTAAAATTCCATAAGTCCTTTTTGCTTGAGACACTTCTGTAATATCATTAGCAAAACCCCAAAACAGCACGGTTAACACAACGGTAGCCCATAGCTCTGAAATGACATAAAACGAGGTGAACGTCCAATTGCGAATCATGGAGATCATCCCTTTAAAGCCTGTTGGCACATGAAGAGTTAGCCAGTCGCCGATAGTGTCTAGATGCAAAGCCTCACTATTTGGATGGATGACAAATGTAAACAAAAGAAAGTACAGTAAAAAACCGCCGATCACGATATAAAAGACAGCTTCTTTTGAAAAAAACCTAGCTAATCTTGTGTATACCCAAGTAGCTGCGATGGCTCCTGGCAAAATCCCCCAAACTTTTAAAAATGGGATGACTTCAGCGCCTGAGTGCCTCGCCGTTAACACGATCGTATCTTTAAGATTTCTTAAAAGATTGTAACAAATACACAATAAAAAAAGTAAAATCAACATAGATACAACTTTTTTTACTTCCGACCGGTGAACCGGCCAAAACAGCGATCTCAAAACTCCAAATTTTTTTTCTTCTATAGGCATCCGCACCATTCCTTTTAGGCAAAATCCATAAGATAATACACTAAAAAACAATTAACAATCACTAAAAAACAGAACTAAAAAAATGTTTACGTAAGATTTTGAGCCTAAAGACCGATAAATAAAAAAAAACTTCCATTTTTTAACAATTCAAGTCTTGCGCTAAAGAAGAAAAACAGCCAAAATCTGACAAGCAAACAAAAACTCTAAAAAAAAGGAATACACCATGAAATCCCTAGTATTTAAAGGCTTGCTCGCGATAAGCTCTTTATTTTTAACTCAAGCCCAGGCAATAAACATGTCAACAAATCAACCTATTATCGTTGTTGTAGAAACAACTCAAGGAAACTTTGAAGTCACTCTAAAAACAGATGTCGCCCCTAAAGCGTCAGAGAACTTTGCTCATTTAGCTGAAACAGGCTACTATAACGGCATCACCTTCCATAGAATTATTAAAGATTTTATGATTCAGGGAGGAGATCCTACAGGAACGGGAGCAGGCGGACAATCCATGTGGAATAAAAATTTTGAAGATGAGTACTCAGCTTCCGTAAAATTTGATCGTCCGGGTCTTTTGGCAATGGCTAATCGTGGTCCCAGCACTAACGGCAGTCAGTTTTTTATCACAACGGCTTCCACCCCTTGGCTTAACCAAAAACACACCATTTTTGGAGAAATCACAAGTGGCTATGACGTTATCAAAAAAATGGATGCGACAAAAACGGGTCCTGGAGATCGTCCTATAGAGCCTCAGAAAATCCTCAAAATGTATGTAAAAAAATAACAATTCCTGAAAAGAAGCTTCTATTTCTTAGAAGCTTCTTTTCTTTTTTTTAACAAACTGCTATGGATGTAAAATAAGACATTTACAACTGGTTAGTACTTTTATGTTAAAAACAATTACTTCTTTTATCGTTTTCTCTCTTCTCTTTCTTTCCAATGCTAAAGCTAATGATATTACGGGCTTTTGGATGACTCTCAATAAAAAAACAAAAAAGCCAAGTTCGGTAATCGCTATATACCCTTATGAAGGACAATATTACGGAAGAATTATCGCCACTTGCAATGCCGAAGGCGTTATAAATGATTCCATCTACGATCCTCAAGATAGAGCTCCTGGAATAGCAGGAACTCCTTATTACAGTGGCCTTGACATCGTGTGGACAACGGATGTCAATAAAACAGGCAGATATAAAGGATATGTCGCCGATCCGACGCAAGGTAAAATCTATTCGGCAAAGCTTTGGAAAAGCGGAGAAAATGTTATCCTTCGAGGAGAAGTGCTAATCTTCGGAAAAAATGTCACCTGGCCTCCTTTTCCCGACACTCATTTTACGGAAGCTTTTCCAAAGCCCGATCTTTCCAAATTCATCCCAACAATCCCTAAACCCGCGCGATAACCTATGATAAAGATCCTCTTACCCCTTACTCTCATCCTTTGCCCCTGCTTTGCAGAAAAACATGCAAGAGATCTTCCTGTAGGAGCTCTTTTACATCTGGAAATCAATATGAACGGAGGGGAACGACTTTTCTTAAATGATAACTCCGTATGGGATGTGAACCCTGAAGATTTGGAGATAAGCCGCCTTTGGTTATCTCCATTTCCCATGAAAATCACTCTAGGAGGATCTGATCTTTATCCTTACTTGATCATCAACGTTCGATCTCAAGAAAAGATCAAAGTAAAGCCCTCAGATTATCTTAACGAGCAAGATCCATAACATCATCTAAGCTTTGACTTGACTCCCTTACAAGAATTCTATCTCCTAAATAACTCACTACGGAAGTCATCTTTTGAACATGGGTGACAACCATATCCACAAGAGCTACTTCCTTTAAAGGACTTAATAAGATCTTCCCACTTTTAAACATCTCATATCCATCCCCCCCGTTTAACACATAATCTACCGTAGCCACCTTATACAACTTTTTAAGATCCAAGGGATCTTTCCCGATGAACACCTCTTGAACTCTCTTGCCAGGGGGCTCATTAATATCATAACAAAACTGCATTCCCGACACCTGAGGAAAACGCCCCGCTTTTTTTTCTGCCTTGGAAACTCCATTTTCCAAAGCTTCTAAAATTGCAGAACCTGCAATCTCCACCATAACGGCAATATTTTGAAACGGAAGTTCCGTTAAAAAACTTCTTAAAGTTAAAACCATGCCCGGTCTGTAAAATTTGTTTCCCCGAATCAATCCTCCACTTATAAAACCGATATCCGCTTCACAAGATTCTTTAAGAGCATCCACAACTAAATTCGCAAACTTAGACTCTCTTGTCCTTACATTACTATATAGGGTATCACAATCCATACCCATCACCCCTATCGGCTCACCCGTGATCTTTTCCAAGGTAGCTTGTAGTTCATCAACAACACCTGCTACTTTTGGGTCTCTAGGGAAATTTTTATTTAAAATGACATTCCAAGAAGGCAGGACGGTAACCTGGTTCGTCTCTTCATTTTTTTCCAATATTAAGTCGATTCTAGCTAGATAATAAGCATTTTGACCCGACTTATGAATGAACGTTTTATCGTTATAATAAGTTTCAGGATCATGATCATGCCCCCCCAAGATAACAGAAATCTCAGGAAGTTCTTCTGCGAGCCATCTATCTTCTTTTGTGTGCAAATGAGTTAATGCAACAATTACATCGGCCCCTTGTTCTTTAAGATCGGCAATCATCTCTTTTGCCGTATAAACTAGAGGAGAAAAGCAAACTTGCTTTCCCGTAGCGGACAAATTAGGCGTCTCTACCGTGACAAGTCCAAAAAATCCGACTTTAATACCATCTACATCTAAGATGAAAGTTTGCTGATCCCCTGTAAAAGGCTTACCGTCTAATCCTATAGCATTAGCTGCAAGCCAGGGGAAATTAGATTCCCTGACCCTTTTCGTAACCACTTCGGGACCGAAATCAAATTCATGATTCCCTAAAACAACAAGATCAACACCCATTTGATTAAAAAGATCAATGCGATGAGCTCCCTTATCAAAAGTTGATAAAATACAAGGAGATAAAAAGTCTCCATTGACTGTGGTAATATGATGTTTTGATTTAGCTCTTTCTTGATTTAAAAGAGTTTGCATTTCAGCAAATCCTCCTCGTCCTAAGGCATCAGGGACAATCTCGTACACATCGTTAAATGTCAAAATGGTTAAGACGGGCGTCTCTGCCCCAAAAAGAAAACCCACAAAAATTGGTAAGACCATCAAAGCTCGTCTTATCAATGAAATCCATAAAAGCTTATTCATAAAAACACCCTTTTAAAATAAAACTGGGAAAAAGGGAAAATACATTTTTACTTCATTGCTTGGCAAGTGTTTTACACTCAAGCGGTGCTCGACTTTAACTTAAACTTCATGAGGAAACGGCAACTCCACGCGCTTTCATCTTTTTAATGACTTCACGTCCTTCAGAGCCT
>JAZKAC010000193.1:5174-11357 GCA_040389325.1 Chlamydiota bacterium | reverse complement strand
GGGCGGAAATTTTTCGTTGCGGGACAAGTCATCCAATATAAACTGGCCATCCTGGATTCTTTCAATATATTTTGTATGCAAAATTTATGATGAGTTTTTTGTTTTGTTTTTGTGGTTTTCTGAAAGACCCTTTCTTAAACTTTTGGTTTCGCTTTATCTACCGAAATCAAAGCGCCGTAGAACTTCAAAACTTTTCCTATATCAAGCAAGTCATCGATAGAGATTATTCTACTTACTGCGGACGCTTCTTGGAGAAATTTTTCATAGAAATTCTTGCAGGACAAAAAAAATACAATCGGATCGGCGGCTATTGGGAAGAGAAAAATCTAAACGAAATTGACATTGTCGCCGTAAATGACTTAGAAAAGAAGCTATTCATAGCGGAGGTGAAAACAAATCCAAAAAATTTAAACCTCCGCGAACTTCACCTAAAATCTCATAATTTACTAAAGCAGTTCCCGGGATACCAACCTGAATTTGCAGGCCTTTCCTTAAAGGATGCTAAGAATTACATAGAAGGAACTAACGTCTCGAGCCAGTAGAAACTATCACTATCGGAATAGCTATAGCTCCTGCGGTGACCAGCATCCTCACCCCAACTCTACTATATACATTCCATACAGCCTTATCACGTATGTCTTTCTGCCTAGTAAGCTCTGCATTATCAACCTCATTTACAGGCGGAAACTTATAGATCGAGTTCCATTGTTGCCCTTCTACTACTAAAGCCGATTTAACGCTCCCCCAGACTACCGCTTCATCTTTATTACTCCACCACTGCTTAATGGGCCAACCGCTCCATGTTGCTTGTATCTCTTGATCTAACTTACGATCTAGCCCTTTAACAACTTCATATCTTCGAAATTGAAACCGATCTCCTGTAAAGGTGAGAAAGTCTCTAGGAATCCCCCTATTATCGGCATTCTCATGTACTCTCATTTTCTCTATTAAATCCTCCCGACTAAGATGCATCTCTTTGACGGACTCGGAGGCTGCAATAAGAGGAGTTATCGTGTTAATTCTAGGACAGAACCATTTAACGAAGGAACCCAAGTTTCTTCTTACCGCTTGCTCTTCTTCAGCTATCTGCCATTTATCAACACTAATATTCATTTTTGCAAAATCTTTTTCTGCTCTTGAAAAACTCGCCATCACTTTAACTCGAGCGGTTCTATCTTCTTCTTTTTTATCACCCTGCAAAACTTCATGGCTATATCTAGAACCAGTCGGATTAATATTCATAAGCAACCTCCCCATTTATCATTAAAAAAGCGAATTCTTGAAAACTTTCTAAAGAACATAAGCAATCTACCTATTTACAGCAATATTTCTATGGTGATAAAGTCTTGTGAAAAAAAAGGACATCGTCATGCTGGAAAAAACATTTTGTCATATAAAAGGAATCTCTACCGCTTTTGAAAAAACTCTTTGGGATCTTGGCATTACACACTGGGATAGCTTTCTTGATAGAGCAGATACCTTAGAAGAAATTTCAAAAGGTAAGAAAGAGGCGATCAAAGAAGAACTCTTAGCTTCTAAACAAGCTTTACTAGAAAACAACCTTCAATACTTCAAGACCATGCTCCCTCCAAAAGAACATTGGAGACTAGCTTCCAGAGGTAAAATGGCCTTTGTAGATATTGAAACAACGGGCCTTAGCAAATGGTCTGATGAGATCACTCTTTTAGGGATCTACGACGGAGAAAAAGCTCATATCTTCATCAACGGACAAAACCTTGCTCAAGCTAAAGATAAACTCAAAGAGTTTGACATCATCGTCACCTTCAACGGAAAACAGTTTGACCTTCCTTTTATCGAACAGTATTTTTCTCATAGCTACAATTTCATCCACTTAGACCTACGCTACATGCTAAAAGAACTTGGCTATCAAGGGGGCCTTAAAATTATAGAAAAACAGCTCGGAATCAAACGAGGTGATGACATCGAAGACATCGACGGGTTTGAAGCTATCAACTTATGGCGTCGATATAAGAGGGGCAATCAAAAAGCTTTAGACACCCTTGTAGAGTATAATAAACAAGATATCGTAAGCTTGAAAACTTTATTAGAACATTATCTAGAGAACAAACAAAAGCAAGTTTTAGCATAAAAAAACATTTATCTATTTGTTTTTTTGTTTTTTAGGTAAAATGGATCTTTTTATCGACTTTCCTACGGAGTACTCTATATGCAAATGGGACCTAACCCTAACACTCTCTATCCTATAGAAGGCTATAACAAGCTTGTTTTCTTAAAAAACTTTATCAAAGCTAGCAACATTACGGTTGGAGACTACACCTATTTTGATGATAGAAGAAACGGAGCCGATAACTTTGAAGAATACAATGTCCTTTATAACTACAACCTATCCAAGGTAAAACTTGTCATCGGTAAGTTTTGTGCCATTGCAGCAGAAACCCGCTTTATCATGACAGGAGACCATAAGTTGGATGCGATCAGCACCTACCCATTCCCTATCTTTAAAAATGGCTGGGAACATGTCTTTAACACCTTGGATTTACCCATAAAAGGGGATATCATCGTAGGTCACGATGTGTGGTTCGGCTATAACTGCCTCATTAAAAACGGAGTTACGATCGGCTCGGGCTCCATCATAGGAGCGGGAGCTGTCGTTGTTAAAGACGTCCCTCCTTATAGCATCGTTGCCGGCAATCCCGCTACGGTGGTAAAAAAGCGTTTTGATGAAAAAACAATTAAGCGCCTTTTAGAGATCGCCTGGTGGGATTGGGATATTAAAGACATCACAACTCACCTTCCTCTCCTTTGCAACTTAGATGTCGATCAACTAGAAACCGTGAGTGTGAAGATCCGTGGCTAGAAATAAGATTATTTTAAAAAATGTAAGAGTCCATAATTTACAAGGGGTTAACCTCACCCTTGAACCTAATGAACTCATCGTTTTTACGGGAGTTTCAGGCTCGGGTAAGTCCTCTTTAGCCTTTGATACGATCTACATGGAAGGGCAAAGAAGATACATAGAATCTCTTTCCGCTTACGCAAGACGGCACCTTGGAGATTTTCCAAAGCCTGAGGCCGACTCGATAGAAGGGATCTCTCCAACGATTGCCATCGAGCAAAAAACGATCGGAAAAAACCCTAGAAGCACCGTCGGCACCATCACGGGCCTTTACGATTTTATTAGAGTTCTTTTTGCGAAGATCGCCATCCCCTATTGCCCTGTCAGTCTAGAGCCCGTCTCCCCTCAAAGCTCACAAAAAATCATTGAAACTCTACTCAGTTACCAAAAAAACACTAAAATCATCCTCTTAGCTCCTTTTGCTTCTCAAAAAAAAGGGGGATTTAAAGAAGAATTCCTAGATCTTCAAAAAAAAGGGTTTACCAGGGTTCGCTTAGACCGTGAGATCGTTGATATCTCAGAAGACCTTTCTCTTGACCCTACAGTAACCCATGACATAGATCTTGTTGTGGATCGTCTGCAGATCTTGGAAGAGAATAAAACAAGGATCACGGAAGCCGTAGAGACGGGTCTTGAGCTTGGAAAGGGTATCATCTCTATTTTAGAGGTGGATTCAAACCAGGAAAAGCTTTTTTCTAAACATGCTTACAGCCAAGGCTCTGGCCTTTCCTACCCTCCTTTAGAACCTCAAGACTTTTCTTTTAACCATCCGACGGGTATGTGCACGGGATGTCAAGGTCTTGGTGTTAACCAAGAGTTTAATCTTACCAAAATCATAGATCCCGAAAAAAGCCTTTCCGAAGACTGCTGCGCAGTAGGAAGCTCCTTTCAAACCATCCTTTATGGAAATATCTACACGAATCTTGCAAGGTTACATAAAGCTGATGTAAAGACCCCTTGGAAAGACCTACCAAAAAAACTACAAGAGGTCTTCCTTTACGGAACTAAAGAAAAATGGACAAGGATGCGTTTTACGCATCCTCAAAAAGGAACTTTCATAGAACACATCGAGTGGAAAGGAGTTCTTCATGAGGCTAAAGAGAGGTACATAGCAGCGCAAAGCGATGTTTACAAAAAAAAGATGCAGCCCTACCTTCATGAAGCTACCTGCCAAGAGTGCCTAGGCTCCCGACTTAAACCTTACCCCAGAGAAGCTCGAGTAGGAACTAAAAAAATCCATGAGATCACAGCTCTTTCCATCCAAGAAGCTACCCTTTTTTTCAGCACTTTACAACTTAATGAACAGGAAACAAAGATCGGAGGAGAGCTTGTCAAAGAGACCCTACAAAGACTAGGCTTTTTAGAAAGGGTGGGCTTAGGGTATCTTTCCTTGGATCGTCCCTCTCCAAGTCTTTCGGGAGGAGAAGGGCAAAGAGTTAGGCTTGCCTCTCAAATAGGATCAGGCCTTGTAGGAGCCACCTATATTTTAGATGAACCTTCCATAGGATTGCACCCAAGAGATAATAAAAAACTTTTAGAGACCTTACTTGAGCTTAAAAATAACGGCAATACCGTCATTGTCGTAGAGCATGATGAAGAAACCATTTTAGCTGCCGACACTATCATTGACGTAGGTCCTCTAGCAGGAAAAAACGGAGGAAGAATCGTCGCTCAAGGATCTCTTAAAAAGATCCTTGAATCCAAAGACTCCATCACGGGCGGCTACCTATCAGGGAGGTACTCATTACCCTCTTCTAAGCAAAGAGCCAAAAAAAAGGGAGAAGAGATCACCTTACATAAGGCTTCTCATCACAACTTAAAACAAATTACCCTCTCCATCCCTCTTGGATTATTCGTCTCCATAACGGGAGTATCAGGCTCGGGTAAATCCTCTTTAATTTTAGATACCCTATACCCTGCGATCTCCAATAAGATACAAGGCTCCTTCTTACCTGTAGGGGCACATGAGTCGATTGAAGGACTTGATAAAATCGATAAAATCATCGCCATCGATCAAAGCTCTATCGGAAGAACGCCCCGATCTAACCCCGCCACCTATATCAAGCTCTTTGATGAGATCCGAGACCTTTTTAAAGATCTACCCGAAAGCCTAGCTTCAGGGTTTGCTGCAGGAAGATTTAGCTTCAACGTAAAAGAAGGGTGCTGCCCTTTTTGTCTTGGCATGGGTATGATCAAAGTTGATATGGACTTTTTAGCCGATGAGTGGTGCGTTTGTGGGAGCTGTAAAGGACAAAGATTTGATGATGTCACCTTATCTGTCCGCTTTAAAGGGAAAAACATCCATGACATCTTAGAGATGTCCATAGAAGAAGCTCACGAGTTTTTTGCTGCGCAACCTAAAATCCGAAATAAGCTAGATCTACTGATGCGTGTAGGACTTGATTATATAAAACTCGGGCAGCCCTCTCCCACCCTGTCAGGTGGTGAAGCGCAAAGAATTAAGCTAGCTAAAGAGCTCTCAAGACCCTCTACGGGAAAAACCCTTTACATCCTGGATGAACCGACAACGGGTCTTCATTTTCACGATATCAAACATCTAACGGAGATCCTTCATTCCCTCGTTGATAAAGGAAACACGGTCCTTGTCATAGAACATAATATGGACTGTGTTAAAACATCGGATTGGATCATCGACCTGGGTCCTGAAGCGGGACGTAAGGGGGGAGAGATCTTAGGAGAGGGAACGCCTGCTACTATCTCTAAACAAAAAACGGCAACGGGTACAGCTCTTAAAGAAGCTATGGCCCCTAAAAAGCCCCTCACCAAAACTCCTATCTCCCATACAACCCCTCCCCTTACTCACCTAACCATCACGGGAGCTTTTCAAAATAACTTAAAACATCTAGATGTCTCTATCCCTCTTGGAGCGATCACGGTATGCACGGGACCATCAGGTTCTGGCAAAAGCTCTCTTGCCTTTGAAACCATCTACGCAGAAGGGCAAAGACGCTATATAGAGTCGATGTCTCATTATGCCAGGCAGTTTGTGAAGCAGATGCAAAAGCCCAAGGTAGAACGGATCGAAGGGTTATCGGCAGCTATTGCCATCGAGCAGAAAAACCATGCAGGAAATCCTAGAAGTACAGTCGGAACGATGACGGAAGTCTATGACTACCTTCGCATCCTATATAGCCACCTAGGAACCCCTTTTTGCCCCGAGACGGGAGAGGAAATTAAATCCATAAGTAAAGAGTATGTAGTTGATAAGGCAATGGAGCTACCTTTAAAAAGTAAATGCTTTGTTCTTTGCCTCCACTGCACGCGCGGATGACGGATTGGAAGTC
>JAZKAC010000193.1:0-5164 GCA_040389325.1 Chlamydiota bacterium | reverse complement strand
AAGAAACCTTTTTGCAGTTCCAAGAAAAGATGACTAAGCAAGGTTTCTTACGAATCCGTCTTAATGGAGCCTTTTTCGAGTTAGAAGATACGAATATCCCCTGGGATCGTAAGAAGAAAAACGCCCTTTTCCTTGTAATCGATAGACTCATCCTCGCAGTAGACAGTCGTAAAAGATTAAATGAGGCCATCGAGCAGGCTCTAAAGATTTCTCAAGACAAAGTCACCTTGGCAACCGAGACGGAAGATTTCTCTTTTAATCTTTCCCATACGGTACAGAGCACGGGCAAGTCTTACCCCCCCCTTACCGCCCATACATTTTCTTTTAACACCGAGATAGGGATGTGCCCTGAGTGCCTAGGGCTCGGATTTCAATATGGAGCAAGCCACCTCCTAACAGAAAAGCTCTCTACACTAACTCCCCTAGACCTGATCTTCCTTCTTTGTAAGGAAAATCTTTCTAGATCTTCTCGTAAAATCCTTTCTAAAACGCTTTCTGCATTAGGCATCGATCCCGACACCTCTTTAAGTAAACTCTCTAGAGAGGAATTGCTTCTTTTTTTCGAAGGAGAGCCAACTTCCTTTGAAAAAAGACCCTCTTTTTTTACCTGGAAAGGACTAAGCTTGGTCTTAAGTCAATACGCAAAAAGCTACCATGGCAATATCCGCTCTATCCTGGGAACTCTTTTAGAGCAAAAAACCTGTTTTTCTTGCGAAGGAACAAGACTTTCCCTCTTAGCCAGGAATGTAAGGATTGAAGGGTCTTCCATTGCGGACCTTGTAAAAAAAGAGATAGGCTCTCTCGTATCTTTTCTTAACTCCATCTCCATCACGGAAGAGAAAAAAGCTCTCTTGGAAGAGTCCTTCACCCAGGTGTTTTCCAGGTTAGATCTATTACAAAAACTAGGACTTGGGTACCTTTCTTTAGATCGAAGCGCCCCTACCTTAAGCGGCGGAGAAACGCAAAGGATCCGTTTAAGCCGTCAGCTCGGAAGCGGACTTACGGGCTGTCTTTATGTACTTGATGAGCCAACGATCGGTTTACATCCCTTTGATAACCACCTCTTAAACCAAGCTTTGCTCCATTTAAAAAATCTTGGCAACACCCTCGTCTTAGTAGAGCACGACCCCCTAACCATGCAGATTGCCGACTACATCTTAGATTTTGGCAAGGGAGCAGGTAAGCACGGAGGGCAAATCTTAGCAAAAGGGACCTTTGATGAGATCCTTAACGACCCAAACTCCCTTACGGGAGCCTACCTTAGCGGAAGAAAGTCGATTCCTCTCCCTAAGAAAAGACGCACCTCGGAAGAAAAGATCGTTATAGAAAATATCCGTGTACACAATTTAAAAAATGTCTCCACCTCTATCCCCATTCGAGTGTTAAGCTGTTTGACGGGAGTCTCGGGATCGGGCAAGTCAACTCTTCTCTTAGATGTCCTCCGACCTCAAGCTGAAAAGGCTGCCCTAGCTAAAAGGCGACGTAACCTTAAAGAAGAGCTCTCGATTCAAGGACTTGACGCCTTTGATAAAGTCATTGTCTTAGATCAAAATCCTATAGGGACAACGAGTCGAGCCGATATCAGCACCTACACGGAACTTTTAACCCCTATAAGACATTTATATAGCTCCCTTCCCGAAGCTAAGGTAAGAGGGCTTCAACCCAAACACTTTAGCTATAACCATAGAAAAGGGATGTGCTCTACTTGCCAAGGTCTTGGAGTAAGAACTATCTCTTTGCAGTTTCTCCCCTCCGTCAAGGTAGAATGTGAATCTTGCAAGGGGTATCGATTAAATCCGTTAGCGTTGCAAGTGACCTTTAAAGAAAAACATTTTGGAGAGCTCCTAAAATTTTCTATAGAGCAAGCCCGGGTCTTTTTTTCAGCCCTTCCTAAAATCGTTAAAATCTTAGACACCCTCATCGCCGTCGGACTCCCCTACCTAACCCTAGGACAGGAGATAACTTCTTTATCGGGAGGAGAATCGCAAAGGCTTCGACTAAGTTGTGAACTTGCAAAACGCTCCACAGGAAAAACTCTTTATCTGTTTGATGAACCTTCGATAGGACTCCACAGCATAGATATAGAAAAGATCATCCCCATCTTCCATAATCTTGTCGATAAGGGTAATACGGTCATCTTAATCGAGCACCATCTTGATCTCATAGCTCAATGTGATCACATCATAGATATAGGCCCAGGAGCAGGTCCCGAGGGAGGCTCCATCATCGCAGAAGGAACCCCCGAAGAGGTCGCAAAAAACCCCGTCTCAAAAACGGCTTCCTTTTTAAAAGAACACTTAAAGAGCCTCAAAAGGAAAACGAATTAGAGACTTTTAGGATCTAATCGTCGCCATCTCCTCCACTAGAACCACTTTCATACTCATCAAAGCTGCCATCCAAACTTGACTCGGTACTACTCTTATCTACATCTAGGTTACGGTTCTTATTCAAACTTGCAACATGATTGTCTTTATGAGCTTCATAAACGATATCTCCCGCACTATCAACTATAGAACGAAATACGTTAGCTGGATGAGTGGGATGTGTATACTGATGCAGAGGGTGCACAAACTCATGCGCAGGATTCCATGGGGACATTTCATCGGTGTCTTCATCTCTATGAATACAACATATTTTATCTTTAAAATTTACGCATCTGGGATTAGGACAGTCTTTTGTTAGCGTTGTTAGGGAACGTCCTCTCCAACTAGCTTCCGAAAGACTTTTCCTTACCAATCCATATACTAAAGGCAACTCCGCTCTAGAGATTCTACTTAACATAATCAACTCCTTTAAATGAGGTCATATCTTGTCTTTTTCAAACTCGGGAACAGTAGCATAAAAATAAAATTGCGCTCAAGACTAGAAAAAGAGAGATTGTTTATCAAAGAATTTTATTGAAATTCACCTTCCCATAAAGTTCACGATTACGAAGTATTGTAGGGAAAGGCTTATTCCATGAGAAAATGCGTTTGCATGATTGCTCTGCCTCTTTATTTTCTTCTTGAGGGATTTGAGGCTGTGTCATGCTTTTCATATCATGATATACTCGTATTGTTTCTTCAGGAGAAATATAGTCATCTTTTTTCCGGTATGCGGAGTATTCAATAGTACGGCCTTCCCAACGTGTAATATGGATAAATGTTCCGAATCCCTCCCACCACTCTGGATGAATTTGGTCCTGTCTCATTTTTTCTAGTCCTAGAGGTTTGGCAAGATCTTGTAGCGCAGGAGAGGAACCAAGATATATGGTTCCATAAGGAGTATGAATAGCCTTTGCGATCTTGCCATCATTTTTTCTGACTCCCTCTAACACAAGACCTTGTTTTGTTTGATATTTATCTTTTAGTCCGGTCGTTAGCATTATTAGAGGTTCTGAGGAATTTCTACCATGCACGGCCTGCATACATTCATTATGATTAAGTTGATATTTCGGATGTTTGGGAGGCAATGAGTGTATAAATCTTTGCATTTCGAAGGCCTTATAAAAAAGAGCACGATCATGAAAAGTGCTTTTGTCTTCAAGTTGTATAGAAAGGGAAGAGTTCCTATTTAAAGCGGGTGTCATCAAATCTCCTCATAGGGTGGTAGAGTATTGTGGTTCTCCGGGGGATTAAATACTAGGCATTTTTAATCAATAAAGAGCCTATCAAAAATCTAACCAAACTTCCTCGAGGCCACCGCCAATAACAACCTGGTAACGCCAGTCAACTAGATCTTTACATCTCATGGAGGTCCGCGGATTTCAGGTAAATAATTATTTTAAAAAGATTTTTTATTGAATGGAGTTATTGTCGTTAGCTTATTAAATGAAAAAAAGTTCATACAAATAGAATCAGGGAAGGGGCTTCGATTAACGGATTGTGAAATTATAAATATTTCAAAACATACAAATAGCCTGAAGATCAGCGAGTTACGTTAAAAAATTTGGGGAATCCAGGCTTTTTCACCTTAATTTTGTTTTTATTGTGTTTTACTATGTTTTACCGTGTATATTAATACTTAAATAATGTTAAAATTTACATACAGCATAACAAAAGGAAGTTTTACATGTCTTCAATGTTGAAAACAATTTCAAAAGCAACGCTACCTTTAGCTTTTATGAGTTTGACTCAGGAAAAAAATACAAACTCAACTCAAAATATTTCTTCATTAGGGTATAATCGCCTTATAGCGCCGACATCACCTACTAAATCAATAATACCAAACAAGTTTACCGCATATTGTGACTCTGCAAAGGCTCCTGAAGTTGAGGTAGCTCGCGATTTTTCGACACCCAAATACAATTTTGGGAATGGGCTAAGAGAGATTGGTGCCGTTTTCCTGTCGTATATGGGCTATTACCCTTATGCCTTAGACACGCCAAAATCTATGAAGCCTAAGGTGGACATCGAGGATGCCTTAGAATCCAACGCAAATACATTGCAAAAGCTGGGACTGTATACTGATTCTCTAGATAGACTAAAATCCATGAACCCTGGGGCAAGAAAAGAGAATGCTTTAGAAAATTTTACAAAAGAGGGATTTGGGGTAGAGGTTGACTATTACTATTGTCGAGTAGCTTTAGAAGCACTCGAGGCCATGGAGCCTGGAGCAAAGAAAGAGGATGCTTTAGAAAATTTTGCAAATCGGTTATTGGAGCATAAGAGCATATACCCGTTAAAGAGAAAGCGCTACGTTTTAGCTTCTCTTAAAGCTATGGAGCCAGGGGCAAGGAAAGAGGATACTTTAGAAAATTTTGCAAACAAGAGTGAGATGTCATGGAATTATCCTAGACTATCAAAGCCTGGAGAACCGTATACTGAAGAAAATCGTGCAAACGCGCTTGGGGAGTTACTTAAGCATTATGAAGTATCCGTAGACATACTCAAAATGATGGAGCCCGGAGAAAAGAAAGAGAATGCTTTAAAAAATCGAGCAATTCACTTAATGAAGGAAATGCATTCTAAGAATCTTTCCTCGGAAAGCGATTTAGCTTCAATCAACGCTATGGAGCCGAGAGTCTTTGAAAACATGGGACCAGAAACTTGTAAAAGCACCGCCAGATGTATCTGAAGAAGTATTATTAAATGCTGTTGTAAAACCCTGACAAACCGATGTGGCCGTAAAAGATACCAGGGGCTTTGGATTAACCGAAACTTTGGCAGTATCTCTGTCTTTGCAA
>JAZKAC010000192.1:8557-9521 GCA_040389325.1 Chlamydiota bacterium | reverse complement strand
GTAGTTACCTATACACAAGAAATTGGTTATCTCACGCTGACGATGTCTTGTTCGAACTCTAACACGCCCATGCTGTCTCTTGCTAGACGATCTGGGTTTTATATGAAATTTGGAGAACTAAGTGATTTTGAAGGGGCCCTAGCTCTTTAAAGCCTTCCCTAAGAATAGGTTCTTTTTTAGTCATGTAATGGGTAATGGGCGTTACTCAATCTTTTATTTTTTATGATAGTATTGTAGCTTTTTTTCTAAATTTCATGTACAAATAAAAATTTAAACACGATACTAGAAAATAGAATGAGAGATGAAAACCAGTGTTGTTGTTGACGGTAGGCTAAAAATAAGGATGTATTTATGTTGGGTACTGTTTTATTAGTTATTTTAATATTGTTGTTAATCGGAGCATGGCCTGCATGGCCGCATAGTATGCGTTGGGGTTATGGTCCAAGTGGTGGACTAGGACTAATTATAATTATTATAATTATCTTGCTTTTGTCGGGAAGGATTTAAGTATAGGCCCGATCCAGACTCTCGGATCAGGCCTTTGAAGGCTTAAGCAGGTTTTTTCTTTTTTTCCTGTTTTTCGTTTCTTTTTTCTTTTAATGTTTTTTGAGGCTTTTTCTTTTCCTCTTTCTTCGCATCTTTAGGTTTGCCCATAAGAATAACTCCTTTTAGGTTTGATGATTTTTAAATGTCCTGTCTTAATCCACATTATCTATAAAAAGACAAATTGTTGCAAGACCTGTGGTAATTTGTTCTAATCGTAAAGGTTCGCCTCTACATAGTGGTTCAAAGTCACATTAATGAGAATATTTTTATATAGGGAATTTTTACTTGATCCGATGATGATGTAATCGGATTCTTTCCATCGATAAAACTCATCTAGGTAGTCATCGGATATAGCCCAGTAAGAGTCGTCGGTAAGCCTCAGAAGTTCATTTCTGTAATCGATTTCATCCACCTGCTT
>JAZKAC010000192.1:0-8547 GCA_040389325.1 Chlamydiota bacterium | reverse complement strand
AGCAAAGCGATTGCCTATGGAAGGTCCATAGCGAAGGTTGGCTAAGATGGAAGTTCCAAGTGTGGCATTGTATATAGAGTAGGTGTAGAAAGAAAAATAGTAAAGGTTAGGGAAAATAAGTAATCGATCGCCCGATTTCCATTTTGATAGGGTGTAAGCATCCCAATCGGAGGTTTTAAAGTGAGAGCCGTCTTCAATGCGGATTAAAGAATTATAAGAGGAAAAATCCGTTAAGACATGCTCTTGCATTCTTGAAGATGAGAAATAGGTAAAACTTCTTGAAGAGGCTTCAAGAGCTACGGTACTTATAGCGAATATAGCGCACAGGATAAATGGTATTTTTTTCATTTTGTAACCAAAAAAAGGTGATGTATTAGTCTAAACTCCCCAGCCTTTAAAGAAAAGGTAAGAGGAGTTTAATTTTTATGGGATAAAAATTTTAAGCTTGTCGAGTTCCTAGTTTAGCAAACTTGGAATGATCACCGTTATGAAAAAGTAGGCTGGTTTTTTCTAGTTCGGATTGCTTTACGGGAGTGTTTGTTGGTTTGGTTTCTTGTGCATCTCCAGCGTCTTTTTTCCATTCGTGATCTCTACATGCTGCTGCCCTTGGGTTGCTCTCGGGTTCTAAGAAAATATTCATAGCGACGAAGAGTGCTACGATTCCTGCTAAGTTGGGAAGAGCATCGAAGATGCCGTTAATGAAGTTGTCGTTAAAGCCTAAAGCTATAATAGCCACACCTGCGGCTAGAACGGCTATAGCTTTTAGGGCGCTCATGGCAACTGCGTAAGCTTTGTCTTGAGTGCTTTGGTCTGATGTTAAACGTGTTAAAGTTCCTTCTCCAAAGTTTTGAATTTTACCGAAAGATGATGTTATTGCAGACATGATTTTATCCTAATATTAGTTATAGTTTGCTGATTCTATGTATTGATTTAAGTTTATATTGATTAGAATGTTTTTATTTTTTTTATTGCTATTGCCGATGATGATGTAATCGCCGATTTGCCATTTGCTGAATTTTGGTTCGGAGGCGGTAGATACGATCCAAGAAGATCCGTCGCTTAAGCTTGTGGTTCCGTCGGCAAGGTTGATTTCCGTGACTTGCTTTGTGAAGGCGCCATCGATTCTAGGGCCGTAGTAGAGTTTAGCTCCCGTATAAGTTCCCGTTCTAAGGTTGTGGATGGTGTAGGTGTAAGAAGAGAAATAAGCTAAAAAGGTAATATTGGGAGTGATCATTAATGGATCCCCAGCAAACCAGGTTAAGGCAACATTTTTTTCATCATTGTCTTTTTCATCCGTGTCAAATGCAGGAAGTACCCACTGAGACTCGTCTTCCATGGCAATCAAAGTGCCTTCTTTAGAAACTTTAGACAAGTAGTGAGGTGCATTTTCGTCAGTCATTGCTGAAGAGGCGGGGATCTTGACATCTTGAGCAAAAATGCTCAAGGTAAATAAAGTGCATAAAAGAGCTGTTATTTTTTTCATTTTTTTTATCACGGTCTAGTCTATTAAGAGTTCTTGTTAGAGTAAACCGCCTCCAAATTATTTTTTAAGGAATTATTTTTTTTTTGTTAAAATTTTATTAGTTTTCCGTAAATGAAAACTTGTTGCAATGTATAGTCGTTTTACTTTTTTTGTCAAAGCTTGTTTTCTTCTAAATGAAGATTTGATACATTGTAAAAATTAAATAATTATTAAGGGGTGATATGATTAATGAAGAGTCTATTCAAGCGGTAAACGGGTCTTGTTTTTCAACGCGTTTTAGAAAGCCATTGTATGACTCTTTTTGCTTTTCTAAAATCCCTGCAACGATCTCCTATCTTTTAACGGGAGAAGGGAAAAGTGCGGCGTTACCCAGAAGTTGTTTTAATCAAGAGGAATACGATGGAGTGATTCTTCTTTTTATAGATGCTTTCGGCTGGTGCTTTTTAGAAAAGTACTTATCGCACCCTTTTTTACAAAGGTGTTTAGATAAAGGGATCCTTTCAAAAGTAACCTCGCAGTTCCCGTCAACAACAGCTGCCCACGTTACAACCATTCATACGGGATTGGAAGTTGGGGAGACTGGCATCTATGAATGGTTCCAGTACGAGCCTAAGGTAGATCGGGTGATTGCTCCTCTTCTTTTTTCTTATGCAGGAGATGGAATGCCAAGCAGCTTGATAGCTTCAGGCATACCTCCCGAAGAGTTCTTTCCTTTTACAACCTTGTATCAGAAGTTGCATCTTAAAGGAGTGGACTCGTTTATCTTCCAAGAATCTTCCATTAATGAAAGTCCGTACTCACAATCTCTTAGTAAGGGAGCTCACTCAATCGGGTACTTAAATTTAATGCAGGGGCTAAAGAGCTTATCCGAACTGTTTTTAAGTTCAAGAAGTAAGAAGACCTATGCTTTTTTCTATCATTCCCATATCGACTCCGTAGGGCATAGAAAAGGAGTTGAGCATAAGACCTTTGAAAAAAGCATTCTTTATTGTTTGGATCTTTTAGAAAAGGAGCTAGCGCCTCTTATGAGATCTTCTAAAAAGCTGGCTCTTTTACTAACGGCAGATCACGGCATGGTGCCAGTTTGCCCTAAGAAGACTATCTATATCAACCAGGAGATGCCTTACCTTGTAGATTGGCTACAAGTTAAGACCCCTGCGGGGTCTTGTCGTGATCTTTTTTTAACCGTAAAAAAAGAGTATCTAGAGCGAGCTATCCAAGAGATGAGTATTCTCCTGCAAGGAAAAGCTGAAGTATGGAAAGTGGAGACACTGATTCAAAAAGGATTTTTTGGGAAGGCCTCTCAACGGTTTCTAGAAAGAGTCGGCAATCTGGTGATTGTACCTTATGAAGGTGAATCCGTATGGTGGTTCGAGCATCATAAATTTAAGCAAAATTTTTATGGAAGTCATGGAGGGCTAACGCCTCATGAAATGGAGACATCATTTCTTTTTTTACCTTTGACCCCATAACCTTTCTCTATAGTACGCCGACAGGCCTTTAATGGAGAAAAAGAAAATCATGATGAAAAGTGCCGTCATTAGCCATCCCATAAGATAAAAGCAATCCGCTAGTCCTAAAACCGTAGATTGTTTATTAAGAGCTCCGTTTAAAAGCTCTTTTGCTGCGAGTCCTTTTTCATGAAAAAAACTTAAGGTTTCAAAAACATTACTCGTTAGCTCAGAGTAATCGGTTAAGGAAGAACCTAACCTATCATGGTAGAAGACTTTTCTTCTTAACCACACGGTAGTGTAAAAGGCAACTCCGAGCCCGCCTCCAAGTATTCTAGCAGACTGGAAAATGGCATTGGCTTGAGTTCTTTGCTCGAGAGGAACGGAATTTAAAGCGATGGTTAATAAGGGAAAAAAGAAAAAGGCGAGACCAAAGCCTGCAAAAATTCTGGAGATGGCAATTCGTTCGAAGTTGATTTCTGCATTGAAGTAAGATGAGTAAAAAGAAGAAATGGCAAAGGCCGCAATGGCAAATAGAATGGGAAGGAAGGGATGTGTTTTTTCCATCCATTTTATTATAAAAATAAATAATAAGGTAGCTGCAATGAGCATATGAAGCATTAAAAATGCGATCCAAAGAGGTGTGTAGTTGACATCTAAGTGAAGCCATGAAGAAAGGAGGACGACCATGCCGAGGTAAGCTGAGTAAAGAAGAAATATGGAAAAAACGGAAATGGAAAAAGCGGGGACACGGAAAAGTCTAAGCTCTATTAAAGGGTATTTATGTCTAAGCTCCCAAAGAACAAAAAAAGGAAAAACGACGAGGCTGATGCCTAGAAGATAGCAGATCAGGGGGCTTCGAAGCCAATCAAGCTCTTGTCCTAAACAAACGGCTATAGTTAAAGGGCAAATGGAAAGAAGGTATAAGATGTATCCCAGTTTATCAAAAGGTACGTGGGTTACAGGCTCTCTTAAAGAAGCTCTAAACCTATGGATTACGCATAGGGTGAGTGCTAAAAAGGGGAGCTGGAGTAAAAAGATCCATCGCCAGTTGTAATCATAAGAAATCCATCCCCCGAAGCAGGCTCCCAGTGTAGGGCTTACTGAAACTAAAAATCCCAAAAAAGCGGATGTTCTTTTTTTTTTATATTCTTCTTGTAACTGGTTGATGAGGTTTAAGCTGAAAGAAAAAAATATGCCTGAAACAAGACCGCTAATGAACCTGAAAATAACAAAAAAGGGAAATGTGGGGGAAAGAGCTATGCAAAGGGTGATGATGGAAAACATCAATACGAAAAAAAATAGCGCATCCGTTTTTCCTAATCTACCTTCTATGATCTTTCCGACAGGAAAGATACAAGCATTTCCTAACCCGAAAAAAGTGATGTCGTAAGAGGCTATATCCGTTGAGCCTCCAAGCTCGCTTGTGATGTAGCCTCCTGCCATAATGGGGGCTATGAAGTTAAACGAGGACCAGAAAATGCAAGAGTAAAGAGCTACAAGAAACATTTAAGATTCCCATGTCAAAGGATTTACCAAGAAAGCATTTAAAGAGGAGTCCGCATTTTTGAAAATGATCTCTTCAATCCAAGGAAGATCTCCTAATTCTTCTTCTACGAAGATGTTTGTTATATAGTTAGGAGCTCCTTCCGAAGAGGAGGGGACTAAGACTCCAGGTTCCGTCAAGTCTACCCTAGCTTCCATAGATAGGCCGATCCTTAAAGGATATTTGGTAAGCGTTTCTCTATCCAGTTGAATCCGGACGGGGAGTCTTTGTACGATTTTAATCCAGTTGCCCGATAGGTTTTGAGGGGGGAGGATAGAAAAGGCATTACCCGCACCGCCAGGCAGTCCTACTATTTTTCCATGGTAGGAGACCTCGGATCCGTATAGATCGGAGCGTAAGGTGACGCTTTGATCTATTCTCATCCGTTTCATCTGAGTTTCTTTAAAGTTCGCGTTAATCCAGATCTGATCTAAGGGGATAATAGCCAGTAAGGGCTCACCTTGAGGTATCCACATGCCTACTTGAATTCTTCTTTGCGCTACAATACCCTCTACGGGGGAGGTGATCTTGCAGCGATGTAAGTCTACAAAGGCTTGTCTTGCGATGTCTTTTGCGTTAAGAACCTCTGGGTGAGATAAGATAGAGGTGTTTTTTACAAGGGCTAGAGCCTTTTCAAGATGGATCTCCGTCATCTGCAAGAGGAAAAAAGAACTTCGTAAGGCAGCTACGGCATGTTCGAAATCTTCTACGGAAACGCCGCCTGCTGCTAAAACATAGAGTCTATGTTCATAGTCTTGTGCCGATTTGATGAATTCTGCTTTTTTAGCCCCGATTTCTGCTCTTATAGCAAAGACGTCGTGAAAATGTTGGCAGACCTCTCTTACCTTAGAGGCTAGATTTTCTTTAGCCCGGTCTAGAGCGATCTTTGCGTTGGTCGTATCTAACTCGACAAGTACTTGTCCTTTGGATACCAAGAAAGCATCATCTGTGTAGATCCCCGTTACGAATCCCGGGACTAAAGGGGTGAGCATGACCTGGTTGCCTTGCACGTAAGCATCGTCCGTATAAGCCATATTGCGAAAAAAAACAAACCAGCAGGCGACACCGACTAAGGTGCAGCCTAAGATAACACCCGAGTAGGTGTAGATGAGTTTCTTTTTGCTTTTTTCCGAATCTTCCGTCATGGCAGCTCCTTCACTTCTAAGGGAGAGTATGCTTGATATCCTCCTCCGAGAGCTTTTGTTAGTTTGATGACAAAGGCATATTCACTATAGAGGATGTCGAGATCTTTAAGATCTTGAGAGATCACCTCTTCTTCTGAATCTAAAACGGAAAAGGTTGTATCCAGTCCCCCTTTTAGTCTTAAAGTAGTTAGAAAAAGCCTTTCTTTAGAATCTTCTAAAGCCCGTTCTTGTGATCTTTTTTGAGAAAAAGTCATTTGAATGTTAGAGATAAGATCAGCGACTTCTTGCGCGCTTGTTAAAATGAGTTGATTGTACTGAAATATGGCTTCATCAAAAATGGCTTTTTTCTCTCTCATATTAGCTTTTATAGCGCCCGAGTTGAAGATAGGTAGACTTAAAGCGGGGGTTATGGAACCCATCTTGGAAGCCATGGAAAAGAGATTTGAAAAGGATAAACTTTCAAACCCTGCAAGAGCCGTTAGATTGATGTTTGGAAAAAAATCGGCTTTAGCAGCGCTTACTTGATGGGCTAGGGACTCTACCCTCCAGATCTGAGCCATGAGATCGGGTCTTCTTGATAACAGATCGGCAGAAAGAGTCTCGGGTAGGAAAATGCTTGGCAAAGAAGATCCTTTAAGCGTATCTAAGGGAAGGTCTGTATCGGGGTTTTTTCCGAGTAAAATATTGATGAGGTGAGTTTGAACCTCTATTTCATCTTTTATGAAAAGAAGGGTTTGTTCGGCGTCTTGTACGGATTCATCATCCAGTAGGGGAATAAGTCTAGAGGAGAGTGCGCTTTCTACAAGTCTATTTTGAAGATCTAGTTTGTCTTTTCTGATGTCTAGAAGTCTTTGATATGCATCTTTTTTTCGGTAATTAATTAAAAGTGCAAAATAGCTTTGAGCTAAAGAAGTGGATAAGATAAGTCTAGCTTGCGCAAACTCCGCTTCTTGAGCCCTCAGATCTCCTATGGCAGCTTTAAACATGTTTCTGTTTTTTCCCCAAAAATCGAATTCATATGTAAAAGCAAGGGAAAGATCTAAATCGTACCCGTGTAGGGGAAGAGATGGGTTAAAGGCGTGGTCTAGGCCATTTTTACTAAAGTACGCTATGTTGTCATCTGCGTTAAAAAATAAGAAGGGAAAGAGCTTGGATTCCGTGACCTTCGCTTTTTGTTTTGCTGCATCGATTCTGCTTTGTACGGACTGCAGGCTGGGGTTATGTAAAAAGCCTTCTTCGATCCACCGATTTAACGTTTCACTGTTAAAACCTTCCCACCAAGCCTCTTTAGGCCAGTTGCCTTGAGCAAAAAGACCCGATTCCAATCCTGTTTGAATGCTCTTCCCTAGATCTTGAGGGCCTTGTAAATGCTCCGTCTTTTCCTTTTGTCCCATAGAAAGACATCCCGAGAAAAGGAGACATATCGCCAGAAGTGATTTTCTCATTTGAAAATTAAGCATATTAGGAATTATCCACCTTTTATATCTTGTATTAATGAAAAAGATGTATAATAATCAAATGTTTTCTTTGTTTAGATATAAAAATATATGAGAGTAAAAGCAGTCCGTGAATTTAAATTTAAAATGATTGGAAAGAATTTTAATTTTTGAGTATGCTTTTTGCCTAAAAGTAATACTATTAAAAATCTATGACTCAATGAAAAATATCATATTTTTGTCCTAGTTGCTTACACACCTGAACTTCCCGAGCCACTCACTGTCGTCAATTCCGAATCCAATAGTTAAATCTACTGTTTCGGGGCAATTTTTTAATGGGACCAAGCCTGTTGTCGTTACAGCGATGACTTCAAATTTTCACACTGTTTTACCTGAGATCGATCTAATTATAGGAGAAGAATATGATATCAACTTTTGCAACAACAAATATCACCTAACTCTAAGGGCTGGATGGGAATTGATCACTCCGTTCAATGCAAATTTTTTAGGAGTCATCTCGGATTCAATGACTACCAGCTAAAGCCTATTTAAGAACGGCTGAAGAGCCGACTAAAGGCCCGTACCAGAAACGGGCTATTGGGTTTAATGGTTTTTCTGATACTTTTTCTGATGAACGGGTTTATCATAAAAAGGTGCGCCTGGTATGGACGGAGAAAGAATTTGTAATCAACCGAATGGGATAGGCATATGGGATCAAGCAAATAAGGAACTTGGAAAAAAAAACGCTTTACTGGCAGCTGGCATTGGTGTTGCGATAAAAATAGCTTGCTTTTGGAGCGCTTCAAAAGACTTAGAGTGATTTTTTTAGATCAAAAACGAATTTAGAAGCAAGATCCCCGTTATCATAGAGCCCCGAGAAGGTTTCCTCGTGAGGTAATGCTAGCCTTTTTGCACATTTGCGGTAAAAGTTGCCCGTCTTCTCTACTTCGCAGGATAATTCCATAGAAAGGCGGTTGTTTTCTTTGGAGATTTTTACGGCTTGATCAAAAAGTTGTATGCCAACGCCCATTCCTTGATAGTTCTTGTGCACGGCAAAATACGGGATGTGTGTCATCTCGGAATAAAGGCGCAGATTAATGTAGGCTATGATTTTTCCGTTTGTGTTTGATCGGGCTACAAAGCCTTTTCCAGAGACGTAGTCGTTCCATCCGATCGATTGGTGAATTTCTTCTATAGCTTCCCGTTCCTCTTCTTGAATTAAGCTAACTAAGTCATTGCTGATAGTAACCATGTGTTTCCTGTGTTTTATAAATATATCAAAAATTATACCATTTTTATTCGTTTTATTCTACCTGTTTTGACGCGCTTTACGCCGACGTGTCGGCATGTATTTTCGGAAGATGACATCTTCGATACTGATCTCGCTCGAAAATTTGTATAACAAGCTAAATTTTTTTACAGAAATTTTTATTGGTTCATCCGACAAATGCGTACCTAGCCATAGAGAAAATGGTTAGGAAATATG
>JAZKAC010000191.1:0-9576 GCA_040389325.1 Chlamydiota bacterium | reverse complement strand
GTAATTCTACTATTTCGTTGACTAACATTTTTTCTCCTTACTGTTAGTATTCTTGGACGCGGTAGGAATGACCATTTCTGATCATCCCCCGCACGGATCCGTACGTGCAATATTAGTGCATACGGCTCTTCCCTCAGGTTTTGACACCCATTCGCTCACTTGGATACTTATGACATATATGCGGTCTTGGTAGCCATCGGTCAGCCAACTCGTTAATTCTATCCACTGTTATATATCCCTTTTGGCTTCTTCTTTTAAGAGAAGATTTCCATTTTTGGCATATTTGGTATCTAAAATCATCCATAGCTTTATAATTCCCGGGCACACCATAATATCTATAATGTCCCGTGACTATAGCTTTAAGCCATCGACCTACTTTTGGAATGGGTTCATGCATTCGTTTCTTGAGTTCTTCTTTGATTTCTTTTAGTTTCTTATGCATTTTCTTCTTTATCGTATGCCTCCAAACCGTGAACTTTCCATTCTTTCTTTTCTTCCCACATATATGTGTGAATCCAAGAAATGTAAATGTCTCAGGTTTCCCTTCTTTTCGCCTCTCTCTTGTTTCCGCAGCAAATCGCCCGAATTCTATAAGACGCGTTTTCTCAGGGTGTAATTCCAGTCCAAACTTCTGAAGCCTCTCCTTTAGTTCTTCCTGAAATAATATTGCATCCGACTTATATTGAAATCCTACAACAGTGTCATCGGCAAAGCGCACTGCGATAATCTCGCCACGTGCTTTGTTTTGTCTCCATTGTTTGACCCAAAGATCATAAACATAATGCAAGAATATGTTCGAAAGTAGCGGCGACACGCAACTACCTTGGACCGTTCCTTGTTCACTATAAATGATCTCTCCCTCTTCCAAAACTCCTGCGTTTAACCATTTCTGGATAAGTCGCACTACTCGTTTGTCCGCTATACGATGTTCGATGAATTTTATTAGCCATTCTCGATTAATTTTGTTAAAGAAATCTTTTATGTCTGCATCGAATACATAGCTCACTTTCTTCGTATTTATTCCTACATAGAGAGCATCCAGCGCTTGATGTTGACTACGCTTCGGTCGGAATCCATACGAGAAACCTACAAAGTCTGCTTCGTAAATTGAGTTCATTACCGCAACGGTTGCTCTCTGCACTACTTTATCTTCTAATGCAGTCACACCTAGTGGTCTTTGTTTGCCATCTGTTTTTGGAATGAAAACTCTTTTTACAGGCTTTGCTTTATATGCTCCATCCTTGAGTCTCTTAGAAAGATCTTGAAGGTTTGTCTCTAAATCCTTTCCATAGCTTTCCCAAGTTTCACGATCAACTCCTGGGGCTGCATTTCTCTTTAGTTCGAAATATGCCCACTTCAGCGTGGTGATGTTATAGATATGATGCATTAAGGTTGTGAACCTCATTTTCTTATCCGCTTTCGCTTTTTGATGTATAAGTTGCAACTTATTGAGCACGCTTTCTAGGCCCTGAGTCCTGAGCGTGTTTTGCTGCCCCTTATTCCCCTCGGGTAGACCCCTTCCCTCCATCTTCTCCGCCCCCACAGTGTCAGGTTTGTTCGAAGACTTCCCCGGTACTACGAGTCTATCCGACTCCCTGCAATCGTTCATCATTGCTGTACTCCTTTATTGGATTTTCAATACGGACCGCGATATATGATCGTGGTCGATTACAGGGTCTCCCATTTCCCGTGCTTAGAGGTTCTGTACATGTATAGGGTCTTCGACCACGCAGAGTCTAGCTACATCTTGCATTAGCGATGTCTCTAATTTTGCCTTCCGATGACTTCAAACACGTCGGCACTCTGATAAAGAAGTTTTCGAGGCTCAATACCTAACCTGTTACATACCACTGTCGAACGCTTCACGTACATCCTTACGGCTGTCCGCGCATGACTCGTGGCCACTGTGATTTGCTAGATCTTCAGTGTAGGGCTCTTTCATCCCCTGCTCTTAGCCGATTTTAAATGGCGCTTTCTGAAGTACTTCCGAATTTCTTGGAAGCCCTTAGATCTTTCAGTCTAGGGGAGGCTTCACATAAGACGCTTGAAAAGAAAGGCCCATGTCTTGTGATGACCAAATTCGTGACGGTTTGGATGGAAGGGATGGTCTTTAAAGTAGCTACCGCCAAGTCGCTGTATGTAGATTTTTCGTTATAAAGATTCACGATGAGTGGTGTTTTAGAAGAGCGTTTTGGGGTGTATTTAATTTCCATATAGACGGTAGTTTCTATATTACAAAGGGGGAAGAGAATCATAAAAGTCTCCTTAGTATCGAATTTCAGTAATCCTATAAGGTTTGCTTATTTTTAACACCAAAAATTAGATGATTTCTTCTGCTACGGAGTCATAAAATAGTAGTCCTTTTTCCGTTAAGGAAAGTCTTGAGTTTGAAAAGTTCAAATAGCCGTTTTGGATGTTTTTTTGAATAGACTGCTCGAGCTCTTGAGATAGGGGAGAAAAGGCGGCAAGGTCAACTCCGCGGAGGAGTCGTAGTTCTACGGCTAAAAGTTCTTTTTGTCTGGAATCTGGATCTAAGGTCTCCTCAAAGTCTTCGGACGGTAGTTGAGCTGCAATTTTTTCTGCCCATTTTTTAAGATGGGGGATGTTGCGAAATCGACGGTTATTAAAATAGCTGAAAGCTGAAGGACCAAGTCCTAGGAAAGGGCGAGCTGTCCAATACCCTATATTATGAACGGAGAAAAGATCGTCTTTAGCAAACGCTGAAATCTCATAACGCTTAAGGCCTGCTGCAGGAAATGAAGTTGTTGCTATATTTAACATGGCCACGGCTTCTTCTTGTGAGGGAAGGTTTTTGGATAAGGTCTTTTGTTTTTTATAAAAAACCGTTCCCGGCTCAAAAGTGAGGTTATAAAGAGAAAGATGGGTGATGGGGAGTTTGGTAGCTTCTGTTACGCTTTTTTCCCACTGTAGAAGGGTTTGGTAAGGAAGTTCGTACATAAGATCGATTGAGATGTTGGTAATACCCGCTTCAAAGACTGCTTCTACCGCCTTTTTAGCTGCAGTGCTATCGTGAGTTCTTCCTAGAAGTTGTAAAAGAGTGTCATCAAAAGATTGTACTCCTAAACTCACTCGATTGATGCCAGCTAGGGAGAACTCCTGCATAAGAGACTTGTTTGTCTTTTCAGGGTTAGCCTCAAGTGTGATTTCACAATGAGAAGAGAGTTTTGCAGGTCCCGATTTAATCCAAGAGAGAATTAGTTCTATCGATTTAGGAGGAAGAAGAGAAGGAGTTCCTCCTCCGAAGTAGATAGAAACGATCTCTTTATTTTCTAAAAGGTGGGCCCGAAGGAGCCACTCTTTATGAAGGTGTTCCATGAAAAAAGTCTGATTTTCTTCAGAGTCCGGGAGGATAAAAAAATGGCAATAAGGGCATTTTTTTGAACAAAATGGAACGTGAATGTAAAGACTTGCGGGAGCTTTTAGGAGACTACCAGTCATTAGATTCCGGGTCTTCCAAGATACCTCGCTTCCAACGATTACGATCGCTGAAAGGATCTTCCTCTTCTTCCTCTTCTTCTTCGATCACTTCGGAATCTTCCCCGTGTTCTGCAGATTCTTCTCCCGTGCTGGATTCGGCATCAAAAGAGTCGGTCTCCATATCCAAGTCAAGATCCGTCATTCCTTCTTCTCCGATGTCTATATCGGGAAGGCTATGAGGTTCTTGGAAGACTTGTCTTCCGTGAGCGGGTCTTTTAGGCATAGCAAATTCTTCCATCTCACCGCTTTCTTTTAAGAATCGTAAACGCTCTTTTTCTTCTTCGATCCGGTGTTGTAAGATTTTGATTTCTTCTTTATGTTTTTCTAAGTCTTTTTTAGGAACAAGCCCTAGTTTTAGCCACTGGTCTAAATCATAAAGTTCGCTTTCAAGCTTTTTCAGTCGTTCACTTTTCATGTTCATAAAAAAAACCTAGGTTAGTCGGTTAAAAATAGTAGGCATCTTTTATAGAATCCCTACTTTGTTTGAGGTTGTACTCAATTATTTTTTTTCTTGCAATATTGTTTTTTCTTATAGAGAAAAAAATAGGATCTAGAGGGGGGGATTATGAGGCTAAAAAGAATTATAGGCAAGTTTTTCTTGCAATTTCCAGATGTGCACAGCACTTATGAGTGAGTTTTTTTTAACGGTCTCTTGAGATAAAGCCTCAAGAGATCGTTAAAATAACAAATTAACTCTATTTTTTAATCAAGCCTAGTTTTTTTTCTTGTTGAATAGGGGGGCAATTTTTCATCAGAAGGGCTTTTGGTTTTTTTACGTTTTTCTTTTTTATTTTCTGCGGCTACTTCTTGAAGGGTCATGGCGTTTGATATTTTCTCCTTAATTAAGGTTCCTTTTTCGGTGATATATATTTTTTTATCTTCTTTTTTAATGGTGGATAGAAATTCTTTCACAGCCTTCATTGTTTCAGCCTTGTACCCAGCTATCTCATCATCAGTTGACCAAATGTTTTTGGCGTCTTCCGCTCCTGAAAATGACGGTAGGTATCGTATGAGTGTTTTTGAATTAAAGACCACCTGCGTTTTTCTTACGGTAGGAATGGATTTTTCAAAAACGGGTCTGCACTCGTCGCTTTGCACCTCTTTTTTAAGAATGCCTGGGCGTGGAAACGGAAGTGGGGTTAGGTCAACTGGATACATGATTTTTTCCTTTTTGTAATGGTTTATGATCTATGCTTTTTTTATTTTATGGTCATCTTCTGGGCTGAAGATGGGTATGCATGTGATGTAAAAGGAAAGTCGTAGCAAAAAGCCCCAAAACGCTCAGAACAACCAGTTCATTTTTAGAAATATACGAATTTGATTTACTGGTTACATAATGAACGATTTTATCCGTACATTCCGAAGACTTCAATCCGTATTCAAAGGCACAACCTAGCCCAGTTTTTATATTATGGATCTGATTAAATCCGGAAAGTACACTGGCAGCTTTGAGTCCAAAACAAATAAAATCATCTTTTGTCGACTTTTGATCTCTTCGATTCATAACCGCCATTTGGAAAACCTGTAGCGACAATCCCGATACAATAGCTGTCATATTCAATGATGTGAATTTTTCTTTTAGTAGTAGATCAACTGTTCCTAGTGCTATTAAGCCTAGGCCTGCCAGCCCAGGAGATTCAGTCACGAGAAAGTCAATCTCGAGTTCAGGAATTGTCATCCATTTTTTCAAACTATCAATTCTATTTTCAATACCTTCTGGCTCATCACGGTTTTGAGGCGTAATGGAGGTGTTCGCTCTGACTTGTGGATACGTAGATAGATTATTCATTTCAACTCCAAGGTTTTTTTAATAAATAATAAACTTAAAATTAATTAAATATTATTATATATAATTAAAAATATAATGTACAATAATTTTTTTAAATTAAGTATCGATCATGAATGGGGATAACGGTTTATGAAAAAATCTCTTTTTAATGTACTTTTTTCACTCTAGCGGTGTTTTATACAGGAATTTTAAGGGGAACTCTTTTAGAATGGATGCTTTACCGTGAAAGGTGGTGGCTATGATAGAAGAATTGTATAAAGCGTTAACAGATAGGGTTTTATTTGTTGCCTGCTTATTTATATTGGCAGGAAGCGTCTATATAAGTGTAAAGACGCGATTTATTCAAATTCGAGCTATCCCATTTTTATGGAAGACATTAAAAAATTCTTCTCGTAAGGGGGCTACGAAAGAGGGAAAGCATACAATTTCTCCTCTCAAGGCTTTATTTACGGCAATGTCCACTACCTTGGGGATATCTACTCTGGTAGGTCCCGTTATAGCTATTCAACTAGGGGGCCCAGGAGCTCTTTTAGGCTTTATCTTAACCTCTTTCTTAGGAAGTGCCGTTACTTATGTAGAAGTGTCTTTAGGTGTCCAGTATAGAAAAAAGCAAGAAGATGGAAAAGTGATGGGCGGGCCCATGCAGTACTTGCAACAGCTTTTTTCCCCTAAGATGGCTAAATGGTATGCAATGGGATGTACCATATTGATGATGGGTTGGTCTGCAGCGCAGGCTAACCAGTTGACTTCTATTTTAAATTCTCCCGCTCTAGGCTCTTTTCAAATTCCTGTCGTATATTCTGCTATAGGGCTTGTAGTTTTAGTTATGTTAACTCTTTTAGGAGGGGTTAAGAGAATTAGCTCTTTTTCATCTAAACTAGTGCCCGTCATGTTCGTTCTATACATCGGATCAAGCTCTTGGATTCTTTTATCGAATTTAGATCAGATAGGGTCGATATTAAACACTATTTTTAGCTCCGTATTTTCTCCTTACGCCTTAGCTAGCGGTTCTTTAGTCGGTGGTGTCGTGGGAGCTTTGCGATGGGGTGTTTTTAAGGGAATTCAAGCTACGGAAGCAGGGGTCGGAACGCAGACGATACCTCACTCTTTAGCGGAGACATCCGATCCAAGAACTCAAGGCGTTCTTGCTATGTTATCAACTTTTAGTGCAGGGGGGCTTGCTTTCTTATCGGGATGCGTGGCTCTTATCACAAACACCTGGCAAGATCCTTCTCAGTCTTTAGGGATGGGGATGGTGGCGTCTTCTTATCAGCAGTACTTTTCTTGGATAGGGGTTTTGATTATTACCATTAGTGCTCTACTCTTTGGATTTGGAACGATTTTAGGTAATGCCTTTAACGGAAGTCAGTGTTATGAGTATTTAATGCAAAACAAGAAAAATCGATATTATTTTCTTCTTACGGCCGTGATGATTTTTTTAGGAGCTATGGGAGAGGTGAGGACGGTATGGTCTATGGTTGATATTATGTTAGCCTTTATCGCGGTACCTCACATGATGGCCCTTTTATTAGCGGTGAAGCGTTCTCCTGAAATATTTGCTCAAAAAATGGGTAGACTACAAGAGAGTTGGGAGCGATAGATGCCGAGAAAAAAAACAAGAGAAGTATTAGTCGGTAATGTAGGTGTCGGAGGAGAAAATCCCATAAGGATTCAATCCATGACAACTTCCAATACAAGAGATGTCCAAGCCACGGTAGATCAAATCTTACGACTACGAGAAGCTGGTTGTGAAATTGTTCGAATGACGGTTCAGGGAATGAAAGAGGTAGAGGCTTGTGCAGAGATCAGGTCCCTTCTGCTGGAAAAAGGATGTCACATTCCTTTGGTAGCAGATATCCATTTTTATCCGCCAGCTGCCATGAAGGTTGTTGAGTGGGTAGATAAAATTCGTATTAATCCGGGAAACTTCATTGATAAAAGAGCTCTTTTTATTAAAAAAGAATATGATGATGAATCATATGCGGAAGAGAGCAAGAAAATTGAAGAGACATTTGGTCCTCTAGTTTTAAAGTGTAAGGCTTTAAAAAAGGCAATCCGGATAGGAACTAATCACGGCTCTTTATCTGATCGGATTATGAATCGCTATGGAGATACCCCTAAGGGGATGGTAGAATCCGCTCTTGAATTTGCAAGAGTATGTCGCTCTCATGATTTTCATGATGTCATTTTTTCCATGAAAGCCAGCAACCCTATTGTCATGATTGAAGCGTATCGGCTTTTATCGTCTGAAATGGATAAGTTAGGGTGGGATTATCCTTTACATCTTGGGGTGACGGAGGCAGGAGAAGGGGAAGACGGTCGGATTAAATCCGCCTTAGGGATCGGGTCATTACTTATCGACGGAATCGGAGATACGATTCGTGTTTCTTTGACAGAAGATCCTTGGGCTGAAATTGACCCTTGTAAGCGTTTATCTCAACTAGCCTTTAAAGAGTGGAAAAAAGAATCTTTTTCCACGATTCCTAAAGAAAAAGATTCTTCTAAATCTGGGATAGTGATTTTACCTGTTGACCAAGAAGAGCTTTCTCATCTGGATTTCTTACAAAATATCGATTGTAAAGCAGGTCGTAGAGGCCTTTTTACTCCTGATTTTTTATGGGTGGAAGAGGCATCTTCCGTTGAAGGACTTTATGAACTTTTAACTCGGATGAACATAGGGATTCTTTCTAGAACTCTTTCTCATCCTTTAGTAACGAAAATAAAGAAAATACAAGAGATAACTCAAGAAGATGATATCTCTTCTTTAGCTATCTTGGTTGACAATGTAGAAGAGAAGACTCTTTCACAATTGAAAGATTTACATCCTAAGCTGTATTTATTTTCATCAGAAGATTCTTTAGTTCATGAAGGAAGAAAGTTTTTTGCAAGGCTTCGTTCTTGTAACTCAAAAGTTCCTGCTATATTGCTTAAAGCTTTCGAAGGGGATTTTGAAGATGCCGTCATTGAATCTTCTGCCGAATGTGGATCTTTATTGATCGACGGGCAGTTTGAAGGTATTGCCTTGCAGCTTAAAGAGCCCTTAGAAAGGAAGATATCTTTGAGTTTTTCCCTTTTACAAGCCGCTAGAAGAAAGACGGTAAAGACGGAGTTTATCTCATGTCCCGGATGTGGAAGAACTCTATTTGACCTACAAAGCGTTTCTAAAAGAATTAGAGATAAAACATCACACCTACCTGGCGTAAGAATTGCGATCATGGGATGCATTGTTAATGGCCCAGGAGAGATGGCGGATGCCGACTTCGGATATGTGGGTTCAAGACCTGGGAAAGTGGATCTTTACATAGGAAAAGCTTGTGTTGAGAAAAACATTGATTTTGCAGAAGCCGACGAGAGACTTATAGCTCTTATTAAGCAGCAAGGAAAGTGGGTGGATCGCCTTTAATAAGCTTTAAAATTATTTAGCCGATTCTAACATTAGAGATAACCCTTTAAAAGCTTTAATAGGGGGCGAGCTCGTAATTGCTGTGGCTATATTTAAAATCGGGAAAGGTCATATGGAAGGTAAACTTCCTTGGATTATAGCAGGAGCTTTACTGGCATGAGTTAAAAATGCCGATTCCAAACCAACCTAGTGAACTTGTCTTTGAAATCTATGTTTTAATAATACTTTTTGTGTTGCATAGAGTTCTTCGACGGAAAGTCCCGTCACGGAAGCTATACGTGCATATTCTATGGATAAGTTCGTATTAAATATAAGAGGATCATCCGTGCATATGGCTACTGGGTGACCGCTCATCAATAATTGTAGCGCGGGGTGGTCTTTTTCTTGAGTAATCATGGAAGCTTGCATTGCGCTGGTAAGGCATAGTTCAACAGGGATTTTCTTATTTTCAACTAGCTGTCTAGCCTCATCACAAAGGTGTACACCATGTCCGATACGCTCAGGTTGAAGAAGTGTCAACTCGAGCATTTGCCCGACGGCTTTTTCTTTTGGGGACTCTCCGATATGAAGAGTGATCGGGAAGTTTTGTTCTCTAGCTTTAAGAAAAACAGGAAAAATGTTTTCTACTTCGCCTATAGTGGAATCTCCTGATAGATCGAACCCGACAATCCCTTGATCCCGATATTTTGTGGCAAGGTGAAGAGTTTCTTCAGCAACAGCTCTAGAGCTATTACGACGCAGGCTTAAAATAAGGCCTACTTGTAATGGGGATGACTCCGTTCCTTTTTGAATCCCTTTCAAAACGGCTTGAAGATATCCTTCTAAGCCTGATGTTAAAGATTGATTAGAATGACCCATTTGACGATCGCGAAGAATGACCCACCCC
>JAZKAC010000190.1:0-11875 GCA_040389325.1 Chlamydiota bacterium | reverse complement strand
TAATTAGTGATTTCTAAACCAACTCTTTCCCATAAAAAAAGAGTTCTTTTTCTTGCAGAATTTAAAAAATAAATTTCACATTCCGCCCGTAAAGACAATTTTCAATACAGATGCGCTTATGTTGTCTTTCATGATAGTATTAATCAAGAATTATTTTTTACAGTCACGAGAGGGCAAGACAAAATGACAAGCTTAAGTTTTCAAAATAAAACATCTTATGATTTTTATTTTCTTAAAAAAATAAAAAAATTCAACCAGTTTCCTACAAAAAAAACAGACTCAAAACCAATCAAATTTATAATATTTTCATAAAAAATTAATCCAACCCTAACAAAGCGTAAAACTTCTTTTCGAAACCGAACACCTTATAAAAAACGCCCATCCATACAGGCTCTAAAAAAACAACAGAACTTAATAACTTCTTAATGAATTCTTATCGAAAAAGCAAGACTGCCGAACTTGGATTATTTTTAAAATTTATTAAAAAATAAAAAATTCACAACACGTTTTTTTCGAATATCTTATGTAGGTTTTTTAGTTAAATTTCTATTTTTCAAAAAAAATAACACTTGATTAATACTATCATGAAAAGCAAGATCTCTTAAAAAGCCACAAGGCTTTTTTTTAGAAAAATATATACCATACAATAAAGGGTTTTTTTATGAAAAAACAATTTTTATTTTTATCAAGCGTATTAAGTCTACTACTAGCAACAAGCAGCATCTCAAGCCTAAATGCCGCAGAACCTGGCAATCCAGCAAGCGATCATCATAAGCATAAAGCAATCCAATACGCTGGATTTTACACAACAGAAGACTGCAAGATAGCTCCTGAGCATCCTATTATTTTTGACAAAGAAATGGTGTCCCCTACTAAAGGAATCGAACATCCTTGCAATAGCGGAGATTTCATCATCAAGGAACCGGGCATGTACCGAATAATCTATTCCGTTTCTTTAGAAGATGAGTGCGAAGGAAAAAGCATGTGGAAAAAAGAATATTGGAAAAATGTAGCACTTACTCTCAATGATCATGTTATTCTCGGCTCAAAAATGAACATCGGCGAAGAAGGTCAATTGAGCACGCTAGCCGTACTCGTTAAAATTTGCGACAAAACATGCTGCAATAACGTAATACGGGTAATCAACAACAACTTGGTAAGCAAGGGTTGGCACAATATAAAACTGAAAGCGGGAGAATATTGCGAAGATGTTACAGCTTCAATCGTTATTGAAAGAATTGCAGACTGTCACCATGACTGCTGCTGCGAAAGAAAGTAAAAAAGCTAATCCGATAAAAGTAATTGGCGATGCCTGAAAATTCCTCACGCATCGCCATTTGTCCTAAAAAAAGCAACTCGACTAAACCCTATCTTCTTCTCGTGGAAATTATTTTTTTATAAGATGAACGGGAGGGATATATTCTCCAACTCGCTTTCTGACCCAAAAAACTCCTCTTTCACTTCCTTTAGGAGCAAAATGGTATTCATAAAGCTCAGCTCGAATATAAACGGGAGGGCGACCTTGAAAAGGATTTTTATCAAGCAACCGCAAAACACGCTCTTCCCCTTCTAACATCTTTTGAATGAAGGGAAGAAACCACGGATGATGCTGATAAGAAGACATAGCAGCAAACCACATTTGCCAGTCAATTTTATAATGATACGGAGACACTAAAGGAGGGCGCCTCATCACGGACCCAGGCTTCCCTTTAAATTCGTAAGCAAACCACTTGCTATTTTCCGTTATCACAAGATCACTCGTCCCTTCTATAATAATCTCCCTTCTCACTCTAGTGACCGACCCGAAAGCTCCATAAGTGTTAACGAGATTTAAAGGATCATAATTTCGATTCATAGCCTGATTGCGCGAAAAAAGATTTTTTATCGGCTTAATACTTAAATAAGCCACAAGCCCTACCAAGAGAATAACAAGTCCAACATGAATATCATTAACGGGAAGGAAAGGTATTTTCAAATAAGGAAAAAGAACCGAGAGAAAAGAATCGGGAAAGCAAGAAAAACAAAGAACAACCGTCACGTAATTTAACCAAGAAAGATTCCCGCTTAAGATAAGAAGAAATTGAAAAAGAAAAGTCAACAAGCCCGCCACCACACACCCTTCTCTCGGGAAAAAAAAGAAAAACGGAACTACAAGTTCTATAAAATGATTAAAAATAACGGAAAATTTATGAATAAAAACAGGGAGCCTATGAAATAAGAGACTTAAGGGACCAGGAAGAGGCTGCGTCTCATAATGGAAGGTCATACTCGTCAAATCTTTCCAGCAAGAATCACATCGAATTTTAATAAGGCCCGCACCAAACATCATTCGAAATAAAACCCATCGATAAAGCCAAATCATCAAGACACAAGGAGCCACGTCGGCAGATCCTAAAAAAATAGCTAAAAATCCCGATTCCAAAAGAAGAATCTCCCATCCATACCCATAAAAAATCTGCCCGACATTGACAAAAGATTGATAAATAGCCCACAGAAAAAACCAAATAAGCATAGAGACCAGTAACCCATACTGCTCCGAGATTCCCAAAAGAGCTAAACAAGAAAGCCCAACCCCGACCCATCCCATAACTTGTAAAAAAAGATCGGAACAATAAAAAATAAATACGCTAGGAGACTTCCAAAAATCCAATCGCCTCACAAAGTTTTCTATCGGCAAAATTCCTTTCTTCCCTAAAAGAGCTCTATACTGATTGACGACAATAAGAAAGGCGACAAGATAGATAAAAGCAAGACCTCTTTGCAAAAACACTCTAGCTAGAAAATATCCATCCATATTCACTCCAAAAAGCGAGATTTTTCATTGGGCGTCGGCACGCGACATGCATCTTTTTTTCCAAACCATTGATAGCGATGTTTTGCTATCAAAATATAGATCCCGTCTCGAATAGCCCGAGGCACAATTAAGAAAATCTTACTTAACCTCCAAATCCCCCCAAGAGTGGCTATTGCCTCAAGAGCCGCTCTCGATCTTACAAAAATAAGATCGTTCTTAAAAAAAACAAGCGTTTGCTCGTTCGCAAAAGATGCTGCTTTTGTTTTTTGTATAGCAACGCCTTGCAAAGGTGAAAACATTAATCTCTTTTTCTTGTCGTGCCGAAGCAAAAAATCTACAAAGCGGTTACAAAGACCGCACACTCCATCAAAAAACACTATTTTCATAGAACCCACATTCTTTTATTTATTGAAATAATTTATACATTTAACTAACGGTGCGATTTTTCTCTAGATAAATAACCTATCGTCATATTTTTAAATCGGTGAAAAAAACCATATGAATATGCGCTCTTTTCTAAAAAATCAATATATATCTTGATTAATACTATCATGAAGGAAGAGAATATGTACGTCTGCAAAAAAAAAGTTTTTTACAGAATTATCAAACAAAGATTAACCTAGAAATCACTAATTAAACATAGGACGATTGCTATGAAAAAAGTCATCTTTTTCAAAGCCCTTTTGGGCGTGTTTATGAGTTTCAGTCCATTTGAAGCTGAGGCGGCATCATCAGGATGCTGCTGCACGGATTGTATCTGCCCTCAAGGGCCTCAAGGACCTCAAGGGCTTCAAGGAGTTGCGGGAACAGGAATTCAAGGGCTTCAAGGAATTCCAGGCCCTCAAGGAGCTCAAGGAATCCAAGGGCAGATTGGACCTCAAGGCCCCTGTTGCCCAAGCATAAGAGCCGTGGCGAATGTTTACAGCATAAGCAACCAAGAGCTCGCATCGGGAGATAGAGTGCTTTTTCAGTCTGCAAATGCAGTTACGGCTGGGAGTTACGATCTTAGTCTGATGTCTACCACAGGAGAGATTGTTCTCATTAATAGCGGAATCTACGAAATTACCTGGTCTGTAGAAGGATCCCTAACCCCTCCTTTCCCAAACCCCGTACCTGGATGGTCTTTATCTCTTTATCTAGACGGGCTCCCAGTCCCAGGAGGTTGCTTTTCCGCCTTCACCCTCTTCCCTGATGAAGCCACCAGAACTGCAGGAGGAACCGTTATTATTGCCACCACGCCAGGTCAATCTATTTCATTACGAAGCACATCAACCCTGCCAATCACCCTCACTTCTATGATTTTCGGATCACTACTCCCCGAAACCTCAGCCTCAATTGCCATCATAAAACAATGATTCGGTTTCAATTTCGACAAAAACCTCTTCAACGCGCCTTTCGCAGGCGCGTCTTAAAAAAAACACGCCAATAAAATCAACCCAGCACCCAGAAAGCTCGACGCAAAAAGACTAAAAATCAACAAGTTGAAAACAAAGCCTACACTAGGTGGGTTGAAAACAAAAAAACCGACTAACTTAAAATTTGATTTAATAAACCTAAATCTGCTAGAATTCTATCTAATGAAAACACATGCAACGTACATACCCCATACGATCTTAAATTCTTGCCAAGTAGGCAACCTCGTCATCAAAACACGAGCCTACGCCGAAGGCATTCACGAGCGTGCCAAAACACTCTCCGATACCGCTTATGAGCAGCGGAACTTAAGAGCAAAAAAACCTCACTTAGAATACAACCCTTTATACTTCTTAGTGGTAAAAAAAATACCACAAAGCTGAAATAACCTATTGTGATAATGTTTTTTTAATAAAAAAACTTAGAAAGTATTTTTTTGTGCATTTATTTAAATGATGAATGTATTTAATATAACATTTATCATCATTTACATATGATATTTATAATAATTAGAACTTACACTTTGCGAATGGAATTTAATTTGTTCAATTGTGAATTTTTACGGAGCGCTTAATGAAACATCGTCTTAAAGTCTGGGGAGATTTCGCTTGTTTTACACGTCCCGAAATGAAAGTAGAACGCGCTTCCTACGATATTATCACCCCTTCTGCCGCAAGAGCCGTTTTCGAAGCAATTTTATGGAATCCCTTTATGAAGTGGCATATTGAAATGATCCAAGTTCTAAATCCCATTAAATGGGTCAACATACGAAGAAATGAGGTCTCTTCCAAAGCTTCTAAGAACAAGAAAATATTCATCGAGGACGAACGAGTTCAAAGATCTTCTCTTCTTCTTAAAAATGTAGCCTACGTAATTCATGCCGAGTTAGAACTTATCGAGCCTAACTTAAAACAGGAAAAAAAATTTAACGAAATGTTCAAAAGAAGAGCTTCTAAAGGACAGTGCTTTACACAACCTTACCTGGGATGTCGTGAATTTTCATCCTACTTTCAACTCCTGGACGAACAAGAGCATTGCCAACCTATTCTTGAAAATCAAGATTTAGGTTTAATGCTCTACGACATGGGTTATAACAAAGAAGAAATATCTCCCCATTTTTTTTACGCAACAATGCTAAAAGGAAACGTTTTAATCCCTAAAGGAGATAGCTCGGAGATTTTAAAATGATCTTACAAAACCTCATTCAATACTGTCAAAAAAACAAGGCCGAGCTACCCTCTTTCGGATTCGAGTACAAAGAAATCTCTTTTGTTATTCTGTTAGATAAAAAGGGGAAGTTTTTAAATATCCAAGACAAAAGAACTCCTACAGGAGAGGGGGAGAAAATGCTCGTCCCTCAATCCGTTAAGCGTTCGGGAACAGGATTAAAACCGAACTACCTTTGGGATAACCTGAAATACGTGTTCGGAGTAGGGGATTCTAAAAACCCAAAACAACAAGACGCTCTTGAGCAAAAAAAAGAATCTTTCCTACAAAACTTAACGGAATTACTCCCTTCTTTAAAAGATCATGAAGAAATTCAAGCTGTGGTTTGTTTTTTAAAAAGCAATTTTCTTCAAGCTATACAAAAAAAAACTCTTTGGAAAGAATTGATAAAACTAAATGCTTACGTCTCTTTTTCTATTGAAAACACAAATCGCCTCGTATGCCAAGAAAGTTCCATCTCACAGGCTTTTTCTTTATTTTCTCAAAATACGGAAGAAAAAAACACTTTTTGCCTTTTAACTGGAAATAAAAAACCCATCACCCGCTTACATCCGTTTATTCAAGGGGTTTACGGAGCCCAAGGATCGGGCGCTAGCCTTGTTAGCTACAACTTACCATCCGCAGAGTCTTTCGGCAAAGAACAAGGTTACAATGCTCCCATGAGCCAAGCTGCCGTATTTGATTACTCAACAGCGCTTAACCATCTTTTAGAATCTTCACAAAAAGTAGCTTTCAGCCAAGCTATGACAGTTGTTTTCTGGTCTCAAATAAAAAATTCTTTCGAAGACTCCTTTGCAGACTTCTTAAAAAGCCCCCTACAAGAATCCTCATCTCTTCTAGCAAAATGCTTAGAAGAACCAGAAGATTCCACTCTTTTTTACATTCATACATTATCCCCGAACGGAGCTAGACTTTCGCTTCGCCTCTCTTGGACAGGATCCATCGCAGAATTAAAAAAACGATTTAAAAAACATCTTGAAGACCTAGACATTACAAATCATTTAAACACGCAAAAGTCATTTCCCGTCTATTCTCTTATGCAAGCTTTCTCCCCTTGTCGCGACGTAAAATATGTACAACCTCACCTTGCAGGAGAATTTCTTTCCAGCATACTTAATAACCTACCTTACCCCCAAATGCTTCTTCCAAACATCATAGAAAAACTTTCCGATGAAGAGGGCATTTCTCAAAGAAGAGCAGCCCTCATAAAGGCTTGCATCAACCGATCTCCTCTCGACCTTAAAATGCAAGCTCAGCTAGATACCTACAATAAAAGCCCAGGCTATCTATTAGGGCGTCTTTTTGCTGTATTAGATTTAACAAGAAAACAACTTAGAAAACAAAAAGAGGCTCCCTCCGCGCACAGTTTTTATAAAATGGCGTCCACTTCTCCCAAGAAAACATTTTCATTTCTTTTAAAACGTCACCTTTTTCATACACCCTGCCTACTTCTTACCCATTCTAACTATTTCAACACACTAAAAGATTCAATACTCGGAAGCATCTTAGAATTTCCTCTCATTCTTTCATTGACAGCTCAAGGGGAATTTGCTATTGGATACTACCAACAAAAACAAAAAATATTTATAGACACTCGAAAAGGACAATTTTCTCATGACATTTAACAATAGATACGAATTCTTATACCTATTTGATGTAACGGACGGAAACCCGAACGGAGATCCCGACGCAGGAAATTCTCCTAGAATCGATTTTGAAACAGGACAAGGACTCGTAACCGACGTTTGCTTAAAAAGAAAAATACGAAATTATATTTTACTCTCTAAAAAAGAGCAACCTCACTATCAAATTTATATCAAAGAAAAAGCTGTACTGGAAACGCTAAATGAACTCGCTTTTCAAAAGCTTGGATATGACTTAAAAAGTGATCAAGGAAAAAGAAAAGGAAGCGAAAAAACCGAAGAAGCTCAAGCTTGGATGTGTGAAAATTTTTACGACATTCGCACTTTTGGAGCCGTTATGGGTAATAAAGAAGCAAACTGCGGGCAAGTAAGGGGCGCAGTACAGTTAACATTCGCCCGAAGTATAGATCCCATCGTCTGCCTCGAACACACCATCACCCGCTCAGCTGTTTCTACAAAAAAAAGAGCCGAGCAACAAGAAAATGACAATAAGACCATGGGACGAAAATATACGGTATCTTACGGACTATACAAAGCCGCTGGCTTCATCTCGGCAAATCTTGCCAATCAAACAGGCTTTTCTCAAGAAGATCTAACTCTACTATGGGAAGCTTTAAAAAATATGTTTGATCAAGATCACTCTGCTTCAAAAGGACAAATGTCAGCTCGAGGCTTATATGTATTCAAACATGAAAATGCTTTAGGCAACGCCCCCGCTCACATCCTTTTAGACTCCATCCGAGTTAGAAAAAAATCCGAAATAGACGTGCCTCGTCATTTTTCGGATTATGAAATAACAATTGATTACGCTGCTCATCCCTCTACCGTGAGCTTAGAAAAAATACTCTAGATTTTTTCTTATCACTTTGTTAACATTAAGATCGCTTCCTCTCTGAAGCGTGGATTGAAACATGATTGTATTATATTTAACCTCACTCTTTTGAGTGAGGTTCTTTCTCAAAAAGCATCTTCAAAAAAAACTACAACTCCTTTCCACCTTCATTTTTTTTAAAATTCATAAAAATATTGATTTTTTTAATTGATAATATTGAGCCTATCATCTACCTTATCCAGAAAAATGCTAATACATCATGAAAAATTTATAACTAGCTCACTAAACATCAAGGCTAACCCTCATGACAAAAAAAATATATGATCATCTGAAAATCACCTTAAAAACCGTTGAACGTCAAGATCCATCAACCCTTTCATTTTTATCTCAAGAAACCATCATTGCAATTACCCATTTTCTTACCACTTGCTGCTTAGAACTCGAGATCTCTGGGATCGATCTAATATTTTCAGGCGAAGAGCCTATGCTTCAAGAAACTCATCGTTTTGATGAGATGTGCACGCTATTTAAAGAAGCGTTAAATCCATTAGTAACTCTTATCTTCATCTTAAAAACCGCAGGAACCGTCTTTAGCGATACCTGGATCGATCTTATAGAAAAACACGACGTTCACGTCGAAGTTACCCTCAACGGAATCGGACAATTCCAAAATATTTGTCAAAAAAATTACAGCTCATATGATGAGATAGAAAAAAACATTCAAAACTTCAATGCAAATACAGCTCTAGGGAAAATTAATCCAATAACCATATCACACATAGTTGACCTTTCCGAAGATCCCGTAGAAATTTACAATTATCTCAGACAAAATCTTAAAGCCCATTCAATGGATTTTCTTCTCCCTCACCATACACAAGACACATTTTCTCAAGACCCGTTACTCTATGGCGAATTTCTTTGCGATTTATTCGATGTTTGGACTGAAGAAAACAACCCAACCGTGCGTGTGTCTATTTTTAACCAAACTATTGAATACTTAAAAATGTCATTTGAAACTTCGAACTCATTTCTCACAAACGAAATCTCTACGACATCTTATAACCATAAGCCCTATCCGAAAAGAAAGTACCGTGAGTTCACGATATCTTCAACGGGAGCTCTAAAAAGCCCTGACGCTTTGCGCCAAGCTAGCTCTTGCTGGACATGGGGTAATGAAAATGTAAAAAACACATCTCTTTCCGAATATCTTCAAAGCCCTTTATCGAAGAATTTATATGACTCCGCACAAATCCTACCTAATCCTTGTCAAGGATGTTGCCGAAAAAAAATCTGCCGAGGAGGTTCTATGATTAACCGTTATAGTCAAGAAACAGGTTTTGATAACCCAACGGTCTATTGTGTCGGGCTGAAACTTTTTTTTACTCACGTAGCAAATCACCTTACGCATCGTGAATACTGCCTTTCAAAGCCGGGTCTTTTATAAGAACTGGCTCAACAAACCTTATAATAAGTGCTTCGCCCCTTCCCTTCTTTTTTGATCTTTCCTAACTTCACAAACTGACTTAACTGCCTTCCGGCTGTCGTCCTGCTTACCTTCAAGTAATGCATCACCTCTAGGATGGTGATCTGCGACAGGGTATCAAAAAGATCTAAAATGCACTCTTCCGACTCTTCAACCCCAAATTCTCTAGAAAGGATACATTTGATGAAGTTTTCACCTTCTACTATTTTGGGAGATTTCAAATTTCTCTTTGCATAAGAAGAAAAAATAGTTGGCCATCCAGATCCTAGTTTTTCAATATAACCTGCCTCTCTAAACACCTTGCAAATCGCAACATTGCGAATGTAACTGACCCCCGACTTTAACTGCCCTACTGTTATCGGAGCAACAAAAGACCCAGGACTTAAAAACTCAATTCTATCATTATAGATACCGACCTTAACAGAACTCGTAATACAATAGTTTCGGTGAACGATAGCGTTTGTTAAAACCTCTCTAATAGCCTCTTCGGGGATCTCAAGAATTTCTTGTCTTTTAATGCCTTCTATAGAAAAGGAGCGCGATAGCCTATCTATAATAAAATTAAAGGCTGCGTGAAATTGCTCAAACAACGTGCCCGTGCAGTCAATGGATGCAATAACATCTCTTCCCTCTACCCCTTTAAAATGCGTACACATAATAAAAGCTTCCGGAAAAAACTTTTGTGGTTGTTCTCCAAATAAAAGAACGCCCGCTACGGTAGGATATTCTTTTTTAAGCTCTGAGTGAAGAAGATAGTAAGAAATCAAAAGCTCCCTTGAAATCTTCTCTTTTTTTTTCTTTTCTTGAACGAAAGATTGAATTCCATCTTTTTTCAAATCCGGCTCGCCCGCATGATATAGAGGAGTCATATCATAGATCTTACCAAGGGACTGCAATCTCAACTCTTCAATAAGATCCGTAGTAGCCTTCAAAGTAGAGGCTCCAAGGCGAATGTAGGTTCCCTTTTCCAAACCTTCCGCTTTATAATAATAAGGCTTAAGAGCTCCTACAGGGACTTCAATAACAAGAAGAGCCTTATCATCCACTCTTTGAATATACACAAGGGCTAAAATAGCAGGAATGGAAGCTTCATAGATGATTTTGTTAAGCAATTCCATAGCCGAAGCAGCCGATTCTTCCGATATACCTATAATCTCTCTATTTTCAGCGACTCCGATTATCAGTTTGCCTCCACGATGATTACAAAAACCAATCATAAGTTTCGCGATTTGATCTCTATCGGGAATAGCTCTTTTCAGCTCTAGAATTGCGGAATTCATTTCGGGATGCTTCACGACTCTCTCCTTGATAAACTTTATACGATACTTAAAATTAGTTAATTCGGTCAATTCATGAAATCAACCCAATTAACCCAAATCACGAACCCAGGCATATGTCGCTTACTATAAGAATATTACGATTACTCTTCTTGAGAGACAAATCTCTTTAAATGCTAAAAAATAACATCTTACATTTCGTAAAAAAAATAAATTCGAAAACAGCTATTTAATAAGAATTATTAAATTTTTAATGATCAAATTGTTTTTAAAGCAGTTCTAATTTTTTAGATTTTTGAAAAAAAAGTAAGCTATTGAAAATATGGCTTATCTTTTTAGAGGACTACAGAACATAAATTATAAAAGTTTTTTTCCCGAACTCATATTAATGCTTTTTTTTTTGAAAGCAAAGAGAAAAAGAATTTTTCAAAATATGAAACATTTTCACCGAATACGCGAACCACGTCTATGAAAATAACGCAGATGGAGTCAGTGCAATAATTACTTCAATCTATCGGTATAAGAATCCCCCTCATTTACAAGGAGCCATTACATAGCCCGAGATTCGCAAGAAGCATCTTCTCTCATCTCTTTACGCATTTTTCCGACTACTTCTTGCATTTCTTCTGCAGAGATAGGACCCATCGCGCTAAGAAAAACCATCCTCACCATGAAGACAAAGGTAGAGCTATCCCCTTCTTGCCTTGGAATGTAATGAAAATGTACATGAGGTTCCGTTTGACCTACCTCAACACCATTTTTTTGTAGAAACAAATAAGAGCAAGTACCAAAAACTCTTTGCGCAGCCCCGTCCACCTTGTCGATGACTCTCTTTACCTGAATGATCTCTTGATCCGACAGCTCCTCAAATCGATTTATACATCTTTTCGGAACGATAAGACAATGCCCTGGAAAAATAGGCTTATGAGAATAAAGAGCAAGCACAAGATCATCTTCATAAAAAGTTTGTCTTAGCAATACGCTCGGGTTACAAAAAGCACAGCTCTTTGAAGTCATGGATTCTCCTTTTTGTTTTACAAAAAAATAATACAAACCAATTACAAAACATAAAATTAAAATGCATAAATTTATTTTTTTCATATTTACAAGCATCCTAAAAAGGAAATATGATACAAAAAACTGTGTTTTAAAGCAACTGCTCATAAACCTGAGGTAAAGATTCTTTAGAGCTAAAATCCCGTTCAT
>JAZKAC010000189.1:0-32821 GCA_040389325.1 Chlamydiota bacterium | reverse complement strand
GGAACTTCTTTTACATATTTAGGCAGGCTATATCCTGAAAGTTTTTTAGAAAGTTGTTTCATCAACTCCTTTCCCTCTTCTTCCGATACGGCAAAGTGCGTTGTTCCCGTAACGGGGTCTAAATGATGCAGATAGTAGGGCAAAATACCATGGTCTGAAAGGGTTGTGAAGAGCTCTTCTAAAACAAGAGCCGAGTCATTGACTCCTTGCAATAAGACGGTTTGGTTGAGGAGGGGAATGCCCAGGCTAGCTATTTTCTTTAAGGCGGTGAAGATGTCGGTATCGAGTTCTTTGGGATGGTTTGTGTGGATGGTAAAGAAAAACTGTTTAGGATTTTCTTGTAGGATCGATAAGAATTCTTCATCGATCCTTTCAGGAATGCCAATAGGAAATCTTGTATGAAAGCGCACCCGTTTAATATGAGTAAGAGGAATTAAAGAGGTAAGGAAGTTTTTTAGGTCTTCATTACTTAGGGATAAAGGATCTCCTCCGCTTAAGATGAGCTCGGATATAGAGGTGTCTTCTTCTAAGGTTTTTAATTCTTCAACAAAATCTTTTCGTTTAGTTTCGTAGGAAAAGTTTTTTCTAAAGCAATACCTGCAGTGCATGGCGCAGGCGCTAGAGGTTACTAGAAGAGCTCTTCCTTGGTATTTATGAATAAGTTTAGATTCTTTTCTAAAGCAAGCATCTTGCACGGGATCCAGTACAAAATTTTTATCTAAAATTAGCTCTTCTTTAAGAGGAACAAATTGTTTTAAGATAGGATCTTCCAGCGTATTTTTTTTTATTTTTTCTGCAAGTCTAAGAGGAAGATTTAAAGGGAAAGAGCTTTTTTGTAATAGCCTGTCTTTATAAGAGTCTTGTAACTGTAAAAAAAGGGAGAGTTTATCCCAAGAGTTGAAATTCTGTAATTGTATGCGACGCCAGTCAGGAGGTTTTGTCATAAAAATAGTTTGTTAATAAGGTTCTGTAGTTTCAGGTAAAAAGCCACCTACTTGCATGTTCCACATGCGTGCATAATGTCCTTTTTTAGTTAAGAGCTGCTCATGAGAGCCTTCTTCTATGATCTTTCCATGTTCGAAGACTAAGATCCGGTCCATTTTAACAAGCGTTGATAGGCGATGAGCAACAACTAGAGTAGTTCTATTTTGAGAAAGCTTTGCTAGGCTGTCTTGGATATAACTTTCCGTAACGGAATCTAAAGCGGAGGTGGCTTCGTCGAAAATCAAGATCGGAGCCTTAGAAAGAACCGCGCGTGCAATTGCAATTCTTTGACGCTCTCCTCCCGAGAGTTTAGTTCCTCTTTCTCCTACAAGGGAGTTATATCCATCGGGAGACCTTTTAATAAAGGCATCGGCGTGGGATAATCTACCTGCTTCTTCTATTTCTTCTTTGGATGCATCAATACGACTATAACCGATATTTTCTTCTAAAGAGCGATGAAAAAGAATGGTGTCTTGAGGAATAAGGGCTATCTGTTCACGTAAGGAATCTCTTGTAACATGCCCTATATCTTGCCCGTCAATGATAATACGCCCCTTGTCTACAGGATAAAAACGTAAAATAAGGTTTACGAAAGTAGACTTTCCAGCTCCCGAGCAGCCTACAAGACCTACTTTTTCTCCGCCTTTAATATGGACATTCTTATTTTCAAAAAGAGATCCGTTCCCATAATGAAAAGAGACTTTTTCAAAGACAATCTCACCTTTATCGACAACAAGATCTTTGGCGTGAGGAAGATCTAAGACATCTTGTGGGTCACACATGACGGAGTAAGCTTGGCTAGCAAGACCCATAGCTTGAAAAAAGGGAGGAGTGGTTTCGCTTAAAAACCAAAGAGACAACATCACATTCCATGTAGTGTTAAATATTTGAATTGCTTCTCCCGTAGAAATTAGCCCCCAAACCCAATAGAGAATGATAAACGTACTTATGGTTAAAGAGCCTATTAGGCAAAGGGTTGATAAAAATAAGAACATGTATGCGACATATCGTTTAGCTTGATGGTTTTTTGTTTGCTCTTCTTTTTGACTTATCAAAATTCTTTGCTTTTCAAATTTAAACCGAGAAAAAAGGTTGACGGTAAAGTTGTTTGTTAAACTATCTACAATTTTTCCTGCAAGGGAGCTTCTGGCTTCCCCGTGAATATTGGAATATCGTGCGCATTTGGGGGTGAAAGAAAAGCAAATGCTAAAGTGGATGAGAATATATACAATTAAAATTGTAGCGAACAGAGTGTGAATTTGAAAAAAGAGAATGACGGACACAAAACAAGTGACACAAACGGGGAAAAAAATGATTAAGCTCTCTAAAATAATTGTTACCTGAGCTGCCATGTCATTGATTTTATTGGCCAAATTTCCAGAAAAGTGAGTAGTGAAATATTTTGGAGAGTGGTGTTGGACGTGATCGAACATAGCTACACGGATGTCTGCTTCTATTTTAGAAAAAGCGGTTGCTTGTAAAAAGCCTCTAGAGCGAAATCCTGCTTCTACGACAACCCATAATATTCCGATGTAGAGTAATAGGTGTTGTAAAAGAGGCCAGGCAGCGATTCGGTCTACGTCATATTGGGTGAAGACGTCTACGATGGAGCGAAGTAGGTAAGGCCATACGGTAGCATCTAAAGACCAGGCGAGAGAGAGGAAGAATATAGAAAAAAATCGAAAACGTTGCATTCGTATAAATTTCCAAATAAAGGAAATAACGGGAATTAGATTTGAAGGATGGATAGTTTTCATTTGTTTTTTACAATGTTTTTTTGTCTAGATGCATTGATTATACCAAATAGAAGGAAGAGAACTCAATCGAATTTTTAGATTTTTTTTGTATTGCAATTGCAAAAAAATAATGCAATCGCATTAAATGGGGTATAGATCAATTTTTTTAACCTAAGGGGATTTATGAAAAAAATGTCTGTTTTAGCTGCAGCAATGCTCGGCTTTTGTGGTTCTTTAGTGTGTGGTTATGCGGATGTTCCTGCGACTACTCAAGATTGTGGATTTTCTGCTGATGAGCAAAACTTTTCTTCTCAATTAACAAGCGATAACCAAGCAGCTTTTTGCGCTATGACAAAAGATCAAAGAGCAAGTTGCATGAAAATGGCAACAACAACGGATGCATATGGCAATCAAATGACTCCTGATCAAGCCGTTCAAACAATGGTTGTTCCAGGCAATTGTTCAGTAAATTAATTTTCACTGTCTTATCGTCCGAGAATTCTCTTGGACGATTTTTTAAAGGAGAGTTTTTTTGAAAAAAATAATAACTTGTCTTTTTATCTTACAAACATTCGGTTCTTTTGCAGATCAAACGGCACTATTTTCTTTGACGGCAGAAGAAATGGTATTTGCTTCTAAACTTTCTGATGAGAACAGGCATCTTTTTTGTTATAAGCTTTCTTTAAAAGAGAGGCTTACTTGCTTAGAAGAAGCTCAGAAAGAAGATATCTCTTGTTCGTTAGATCAAATTGTAGAAGGCTTCGCTAAGTCAAGTTCTTTAGAGAAATCCTTCCTTCGATAAGATACAAAAGTAAAGACAACTTGTAATGAAACGACAAAAGATATTTGTCTCGATTACACGTGTGATTTGATACAGGGCTCCATAGACACATCCCGCTAGAAAAATTAAAGCTAAAAGCAAAAGGTCAGAGACCCATACGAGATGGAATAGGGAAAAAATAGAAGCTGAAATAACAACGGTTATTATGTGCGCTATAAGTCCTTTTCCGACCCATGGAAAGATCTCTTTTTGTAAAAAGCCTCTCAAAAGTGCTTCTTCGGGAATGATGGTGCAAAGAAGGTAAAGAGGGGCCCATGTGAGCATGGAAAAAGATGTCTTAAAGAAAGTAAAGGAGAAGATAGGGGGGTGTAGGTAATAGGCAACCGCGATGAGCAAAAGCGCTCCGATCACGGATAGGCTAAAATGCCTTGTAAAAAAATGACTCCAATTTTTTTTACTAGATAAGACGGGGAGGAGCCATCCTAAAATAGGAAGAGCTACAAGGATCTTTCCAAAGTTGATTTGAACATAAGATAGTTTAAAGCAGCTTGGGAATCCAGGAACAAGGCAAGAGAAAAGAGCTCCTGAAAGAAATAGAGCTATTCCTACAAATACAAAACGAGCAAGCCCTTTTACATCCCACTGGAGCACATAAAAAAGAATGACTATGATGGCTAAAGGGATGAGGGCTTTTGTTGTAAGTTGTCCTGATCTTTGAGCAAAAACAAGAGAAAGAGCAGATAAAAAGCCCCAAACCCAAGGTGTTTTTTTGACCCAAAGAGAAAGAAGAGATATAGTAAGGAAAGTAAGTGCAATATATAGCATAAGTTTTATTTTGTTATCCATGTGCATTGTGGTCAAGTAATCCTTTTTAAGAAAAGAAAAAAATGATTCGGAAGAAAAAAGAAAATGTAGAGTGGTTAGAGTTTGAGCTGCTGCAAGAAGAAAAAGTAAGGCATGCCATATTTTTACGGCAGGGAGGATGTAGTAAAGGTCCTTTTGCTAGCTTGAACTTCGGAGCTTCTTTAGGGGATGATCTTGCTCTTGTAAGAAAAAACCGACAGCAAGTTATGGACCTATTTTCTTGGGATCGTTTGATTGTGGGATGTCAAGTGCATGGGGTGCACATTGAACAAGTTGTAAAAGGCTTTACTTGCGTAAGAGACTGCGATGGTTTAATCACGGAAGAAAAAGGGCAAGCACTGACAATCTTACATGCCGATTGTCAAGTAGCTATTTTTTATGATCCGATTCGTCATAGAGTGGCTAATATACACTGTGGATGGAAAGGCAATGTTCAAAACATGTACCTAAAGACGGTGGATAGATTCAAACAATCGGGATCTAATCCCTCCGATCTGTTAGTATGTATTTCTCCGAGCCTTGGCCCGAATAAAGCGCAGTTTATTCATTTTGCAAAAGAGTTCCCTGAAGCCTTTCACGATTTTTTGCAAAAAGATTATCTATTTAATCTCTGGGATATTAGCCGTATGCAGCTAAAGCAAGCAGGCATTTTATCTTCTCATATAGAGTTTGCCAGTATCTGCACGCATGAAAACCGAGGAGACTTTTTCTCTTACCGTAGAGATAAAGTAACAGGGCGGCATGCAACGGTTATAGAATTGCTATAAGAAGTTCTATATTCACAATATTGTTTTATTTTACGGAGAATGAACGTGGTTTACAGTATAGAAGATGGAGTTTATGCCGCAGCTTTGACTCCTTTGCATTCCGACTTGAATTGTGATTATGAAGAGCTCACAAAGCACTGCTTAGATTTAATGGATAGAGGATGTAAAGGAGTTGTATTGTTTGGTACGACAGGAGAAGGGCCTTCTTTTTCCTCTTTGGAAAAAGAAGAAACGATAAGGCAAGTTATTTTAAGAGGATTAGACCCTGGCAAGATCATTGTAGGGACGGGGTCTTCTAATTTACAAGATACGGTAGCCCTAGTTTCCTCAGTCTTAGAATACAATTGCCTAGCCTGTCTTATCTCTCCTCCTTGCTTTTTTAAAAACATAACGGAAGAAGGTGTTATTGCCTTTTACCGAGAAGTGATCAAACGAGTTGCAAATCCTAAATTACAAGTTATCTTATATCATATCCCTCAGTATACGGGAGTCCCTCTTACGGTATATATTGTAGAGAAGTTGTGCGAAGAGTTTCCTGAGGTTATAGTAGGTCTTAAGGAAAGTGAAGGGGATCTTTCTTTGATGAAGGGCGTTTTAAAAGCAGTTCCAAGGTGCAAGGTGTTTGTTGGAAAGGAAAACCTAATTCCTGAAGCTATTAGCTTGGGAGCTTCGGGAGCAATTTGCGGCATGGCAAACTTGTGGCCGGAGATTATCTGTTCTTTGTACGAAAAGGGGGAAGATCTGGATTCTGAAAAGATGTTCTTATCAATAGGAAATCGTCCTTTTATAGCCAGTTGCAAAGCTTTACTAGCGGAAAAAAGGGGGTTAAATTGGCGATTAGTGAGACCTCCTTTAGTTCCTTTAAGTGCGGTAGAAATTAGGTAAAACTTGTTTTTCCCGTGATAGTATGCTATCTTTTGAATCCGATTTTAATAAAAGGTTGATTAGTTTTATGTCTGATAGTGTTGAAGTTTTCCCAGGAATTACACGCATATCAAATAATTTTAATGGTGTTCTGCTCGATGCTTATGGTGTTTTCTGGGGCGGTAACGATTGCGGACTTCTACCTGGATCAAAAGAGGTAATGGAAAAGCTGGTTTTGACCGGTAAAATTGTTGGCATTTTATCAAATGCAACGCAGCTATCTTCTAAAGAAATACATAAATTGCAATCGCATGGTCTTATTCAAGGGAAGCATTTTCATTTTCTCATTACATCGGGAGACGTAGCAAGATTTATTTTTTTACATGAAAAGCCCCCTTTTCAAACTTCCCTGAATAAATTTTGGTTGTTTAGCGGAGGACATCCTAAATTTTCTTCGCATGAAGCAATTTTTCAAGGAAGTGTTTATAGTGAAACTTCTAATATCGATGAAGCCGATTTTATTTATATTTCAGTTCCTCATATCAATGGCGAAGATCAGATAGACCCTGAACGATTCCGAGAAGAAATCGAAAAAATAAAAAAGAAAAACCTGCCGATGGTTTGTGCTAACCCAGATCGATTTGCTCATGAGGGAAATCCTCCGAGAGCTGTAGTTAGACAAGGCAGCATTGCTAAGATGTATGAAGAGATGGGTGGGCAAGTATTTTATATAGGTAAGCCATATAATAAGGTGTATTTAATTGCGATGGGTTACTTTGAGCAGTATAAAATTACCGATCCTAAGGATATTTTAATGGTTGGCGATACCCCAGAAACGGATATCCGCGGAGCTCGGTTTTTTGGCATGCCATCTGCCCTTGTCACTCAAACGGGTATCATGGCAGATAGGATTTCTCGTAAAGGGTGGGAAGCTGCCGTAAAAGATCTGTCTTCTCAAGACTTGCCAGATTATTTTATAGGAGGACTGACAGATGACTTTTGTACTTCACCCTAACTTGAATAAAAAGATATTCATCACCGATCTGGAGCTTTGTCATGTGCTCTTAGAAGATGAGAAGAACTACCCTTGGCTGTTTCTTGTCCCCCGTCGACCTAACATGTCTCGTATTATGGACCTATCTGCTTTAGACCAGCTACAATTAATTAAAGAGTTGGATTTTGTTCAAAGAGTCATGTGGGAGGAATTTAAACCTACGCAACTGAATGTAGCGGCTATCGGAAATAAAACTCCGCAGCTGCACATTCATGTGATTGCTAGGTATGAGGAGGATCCTGCCTGGCCTAATACGGTTTGGGATCATCCAGTTAAAGAGAAGTGTGACGATAACTTAAAAAATTTAAGAATACGGAAATTGCAGTCACTTTTTTAAACTAGTCAGTGTGAGAAGTGTTTGACAGGCTACATTCTTTTTTTGTTTTTATGATTTCACGAGGATTATCCGTGTAAATTGCGGTAACATCTAGGTGTAGGGCTTCTTCCCATTCACTTTTCGTATTAATGCCAAATAACACTAAAAATATATTTGGATCGCATTTTTTTAAGTGTGAAACGAGTGGGGGAGTCCATAGATGGAATTCAACGGAACTTATTCCCTTTCCTAATGCAAAGGTTTCGGTAACTAGCATAGTTCTTTTAAGTTCAAATCCTATTATAGAAGAGGTTAGAGGGAGATTGGAGCGGCCGAATTGATTTAAGTCTAAAAGTCTTTGACGCGTATAGTCTCTTTTTTCAAAAGTTCTCCAAAGAGGCTTATGCAGGTTAAGTAATTCGATATGTTCAGAATTTGTAGAGTAAAAAATGAGACGCTTAGACTCCTCATCAGAAATTGTTTTTACTAAGGCTTTAACTAGTGGTTTTGCAGGTAAGGACTTAAGGTCGATAACTATTAAGGTGTTTGGGAACAGGCTTAATACTTCTTCTAGTTTGGGGATACGTAGTTCGTGCTCTTTGAAAGGAAAATTTTCTTCGGGTTTATAGTTGTAAGCCACATTGAGACCAGAAATGTCATTCCAGGTGTGAGAAGTAACGGGACCTGAGCCATTGGTCCATTTTTTTAGATCTTCAGGATGAAACACAACGACAACTTCATCAAGTGTGACTTGTACATCCAGTTCGAGAGCGTCACAACCTAATGCTAAAGATTCAGAAAAAGCAAAAAGTGTATTTTCGGGAAAATTTTGGTTTCCTCCCCTATGAGAAATGATTAGAGGAGTGCTGTAAATCGATGAAATTACTAAAAAAAAACAAAAAGATATCGAAATTCTAAGTAGTATTTTCAATTGATGGTTCTTGGTTGATTATTCTCCTTCGTAGATCTTTAATCCAGGATATTTTTTTGCGTAAGAAGGTCTTAGCTTAACTTGATAGCCGCAGCCTTTTAGGACCTTTGGATAGCCGAAGTAATCAATAATAGGCCAGACTCGGCACACTTTAGGACGAAAAGAATAATTGGAGCAGCTTCCATCTTTTCTCAGGTGTCGACATCCGTAGACGTGGATTTTCTTTCCTTCTACTTCATACTCTAATCCTTTTCTTTTATAAAATCCGTGGACTTCGGTATTCCAAAAGAGGAAGAGCTTTTTTATGAGTCCTTTCATTTCAGGAAAAAGAATGTAGTGGCAGCAGTTGCCTCTTCTTTTGCATTGACCTGTTTGTACGAAGGGAGGACGGATAAAGAACTTTGCGATTTTTTCCGTTTGTAATTCAAGGTGTAATAAAGGAAGATATAGAATGCGAATTACCCATCTAATCCAAGGGAAAAGACGCTGTTTAGGGATGCCTTCCAAAGGAGGCTCTGGGATAGCCGTGGCATTTTCCGCTGTGGATAGTAGTTCTTCTAAATTCATAAATTGCTTTTTTTAGATGGATTTCTTATCCTAATCTTATTCGGTTTTTTTTGCAAAATTTTTCACGTGGTTAAGTATGAAATCCTCAAAATTTAAAATTAGTACAATTTCGTTGTTTTTAGTTGTTTTCGTTGTAATAGGGGCGTTGAGTGTTGTCTTCTTTAAAGAAATGGACCATATTACGAAGCTAGGAAAAACAATAGCGAGAAGGCAGAAAAATGAGGCTCTCGTAATGGATCAAGTGAATTCCGTCCTAGCAGAATTCATGAAAACAGTAGGAAAAGGATTAATCTTATACCCTCCTCAGTTAAACAATGTCATTTGTGCAGAACAATTAGGAATCGTAACAGAAGTAAGAAAAATTAAAATCGATTCCATTTCAGCTCCTTATAACGCATCCATTATAGAAAAAGAGGGCGGAGGCTATCATCTTTTTTTTCGACATGATGAAGCTAGAAATGCTTGGAAAACACCTTCTTTTTATTCCAATATCGGATATGCAGAATTAGATGATAATTTATCCGTAGTGAATGTAACTAATAAAGTGGAAACGGGAAGTCGGTTTTCTGAAGATCCAAGAATTGTGCGGGTAGGAAAGACACTTTATCTTTCTTGGAATGATGCAATCGATGAGGATAATTATGCTAGATCGATTCATCTAGGGGAATGGAATCCTCAAAATCGCAAGTTAGAGTATGTTACAAATTTACAACAATACATCGCTCCTGTTGAAAAAAATTGGGTTCCTTTTGAAAAAAAAGAAAAAGAAGAGACATCTCTTAGTTTTGTTTATGGTATTTATCCACATAAAATCATCGGTGTTGCAAATCCTGAATGTAATGAAATATCTCATCCGCAGTATAAAGGATACAACGCTTTGCATGATTTGCGCTGGACTAAGCTGTGGGGGATTATTCGAGGAGGAACAACGGCTCGCCTTGTAGGTAAGGAATATATTTCCTTTTTCCATAGTTCCTTTAAGGAAGGGGGAAAAGTATGGTATGTAATGGGAGCTTATACATTTGAAGCTAAAGCCCCTCATAAGATCACATCGGTTACTCAATATCCTATTTTATTCCCGGGTATTTATACTTCTGAAATGTTAAATACGGCGGATGCAACTAAATATTGTATTTTCCCCGCAGGACTTGCTATAGAAGAAAAAGAGGGGAAGACATTACTCCACGTCTCTTGTGGAGAAAATGATTCAGCCGTTAAAATTGTAACAATAGATTATAAGAAACTAAAAGAGATGATGGTTTCCGTTAAATAATTTTGAGGAAAAAACGATGCAAAAATATCACTATGCTTGGTTTGTGACGAGTTGTATGATTTTTTTTAATTTGGGACTTCATGCAAAAAGCAGCACTCCGCAAGAGCCTTATTTTTTAGATAAAATAAGAGAAGAAACTCCTTCAGCTGCGCGGATAGGCTCGATTGCTCTTGCTAATTTAAATTTGAATAGACAGGGCAATGTAGCCGTTGTCTATCCTAAAGAAAAAGTATTTGCCATGGTTAATATTGCTTGCGATGAAAATGATATTGATCCTTATACCTTACATCAAATTGTAATTGGGTATGAGGAGGGGGAAGCTCAAAAATGCATTTTCAATGAATTTAGGTATCGTTTAGGTAATAGCATTACCTCTTTTTTTTTAGAAGCTCCCGAAACTCCTGGAGTATATAATATTCAGTTTCAGTTAGAGCAAGCGTATTCTCCTTTAGAAGCTATGCAGTGCTGGGGAGAAGAAAATTCTTTGCAGATGACTATTGGAAAGATAATTGTCTTGGGTGAATAATAAATATTGTAGTATGATTATAGAGTATTTACATGTGAGATATTATGTTAGTTTTTCTTCATAAGTTAGTTGTTTCCTTTTTTTGTCTGTTATTTCCTTTATGCTCTTGGGCTTTACTTCCTGAATACAAAACGGATGTTGTTGTTTTGGGGGGAGGCGTAGGAGGCCTTACGGCTGCTATTTATTTGGCTCGCGGGGGGGCTGCTCCTTTGGTGATTGAAGGAAAGACTCCTGGCGGCGCTATCGTACAATCTAAGAAAGTACAAAATTGGCCGGGAGATCTAGAAATTAGTGGTTTTGATCTTATAGAAAAGATTAGAACACAAGCAGAAAAAAATGGAGCCGTTTTATCTCACGAAGAGATGATCAGCATCGATCTTTCCTCTCGTCCTTTTTCTATCATCGTACAAGATGTCTATGATTCTACAAAACAGCGAAAAATCATAGCTGATGCATGTATCGTTGCTATGGGAACAAAGACACAAACACTCGGCGTTATTGGAGAAGAAAAGTACGAGTCCCGAGGCGTATACACCTGTGCCGTCTGTGATGGTCCCTTATATAAAAATAAAATTGTTTCGGTTGTCGGGGGGGGGGATGCTTCCGTATTGGAAGCGGATTATCTTTCTGGACTCGCAAAAAAAGTATATTTGATAGTGCGTGGAGAGGGGTTAAAAGGAATTGAAAAGACTCGTCAAGAAAATTTGTTTAAGCAAGAAAATATAGAGATTATCTACAACACGGAAGTAGTGGAAATTTTGGGAACGGAAAGTGCTGTAGAAAAAATTATTATTCAAAATAAACAAAACGAAAGAAAAGAAGTTGAAGTAGATGCCGTTTTCTTGGCAATAGGATCTATTCCTAATACACAACTTTTGGCAGGACAGCTGGAACTGGATGATAAAGGGTATGTTGTGTGTAAGAATCATCTGGAGACATCCGTTCCCGGCGTATTTGCTGTCGGAGATGTTACGGATCCCGTATTTAAGCAAGCTATTTCTGCGGGCGGAGAAGGGGCAAAGGCTGCCATCCAGGCTCAAAGCTATTTGTCGAACCGTAAAAAAATTTCAGTTCAGCCTGTTGCAATACAAAAACCTAAAGGGCAGGTCATTGAGATACGGGATCTAGGGCAATTGCAAGAGATCTTTCAGTCGAGTAAAATTCCCGTTTTAATAGATTTTTATGCTACTTGGTGTTCTCCTTGTCGTTACTTAAGTCCTTTTATAGACTCTTGGGCTACGGAACTACAAGATAAAGTGCTTGTTTGTAAAGTGAACATAGACACGGCGCGTGAAGTTGCTGGGCTGTACAACATCCAATCGATGCCAACAGTTTTACATCTGGATGCCAAGGGAAATGAGATGACACGGAAAGTTGGCCCTCAAGAGATCATTAAACATGTCAACGGTTTAAAGTAGCGCTAGAAGTAGATATTTAGCGCTGTAACGGATGCTGTAAAGCAGCTAGAGTTTCTTCCTGCTACCGTAAACCAGACTCCCGTGATAATTCCTACATTGATGTTCCAGTTATATTCTATAGCTGGGGCTAGGCTTATTTGTTCGGAAGAGGGTTTCCCTACGGTAGCTAAAGTCCCAGGATTCCCTGAAAATTTTATCTTATTTGTATGGGAGTAGAAAAGATCTGCTGCAAGGGTCCAGTTTTGACTTAAAGTATATTCCATCGCTACGTCGCAAGAAAAGCTAGCTCCTGGATAAGCGGTGCCTTTGGTATCTAAAGCTCCTCCGTAGACATTTAACCCCTTTACGGCAACCGAATTAAAGAAAGTGCAACTTAAGGCAAGTCTTAAAGCGAGGAATCGGTTGGAGGGCAAGGAAATGAGTTTAGAAAAGTCAAGCCCTACTCCTGGATTCCAAGAACCAGTTCCAACTCCATCAGTCCCTAATTTATCAGGATCCAAATTCTGATATTTCCCAAAGGGACAAGATGTTTTTAAAGTAAACTTTACTGATGGATGCCATTGATTAGGAAGGTCATGAGCCAATTGAAAATCAACGGATAGAGGAAGATCTCCTGCTTGTGTCGAGCGCACTCCCTCTGTAAATTGGTAGAGCAATTGAGGAACTATTTGAAAATTCATAAAGGAATTGATCCCAACTTGGATGAAAGTTTGGGAAAGAAAAGAGTATAAATTGGGGTGAGAGACTTTCTTCCACTGATCATTGTAAGAGGCCGTAAAGGCCGTAAAATATATGTAAGGCTCGACGTTGACATGTTTGGGGGGAATTGTGTTAGCGCTAGGGGCTAATAGGGGCCCTGTGAACCAGGGAACAACTTTAGTCGGCTGCTCCGTGTATAATAAGTGATTGGTAAAAGAGTCACAGTGAGCGTTTTTTTCATAGTAAATATTTAAAAGTAAAAAACCTAAAAATATCGGGCGGTTTTTTCGAGTCAAGAACTTTGCAGCCATTATAACCTGATATTACTTGGATTGTGGAGTCGTTGTACATTTTTTTGGATTATATAACAAGTTTTTTGGGGATGGTTCTAATGTGTAGTTTGTGGTAGCATTTAGGCAATTTAGCTAAAGGCTCTCCGTATGATTGAAAATAAAAAAGTCGTTTGTGTGATTCCTGCAAGATTGCATTCTTCTCGATTTCCGAAAAAAATTCTATCTTATTTATCGGGAAAGCCTTTAGTTCGTTGGGCTTGGGAAGGAGCTCTTCGTATTCCTTTTTTTGATGAAGTGGTTATTGCCATCGATTCGGAAGAAACGGCAGAAGTGGTGGAAAGTTTTGGCGGAAAATGGATTATGACCTCAGTAGACTGTTCTCGTGGTACGGAGAGATTGGCAGAAATACAAAAAAAGGGTCTTTTACAAGGAGACATTTGGGTTAACTGGCAAGCGGATGAGCCTTTTTTATCGATTCGAGTTATGCAAGATCTCCTACAGTCCTGCGCCTTTTCCGAAGCTGAAATATGGACGTTAAAGACGAGGATGAAAGCGGACGATAGAGTTCAAGATCCAAATATATGCAAGGTGGTTTGTGACATAAATGGCCACGCTCTTTATTTTTCTAGGAGTCCTATTCCCTACAGACAAACGAAGCCAGATGGGCCTACTTTTAGGCATATCGGTCTTTATGCTTACTCAAATGCAGCTTTAGAAAAAATTAATACTATGCCGTCTTGTGAAATTGAAGAGGCTGAATCCTTAGAGCAACTTCGTTTTTTATACCATGGTCTTAAAATGCAAGTTCATGAGACAGAGGAGCTTTCGTTAGGAATAGACCTCCCCGAGCACCTGAGTGCCGCAGAAGAGTATCTTAAAAAACAAAAACTATTAGGTCTTTTAATTGAGAATATTCCCTTTAATAAGGTATAATTTTTTATGATTATTCATTCTTTACAATAGTTGATGTATGTTAGCAGAAGAAACTTTGACAAAGTCCGACTATAAATATGGCTTTTCAACAGAAATTGCCATGGAAAGTATTCCTAATGGACTTAATGAAGACACTATTCGAACAATTTCTCAAAAAAAAAATGAGCCTCCATTTTTATTGGAATTTCGTTTAAAAGCGTACCAAAAATGGCTCACTATGGAACATCCTAACTGGGCAAATTTAAAAATCCCTCCGATAGATTTTCAAGATATTTGTTACTACTCAGCTCCTAAGACAAAACAAAAATTGGATAACTTGGATCAGGTAGACCCCGAGCTGCTTCGCACTTTTGCAAAATTAGGGGTGCCGTTAGATGAACAAAAACGGCTGACTAACGTAGCGATTGATGTGGTGTTTGACTCCGTTTCTTTAGGAACGACGTTTCAAAAGACTTTACAAGAAGCGGGAGTTGTTCTCTGTTCCATTTCAGAAGCTGTAGAAAAATACCCCGAACTTTTAGAAAAGTATTTGGGAACCATTGTGCCGATTGGAGATAACTTTTTTTCTGCTTTAAACTCTGCCGTATTCTCGGATGGCTCATTTGTTTATATTCCTAAAGGCGTTCGATCTCCGATCGAACTCTCTACCTATTTTCGTATCAATGATAAAAAGACGGGACAATTTGAAAGGACTCTTATTATTGCAGAAGAAGATTCTTATGTAAGTTACTTAGAAGGGTGCACGGCTCCTGCTTATGATAACAATCAATTACATGCTGCCGTAGTGGAACTTATTGCTTTAGATCGCGCGGAGATCAAATACTCAACCGTGCAAAACTGGTATGCAGGAGATGAGAAAACGGGAAAAGGTGGAATTTTAAACTTTGTGACTAAGCGAGGGATGTGTCAAGGGATTAATTCTAAAATTTCTTGGACCCAAGTGGAAGCCGGAGCTGCCATTACTTGGAAATACCCAAGCTGTATTTTACAAGGGGATGGTTCTATCGGAGAGTTTTACTCCGTTGCTCTGACGAATGGGTATATGCAAGCCGATACAGGCACCAAGATGATCCACTTAGGGAAAAATACAAGGTCTACAATCTTATCTAAAGGGATCTCTGCTGGAGTATCACATAACACTTATAGGGGGCTTGTGAAAATGACTCCTAAAGCACTAAATAGTCGAAACTATACGCAATGTGATTCCATGTTAGTCGGGGACACCTGCTCTGCCAATACGTTCCCCTATATAGAAGTAGCTAATGCTTCAAGTTGTGTTGAGCATGAAGCCTCAACCTCGAAGATGAGTGAAGATCAACTGTTTTATTTGCAGGCAAGAGGGATCTCTAAAGAAGATGCCATTCATATGATTATTAGCGGATTTTGTAAAGAAGTGATTCGAGAGCTTCCTTTAGAATTTGCCGTAGAAGCTCAAAAACTTTTAGCTTTAAAGTTGGAAAATTCCGTTGGATAACCTAAGGAGAAAGAAAAAATGTTAGAAATTAAAGATCTTGTTGTTTCTAAAGAAGGAAAAAGCATTTTACAGGGACTTAATTTGACGGTTTTTCCGGGACAAATCCATGTGATCATGGGCCCAAATGGAGCCGGTAAATCCACTTTAGCGAAAGTTCTTGCAGGGGACCCTTCGTATACCGTTTTGCAGGGGGATGTCTTATGGAAAGGGGAGAGTCTGCTGGAGTTGGACCCCGAAGAAAGAGCTCATAGAGGGCTTTTCATGGGATTTCAATATCCTGTCGAGATTCCCGGAATCACGAATTTACAGTTTCTTCTAGCTTCTTATAATGCGAAGAGAAAATTTTTAGAGTTGTCCTCCGTGTCGGAAGAAGAATTCTCTATTCTTTTGCAAGAAAAGATGACCCTTTGTCAAATGAAAGGGGAATTTTCTCTTCGCAATGTGAATGAAGGTTTCTCTGGCGGAGAGAAAAAGCGAAATGAAATTTTACAGATGTCCGTATTAGACCCCGATCTTGCCATTTTAGATGAGACGGACTCTGGATTGGATATCGATGCCATGAAAGTAGTTGCAGGTGGAGTCAATCTGTTCATGTCAGAGAAAAAGTCATTACTGCTCATTACGCACTATCAAAGACTGCTTGAGTATATTAAACCGGATTTTGTTCATGTCCTTATAGAAGGAAGAATTGTACATTCGGGAGGCAAAGAATTGGCTTTGGATTTAGAATCAAGGGGATATGATTGGTTAAGCGATAAGGCATCTTTATGACAGTAGCTGGCGTAAATTTTTTTCAAGATCTTTTCATTGAAAGTGAGCAAAAAGAATTAGCCTCTTTGCAAAAAAGAGCTATGGAGAAATTCCTTTTAATAGGACTTCCCGATAAGCGAATGGAGTCTTTCCAATACTTTCCTCACCTTCGCTTTTTAAGTTACTATCAAGGGTTAAAATCTGCAATAAATTTAGGAATCTTAGAGGATATAGACTCTTTACTTCTTCCTGAAACCAAAGAATCTTATTTTGTATTTAAAGATGGAGTCTTTTGTTCCGAGAAGTCTTCGTTAAAAGGTCTTGAAAAAAAAATTGTAGTATTAAGTTTAAAAGAAGCTCTTAAAGGGTCATATGCTCCTTTTTTGCAACACAGATGGCAGATGCTTTTAGAGCAAGAAACCGATCCTTTTGCTCTTTTAAATGGAGCTCTTTGTCAAGATGGACTTTTTATTTATATCCCTCCTAAGGTGAAGGTAAAGGTGCCCTTACAGTTTCTTTTTATGCAAACGAGTAACTCCCTATTACATTCAGCTCCGAGAGTGCATGTTTTTGTTGGAGCGGATGCAGAAGTTCAGCTTATTACTTCTACGGAAGGTGGCGCTATATATAATGGTTTTATAGATATCGCTGTAGAAGAAAGAGCTGCCGTTTTTCATACTTCGTATACAGGAAAAGAGAAAGAGCCTTTCGGCTTTTCTTCTTTCAGAGCTTCTTTGAAAAAAGAGGGTTTTTTACAATCACTTAGTTGCGCACTAGGAGTAAATTGTAGGAGAGAGGACTATAGGATTTCTTTGTTAGGGGAAAGAGCTCATGTGGATCTTTCAGGACTCTCCTCCGTATCGGATCATAATCAGGCTCATATGCATGTTCAAATAGACCATATTGCCCCGTTATGTCAGTCAAGGCAGCTTTTTAAACAGGTGTTACTTGGGCAAAGTAGAGCGAGCTTTACAGGTAAAATCCATGTTACGAGGCTAGCTCAGAAAACGGAAGCCTATCAGTTAAGTCGAAGCTTGCTACTTTCGGATTCGGCTATTACTTACGTTAAACCTAATTTAGAAATCTTTGCAGATGATGTGAAGGCTTCTCATGGAGCTACGATTTCTCAAATTGATGAAGAGCAAAAGTTTTATTTGCAATCTAGAGGAGTCTCTGCCGTTGAGGCTACAGCGTTGCTGACTCAAGGGTTTTGTCAAGAGATTCTAGATAAGATTCCTTTAGATTCCCTACAAGAGAAATGTCAAAAGAAGTACCGCTCATTTTTGCGTGAAGAGGAATAAGATGAGGGATTATTTTCCTATTTTTGCCGAGGAAAAAGATAAACCTTTAGTCTACCTGGATTCTGCAGCGACCTCTCAAAAACCTAGAGAAGTCATAGATGCGATGTCTTCTTTTCTTTCTGAAGGATATGGGACGGTGCACCGCGCTATCTATTCGTTAGCGGCGGGGGCAACGGAACGGCATAATGAGGTAAGAGAGACTGTAAGGCAGTTTATTGGGGCCGGGTTTAGAGAAGAGATCATTTTCACGCGAGGCACGACGGAATCGATTAACTTGGTAGCCACCTCTTTTGGTAAAAGCTTTGTAGAAGAAGGTGATGAAATCTTGGTTGTAGAGACCGAGCACCATTCAAACATTATTCCTTGGCAGATGCTCTGCAAAGAAAGAAAAGCTGTTTTGCGCATTATCCCAGTAGATGATAACGGAGAAATTTCCCTAGAGACTTTAGCAGGCATTCTTTCTTCTAAAGTCAAGCTTGTTGCGATTGCTCATGTTGCAAATGCAACGGGAGTTATTCATCCCATTGCTGAAGTGATTGCAATAGCTCATAGTCATGGCAGTAAGGTTTTAGTGGATGCGGCTCAATCTATTGCTCACTTACCCATTTCCGTAGAAGAATGGGATGTGGATTTTTTAGCTTTTTCTGGGCATAAGATGTATGGTCCAACAGGGATTGGCATTTTATATGGGAAAAAAGAATTATTAGAAAAAATGCCCCCTTATCAAGGAGGGGGAGATATGGTTGAAACGGTCACCTTTGAAAAGACAACATATCAACAGCTTCCTCTTAAGTTTGAAGCTGGGACTCCGAGCATTACCGAGGTAATGGGACTTGGTGCCGCTATTCATTTTATTCAAAAAATAGGCTTTCAAAAAATACAAGAGATTGATCATCAACTAGTCGATTATGCTATGGCAAGGTTATCCAAGATCCCAGGTATCATTTTTCTTTCTCAAGCAAAAAAACGATCTTCTATTATTAGTTTTAATTGTGAAGGATGTCATCCTTTAGATGTCGGAACCCTTCTTGATCTTAGAGGGATTGCCGTGAGAACGGGGCACCTTTGTGCGCAGCCAGCTCTAAAAAGATTGGGAGTTACTTCTACTATTAGGGTGTCTTTTGCCTTATATAACACGGTAGAAGAAATCGATGAGCTTATTTTAGGTCTGCAGCAGGTGATGCAGGTCTTAAGATGAAAAAACCCGGCTTTTGAAGACCGGGTTTTTTAGACAGGAAACTAAAAGTCTAATCTAGCGGAGATCGTCCATCCTTGGATGGTGAGATCGCCTTGATTAGAGACAAAGGATCCCGCAGAAGCTGAAGAAGAACCTGTAAAATGTTTGAACTGATTTTGCTCAAAGAACATAAGATGTTCCCATCCGCCTTGAATGCCGAAATGGCATCTATCATTTGCAAACATTGAATCCCAACGAACTCCAAGAGCTAGCTCTGAAATAGCGCGGCCTACACGAACGGAATCCGTGTTGCTAACGACGTCATTAGAGCTGCCAGTGAAGAGTTGGTTTTGATAGCTGCTTAAGTTGAAAAATCCATAGAGCAAAGAAGCTCCTGCATTTCCAAATAAGCTAATACCGTGTCCAAGACCCCATTGAGTATTTAGACCCATTCTAGGTCCGATTCCCCAAAAGTTGCTTTTGCCTTCAAAAAATGCGCCCGTTTGAGCTACGGAAGGAGTTCCTTTAGAGTAGTTAACGTGCATATTTTGAAAGATCCAGCCTGAACGAAGGCTGATAAAAGGACGAAGCGTCATCCACTTACTGACAAAGAATTCTCTGCCGAGATCAAGGTCGAGTAAGTTAAGATGAAGTCTCCACTTAGATGCTGCAGAACGGAAACCTTCAAGAGTGGCATCGGCAGGGTTGTAGGTGGTTGTCGGAAGAAGAATGTGATCGGCATCAGCTGTTAATGTTTGCTTAGCTTTATCTTGGAACCATGTCCAATTAATTCCAAGATCCCATCCGTCATGTGGAGTATTCCATCCCAAGCCTAAACGAAATCCGAAATCCCAATCAAATTCCATGTTTTTAACAGAAGATCTGTATAAAGCAGATTCAACAGGTTGAGGAGTTTGCGCTTTTACTGCGTAGCCAAGGCCATTTTCATGAGCTTGCCAAATGAGCCAATCTGCTGTAAAAAAAAGGTCTGCTCCATCTCTTACTTGAGGACGACCTGATGGGTTAAGTGCATTTGTAGCACTTTTTTTTTGTTCTAGAGTGTTGACTCTGTTTTCTAAGCTTCTCATTTGAGCATCACTGACATCTGCTCGAAGAGAACTTGAGCCAATGCAAGATAAAGCTAGTAGGGAGCTGATTCCAATTGTATATTTTTTCATTTTTCCTCCGATAAAGTTCCGAGTCCGACAGAGTATGAATTGCCGGCATGATACGAATCTACAGAATCGGAGAAAAAAAGTGTACAATGTTTTTACTATAAATGAAAAAAGGCTTTAAAAATGGGTTAAAAAAGCCTTTTGCTTTAAAAAAAGAAGCGGAAGGAACCGGTCCAGCCTTGAAAATAGAGGTCTCCTTGGTTTTGTACAAAATTACCCCAGCTTTGTCCATCTGTAAAATGCATGATCTGATTTTGTGAGAAGAACATGTGATGTTCCCATCCGGCTTGTAAGAGAAGGCGCACTCGATCTTTAGCAAAAGATCGATTCCATCGAAGCCCAAGATCAATATCCGTAACAACTTTTCCCGAGTGGAAGCTGTTATCTTCTGCGATAGTTGTTCCTTCTCCGCTTCCAAACGTTGTAAAGCGCTCGGAATAGGAAGTTTCAAAAAGACCATAGAGCAAGGAGGCAGAGAAATCTCCTACAAGGCTAAAACCCCATTTGAGGCCGAACTCGGAGCCGATTCCCCCTCGTAGTCCTAGTCCCCAGAAGTTATTGGTGATGTGAGTGAGATAGTCTTTTAGCACAAGATCTCCCGATTTAGCGAAGAGAGAATTATAAGATGCATTGTGTACTTGATTGATCCAGACGGATCTAAGACCAAAATGAGGGTTAAGAGAAAACCATTTACTTGCTTTAAACTGCTTTCCAAGGTCCAGATCAAGAACATTTAGATGAATGAGGGCTTCATACTGAGCCGTTTTGCAAGCTGCAATGGCCTCGTCATTGTAGATGTTCGGATGTATGAGTACAGGTAAAATTGTCGGTAATTCTTCATGAGTAGAGTGTTGAGAATCCGTTCCCTTCCCTTCATTCCAGGTCCAAAGAAAAGTAAGGGCCCATTGATCGTGAGGAATGTTGTATCCTATGCCAGCGCGAAATCCCGACTGCCAATCAAATTTAGGATTAGCCACTTCTCCAAAACCCATTACAATAGGATCCGTTACATCAAAAAGTTCTTGATTAAGAGCGTAGCCCAGTCCTGTTTCATTCGTTTTCCAATAGAGCCAGTCAGCTTGCGTAAATAGATTCCACCCTTTGGTTACCGAGGGCCTTGCACTAGAGAGTTCACAATTACAAAGAACGGAAGAAGAGAGCTGCTCCGTAGCGTGTGTTAAAGACCCTAGGCTAGTAAGTGTTATGAGGGTGGGAATGAAGGAGGGGGAGAATTTTGTCATAAAAAGACCTCTTACGTCTTGTTTGGTTGATAAATATTTGTTTAACGGCTCGCTTATTTAAATTCTATAGAATTTGTTCAGATGTTCTTTTGGATTTTAGAGAAAGAAACGGATAAAAAATAACATTTTTTGAGAATAATGCAACAAAATAACATTTTTTTGCAAAAAAAAATAAAGGCGTATATATAAAATTTTATCTATGAAAAAGTGAAGTATTGAAATTTTTTTGTTTTTTTTTAATGTGAAATTTTTTAGTTTGTAAGTTTAAAGGAGAAAATTCCCGCTTAGTCGTGTTGGGAAGGTCTCCATAAGAGTTTTATTAAGTTCGAAAAAAAAATAAATTTCCGTAGGAGGAAAATATGTTGAAAAAAGAGCTGACAGCTGCTCTAGCTATGATGGGAGTTATCGCTCCTTTTGCTGCACATGCAGATCAACCTATGTCATCGACATCAGGTCAACAAAAAACTGCACCTGCTTATACAGCTGGTGAATCAGTTAGAACAGGAGACTTACCTGGTGCATATAACCAAAGTGCAAATTACAAAATCGATGATAGCTATGATATTTATTTCACTGCAGATTTCATCTATTGGAATTTACAACAAGATTCAATGAGAGTCGGGAACCTCTTAGATCCTGATTCCTCAGGTTCTTTAGGTCTTTTAAACGGAGAGAATGAAACTGTATTCAATAGTGGAAAATACAAGCCTGGTTTTCAAGTAGGACTTGGATTTAACATGAATGGAATGGATGGATGGAATCTGTATTCAGAGTATACATGGTACCAAAATAAACATTCCAACACAGTGGATGCAGGTAGTGGTGAGGGTATAGCTCTTTCCTTTATCAAAGACGGAGCTCCTGAAGGAATTACGGATGATATCGTTCTTGCAAACTCTGTATCAACAGATTCCAAGTATCATTTCAACAACTTGAATCTAGAACTACAAAGACCTTTCTATTTTGGCCGTAAGCTAACAGCTAATTTCGGCGCAGGTCTTAGAGCTCTTTGGATCTCTCAGACTGTTACGGGTTCTGCTAGCGGATTAACTGCTTATGAAGCAGATTCTTCCTCTTCAGGAACTTCTATAGTAGGTCAAAGTGCAAGTTTCCATCAAAAATCTTGGGGTCTTGGACCTAGATTTGAGCTAGATACTAACTGGATGCTTGGTTGGGGCTTCAGAATCTTGGCTAACATAGCAGAAAGTGTTTTGTATACTAGATATACAACGCTTACTGGCAAAATTGATGGTGGTGTATCAGAAGTTGGAACAACAGCTGATTTCACTTCAACAGTTGGCGGAGCTAATGACACTGAGTGTTCATCTAGCAGCAACTACAATACATTAAGAGCTATCACTGAGACTTCTTTAGGTCTTGGATGGGGATCTTATTTTGGAGATAACAACGATTTCCATTTTGATATCACAGCTAGCTATGAGTTTAACATATACTGGAACCAAAACATGTATGGCATGGTTGTCAACGGACATGGATCTCCAGGGAATACCTACCTTCAAGGGTTAAACATTGCAGCTAGATTTGATTTCTAATCAAGTTCTAGTTTTTAAGTAAAAAAGGAGGAGAGTTATCTCTCCTCTTTTTTTTTGTCTAAAAATAAGTAGTAATTTCACTTCCTTCACATCCATTCTTTAGACGAGATAATTTTTATATGTTGAAAAAAGAGTTAATGGCAGTTCTAACTATGATAGGGGCAGTTTCTCCCTTTGCTATACAGGCCGATTTAATCGGAGCCTATAATCAAGATGCAAATTACAAACTTGATAATAGTTGGGATACTTATTTCACTGCGGACTTTATTTATTGGAATTTACGGCAAGATTCCATGAGAACGGGAAATCTGGTGACTCCATCCTCTCTGGGAGCTCTCGGGTTTTTAAACGGAACGAACGAAACCTTGTTTAACAGCGGAAAATATAAGCCAGGCATTCAAGTAGGCTTTGGTTTTGATATGAACGGAATGGATGGATGGGATCTATATTTTGGGTATACGTGGTATCAAAACAAGGAGTCTAATACAGCAAATGCAAAAAGTGATGAAGGTATAGTCTTTTCTTTTGCAGAAGATGGAGCCCCACTTGGAATCACGAATGACATAGTTGTTGCAGATTCTATAACAAGCAAATCTCAATATTATTTCAACGGATTTGATTTCTTATTGCAAAGACCTTTTTATTTTGGTCGTAAGTTAATAGCTAATTTTGGAGTAGGGCTTAAAGGCCTTTGGATTTCTCAGACTATTACAAACTCTGCGACGGGAGTCTCTTCTTATTTGGTCGGGACTGCTGCCGTGGGGGCTACTCTTCCCGAGGCTGGTATAACTTTCCAGCAAAGGCTTTGGGGTATTGGTCCTAAGTTCGAGTTGGGGACTAATTGGATTTTAGGCCGTGGTTTTAAGATTATGGCTAACATGGCAGAGAGTGTCTTATACACGAGATATATAACACTTACAGGTCTTCCTGTTGGAGGCGTAACGGAAGGAATCGTAGCGGATCTTAGCACGACTATTAGCTCCCGTAGCGGGGCATGTTCAACTCCTTCTTATAACTATGACACATTAAGAGCCGTTACCGAAACTTCTTTAGGGCTTGGATGGGGATCTTATTTTGGAGATGATAACGATTTCCATTTAGACATCACGGCTAGCTATGAGTTTAACATATATTGGAATCAAAACATGTATGGGATGGTTGTTAACGGAAATGGATCTTCGGGAAATACTTATCTTCAGGGCCTAAACATTGCAGCTAGATTCGATTTCTAACCAAAGCCTAAAATGATATTTTTTTATATTTTCTGGACAAGATAAGAAGGTTTCCCTTACAAGAGGGAAATTATTTTTATAATTTTCTAGAGATTGTCGATGCAAAAATATATAACAGTTCTTTTGGTTTTTTTATGCACTCTTTCTAATTCCCATGCGGATTGGAATTGGTCTTTTGATGAGATGAGCGGTCGATTGGTAAGCTGTTTACCTGATGGCGATGTAGAAAAATATATGGATGACTATACATGTTTTTTGGGGCTAAGAGAGCGGTGTCTACAAAATGCTTCTTTGCAAAAACAGATAGCTAAAATGAAGGCGTCTGCGAAGGAGCTTATTCTTTGTTCTAAAGAGGGAGTCATCCTTAAAAAGAGAAGAAACAATCATATTCATGAGTTATTTGCCTGGGAAATTTCAACCCTCTTAGGGGTAGATTCTTGTATTGTTCCTTCATTTCCCATAGAGATAGGTGGGAAGGTTGTTATTATGCAAAAGTTGGAATCTTTTGCAATAGGAGAAGAAAGAACTAATATTCCAGCTAAATCTATTTTAAAAAACGTGTCCTTGGATAACTATTGGAAGGCACACTTTCAAGCTTACCTTTTAGGCATAAAAGATTTATTAGGAAGGAACATAGGAGTAAATGACGCGGGTGAGATCAGGCTATTTGATATGGAAGCTTGCTTTAGATATCAAAATCGTCCAGAAAAAAGTAAGGGAGTTTTTCATACGGGTTTTTTTATGCAATCACTAGGATGGCCGCATTATAGACAACCTCTGGATGCCGAGGCGGTTTTTTCTTTGCAACAATTTATTGCCGCTCTTGATCGTTTAGAAGAAAACATAAAATTGTATTTAATGTATCGTCCTGTTTCATTGAATATGAAATGTCTATTATATCGTCTGGGTAAAATAAGAAGCTTTAGCCTGCAAGAGGGGAGGACCTTTTGTGATTTTTATAGCTTTTTATTTCCGAGAGTAAGTTCGGGACTTGATTTATTGAGCCAAATTGTTAGTAAGGCTTTGAAAAAACAGGTAGACCATGCAGATGCCTTATTGTTTATTCAAAAAAGTTATGATAACAAAAAAATACCAGATCAATCTGTAAAAGAAATAAAAAAATGGATAGATAGATATGTTGATTAAAAATTGTATAATAATTAGTGTTTGTGTTTTTTCTAGCTTGTGTGGGGATTGGAATACCTCCTTTGATGAGAGCACGGCGAGGCTGTTATCTCAACTTGTCGATGTTGATACGGAGGAGTATGAAAAGCAGTATGAGATTTTCATGCAGATACGAGATGCATATGTACGAGATTCCGATTTAAGAAAACGGATTGAGGCTATGACAAGTTTGGATAAAGAGATTATTCTAACTCCGAAAAAAAATGGAACTCTTATAAAAAAAAGAAGAAATAATCATATTTATGAATCATTTGCTTGGGAAATTGCGACTCTATTAAGCTCATCTTCTTGTGTTGTCCCCTCGTTCCCTATGGATATTGGAGGGAAGCAAGTCATTATTCAAAAAAAAGAGTCTTTTTCCCTTCCATCAAAAGAGTCTACCTCCACGAGAAAAACTATTATCAAGGGCGTATCTTTAGATGCATATTGGAAGGCTCATTTTCAGGCATATCTTTTAGGAATGGGGGATTTGGTTGGAAGAAATATAGGAGTGAGTGAGGAAGGGAAAATTCGGTTTTTTGATATAGAGTCGAGTTTTAAATATCAAAACGAGCCTAAGAGGTGGGATCAGTCTTTTTATACGGGATTTATTGCAGAGTCGTTAGTATGGTCTCAATTTAGAAAATCTTTGGATTTAAAGACTGTCATTTCTTTAAAGCAGTTTATTGCGTCTTGGGATCATTTGGAAGAGAATATGGCTATCTATTTGGCCTGTCGACCCTTTCCTTTAGATATCGAAGGTTTTTTGTATCGTTTAAATAAAATCAAAAGTTTTCCTTTAGAAGAAGGAAAAACTTTTGAAGATTTTTACCGATTTGTTTTTCCTAAAGTGGGTCTTGGACTGGATGAACTAAGCTCTATTCTAACTCGGATTTTACAAAAAAAAATGAATCATGGAGAGGCTTTAGTATTTTCTTGTAGGAAATTAAAAAAAATGGAGCTTTCTTCTAAAGAGAAGAAAGCTGTGCAAAAGTGGCTGACTACATATATTGACTAAAAGGGGAAGAAAGATGAGATGTATTTTTTTATCTATTATATGTTGTGTTTTTGGTTCGGTAGGCCTTTTGCAGGCGGATTGGAATGAGAAATTTGATAGACAAAGTGAAGTCCTTATAAGGCAGATAGAGGAGTTCAGAGGAGGATATCAAGAGATCTACGCATCTTTTATCAAGACGAGAAAAGGCCTTTTAAAAGATTTCATGCTTAATAAACAGATTGGTCTAACAGCTTTGGATCAAAGGATGATTTTACTTCGACCAAGAGAAGGCATTGTTATCAAAAAAAGATCTAATGATAGGATGCTGGAGCTCTTTAGCTGGGAGCTTTCTTATCTTTTAGGAGGAGGTGATTTTTTAGTGCCTTCTTTCCCCGTTGAAATAGCAGGAAAAAAAGTCATTATCCAAAAGATGGAGCCCTTCACTTTTAAAAAAGATAAAGTTATGGAATCGATTCCTAAAGAGGCTAAAAAAGTGACGGTGGAAGAGTATTGGAAAGCTCATTTGCAAGCTTATCTTTTGGGGTTAGGCGATTTAGTCGGACAAAACATAGGAGTTAATGCTCTTAACCACATTCGATTTTTTGATGCAGAATATTCTTTATGTTATCTGAATGAACCAGTCCGTACGGAGCTAAGTTTTAAACCGGGTTTTATGTCTCAGTCTTTAGAGTGGCCTCAATATAGGCAGCCCCTGGATCATAAAACTGTCACAAGTCTAAAGAGGTATATCGAGTCTATGGCTTCTTTAGAATCCAAACTGGAAACGTACCTTCTTTGTAGGGCAGCTCCCGTGAATGTGGAAGGTTTATTATTTCGATTAGAAAAAGTGCGTACATTCCCCTTAGAAGAAGGGAGTACTTTTAGAGACTTTTATGGATTTATTTTTCCAAAATTAAATCCTGGGTTAGATGAATTAGCCCGCATTGTAAGTGGCATTCTGCAAAGAACGGTGGATCACGGGTCTGCTTTAATTATGCTGTGTCGATGGATAGAGAGATATGATCTTTCCTCTTCGGAGAGAAGGGCTATTGAAAGTTGGATGAGTAGATATATAGACTAAAAAGATGAGGTTTTGATGAGATTAGATACTTTTTTGGTTAAGATACTATTATGTATGGGATCTTTCGCTTTATATGCGGATTGGAATCAAGATTTTGAAGAAAGGACAAGGTATTTGATAGAGCGGATGCCAGAGCTTCAAAAAGAGACATATATACATTCTTATGAAGATTTTTTACAGATTCGAAATCCTTTGCTTCAGGATCAGTCCATAAGAAAGAAGATGGCTTATACCTCTTTGGAAAATAAGCTTACTCTTTTGACTTCTTCGGATCGGGTAGTCATTAAAAAAAGAAGGAATAATCATATTCATGAACTCTTCGCATGGGAGGTTTCTTGTCTATTAGGTGTTTCCGATTATATGCTTCCATCCTTTCCCCTAGAGATCGAAGGGAAAAGAGCCATCTTGCAAGCTAAAGAGCAGTTTTCTTACGGGAAAGGAAAGATGGAGCTGCCTTCTTTAAGTCTGTTGCGTACGGTTTCTTTAGAAGGATATTGGAGGGCACATTTTTGTGCCTATCTCTTAGGAATAGCGGATCTTGTTTCTAAAAATATAGGTATTGGAGAAGATGGAAAAATTCTTTTTTTTGATGCAGAGGTGAGTTTTTCTTATCAAAATAAACCTTTTCGTACAAAGGAAGGATTCTCGACGGGATTTATTATGGCATCTTTTGAGTGGCCCCAGTATAGCAGGCCTTTAGATGCAAAGATGTGCAAGTCCCTGCAAGATTTTGTAGCCAGGTTGTCGAATATAGAAGACACCTTAAGATTATATGAAGAGCTTAGAGAATTTTCTTTTCTAGGGGAGGGTTTAGCTGATCGTTTAGATAAGGTAAGAAGTTTTGCGTTGGAAGAAGGAAAGACTTTTGAAGATTTTTTTTGTTTTGTCTATCCTAAGCTGGGGCCTGGATTAGATAAGTTGAGTCGTAGAGTAAGCCGGATTCTACAAAAAAAAGTAGGCCATGGAGCATCTCTTATGTTTATGACTAGAGATATTCATCGACATAAACTTTCGCCCGAGAACAAAGCTTCTTTAGAGAAATGGTTAGACACCTATATTGAGTAAGTTTTTTTAATGCCCTCTAGGGATCAGAAGCAAAAGTCGATCGATTTCTTTAAGCCATAGGATAGTTTGCTTTTCGACCTGTTGTAAGATGAACATCCATCCTAGACAAAGAAGAGCAAGTCCTAAAAGAGATTTTACGGACATCCCCAAGAAAGTTATTTGTACTTGAGGTGCTAGCCGGTTAGCGATCCCTAAGAAAACTTCCGTCATCATGATGGCTAATAAAGACGGGGCAGACAGTTGAATGGAAAGAGCCACGACCTTAGTGGCAAGAGCCATAATCGTTTGCCAAAAAGCTTGTCCTGCACTAAAAAAGATGGGATTGATCATTGCATCAACGGGAATAAGAGAGTAAGAGGCGACTAGGCTATCAAAAAAGTAAAAAGGGCCTCCTAAGGTGTAAAAAGCAGCGATAAGAACATAGTTGTACAAGTTGCCCACAGGAGATGTTTGAGCTTGAGAAAAGGGGTCGGTAACCTGTAGAGAGGAGGCTCCTCGAAGAAAGTCGATTAGGGCTCCTGCCGTTTGTACAAATTGAAAAGGAATGTTGATTAAAAAGGCTAATATAAATCCAATAAAGAGTTCTTTGATGGCAAAAACAATGAACATGGGATTATAAGGAACGGCTGTCTGTGCGGTCAAAGCAATATGGGGCAAGAAGATAATAGTTATAGCTACCAAGAGTCCCATCTTTGGCATAGCGGGCAGTTTAGCGCCTAAAAAAGGAGCTAAAGTAATGATAGGCCCCAGACGAAAAAGAGCAATGACGAATAAAGAGATGGTAGATGTCGGAGAAAACTCATAGAGTTTTGAGAAAAATATTGTATAATCTTGAGGGGATACCATCGCTTGATCTTTTGTTAGCTAGACCATTTTGGGAAATTTACAAAAATATTCAACGAATATTGCATGATCTGCGCTCCTAACCATCCTCCTAATACAAATAAGGTAAGAATAACGGCGACTAATTTTACCATAGAAGACAGGGTTTGTTCTTGAATTTGTGTAGCTGCCTGGAAAATAGCCACGCATAACCCCAATATCGTACTGATCAAGATAGGGGGTCCTGATAGAATGAGGATGAGGAGTAGCGCTTGGTAGCTTTGTTGATAAATTTCTACACTATACATATTGACCTTTGCTTAAAGTTAGCGAAAAGAGAGAACCAGCCCTTGAATAATTAAAGTCCAGCCATCAATCATAACAATTAAAAGAAGTTTTAGAGGGAGCGCAATTGTAAGGGGGGATAGCATCATCATACCCATAGCAAGTAAGATATTCGAGGTGACTAGGTCTATGACGAAAAAAGGCAAATAAATTAAAACGCCGACTTCAAAAGCTGCTTTTAATTGAGATGTGATAAAGGAGGGGACCAAGATGATAAAATCAAGAGGCTTGATCATCTGTCTAACTTCTTCGGGAAATGTTTTTTGAGCTAGCTGATAAAAGCCTTTAATATGCTTTGCCGAGGTATTTCTCTGAAGAAACCCTTTTAGAGGATCTTTGATCTGATTGACTAATTCTACCATATATCCTGCCGATGAAGGAGAAAAAAGCTCAGTTGGTGCCTTGTTTTTCATTCCAGTTTCTGCAGCTTTGTACATTAAAAGTCCCGTAGGAAACATCACATAAATAGTAATTAGGATGGCAATACCGTTTAACACCTGATTCGGAGGTGCTTGCTGTACTCCCAAAGCGTTGCGCAATAAGGAAAGAACAATAATCACTTTTATATAAGAAGTTAGCATCATAACAACAAAGGGCAGAAGTGCTACACAAGTTAGCACGGTCATTTGTGTTAGAAGAGAAGGTGTCGGGAACGCATCTGGATTGTTAGCAGGGAGCGCTTCGGCCGCAAACAGGCCAGTAGAGCCTAATAAGCCAAAGAAAATAACGAATATAAGAGTCTTAAGTAAGGGAAATCGTTGTAACATGTGCAATCCTAATACAAGTGTTGTATAACTTGTACACTATTTAGCCTTTTTTTGAGAAAGGAGATTATTATTTATATTTGGCGAAAGCATTTTCTAGGGCTTTCCATTGATTCTCTGCAGTTGCATTAATGATACCAGTTTCCGTTTCTATCATACAACCACCCGAGGTGACATCAGGGCGTTCTTGAATATTTAGCACTTGTAAGTTCTCAAATATTTCTTTCAGTTTCGGTTTATTACGTTCGAGGGCTTCCAAGTCGGATTTATTTGCAAAAATCGTAATTTTCTTATTTTGCTTTGCAGGTGCCATAGCTTGCATAACGATATCAACAATCGTTTCGGGGTTGAGTTCGATTTCTCTACTCACAATTTTTTGAGCTGCCTTTAAAGCAAGAGGGAGGATGATTTTTTGCATTTCGAGGAGGATTTTTTTTGCTTCTTTATCTAAAGATAAGATGTGCTCATTAAATTCTTCCAGTCCTTTTTGCAAGCCTTCTTCATGCGCTTTTTTACGAAGTTCTTCACATTCCGCTTCTGTCTTTTTGTGATAATCCAGAGCATCTTGCTTAGCTTTTTTAAGGACTTCGCTAGCTTCTAAAATTTGGCTAAACTCTGCTTCTGGGATGATTTTTTTTCCAGGTTTAACAGCCAAGGTTGATTGAGAGAAAAGAGAGAAAAGGGTCATGAAGAAGCTCGGATATTATATTTTTTGAAAAATGTAAGAACGTCCATAATTTGTCCTGCAAGAATTTTATAAGTCTTAGCGTGTTCCGATTTTTTGTGCAAGGGGGAAAAAATGGCAGCCTGATCACTGCTCATGCGCAGTTTGATATAATAGACAAAGTTAGGATCTTCTGGATACAAAACTTTAGCTAAACGATTCATCCCTCTTTTATGTAGAAGGGTTAAGAGATCTTTCGTATTTCCATTCCATAAAGAGAGCCCCGCTTGTTTAAAAAGTGGAGGATCTTGTCTTCCTGAAATCAAAGAAAGGAAAAAAACTTCTTCTTTAGAGAGAATGGATTTAATTTTCTTGATTTTCACCGTGTCAATAACGAGTCTCATTTCAATTGCTAAATCGTAAAGCCCTAAAAAATCTATTAAAAGGGAGAGGTTTTCCGAAGTAAGATCCGATAAATCTTTTAAAGAGGATGCGGGCAAAGCCTCTATAGGGGGTAAATTCGGATTTTCTACAAGTAAAGCTTCTATTATTTTTTTTTGGATAAAAGCTTTAGAAGCAGGAGGCAGGGGGGTAGGCGGTGAGGATAAAAGTAGACATTCAGTAAGTTGTTTAGCCTTTTCTTCGGGGAAGGCTGATAAAAAAATAGAAATCTCATTTTCAGAAAGAGTTCGTAAAAAAGGAGCAAACCAAGAGTAATGAGTCCATTGCAGTAGGTGCCTAACTTGGTTAAATCCAAGGGTTAGATCAGAAGAGCAAAGAAGGGCGGAAGAAAACTCTTTTTTTTGTTCGGAAGGAAGAAACGAAAGAAGGGATTCTTTCGTTTCTTTTGCTCTTTTATCAATGAAGGCGCGACAGACGGACCATTGAATGCTGTTCATAGATTAATGAGTATCCTGCGGTGGTGGTGGTGGGCTTTCAGGCTCGAGAGCAGCTGGCGTGGGAGGGGTTTCTGCCATAAAAGGTGTCGGTTGTAACAGCTTTTTAAGCCCTCCTTTTGCTTTTAACGTAGGATAGATTTTCCAAACAAGCCACGCGGTAAATAAAGCAAAGATCACCATAAAGAAGCAGAGGAAGAAGAAGACGACCCTAAATCTGCTTGCAGAGTTTTTGCTCATGACAATAGACCAAATACTCACATAGTTATCTTCTTGAGCTATCGTAGATAGCATTTCAGGAGATTGCCCAAGTGTAATGTCTGCAAAGCGAGCTTTATCTGAAATCACGGTTACATCGTTGATATCAAGCCCATTAACACTGCTGGATACAAGTCTTTTGATTTTGATAATCAAGTGACTGTTCGGGTCATCTAGAATCCCTTGATGCTTTACGTAGACGGCTGCCGTGATTTTTTGTGGGGTAGTAGGCTCCCAAGGGAGAGCTGACCCAGAACCGTCATTAGTAGGGAAAGAAATCAACACGTTTGCATCGATGACGCCATCAATTCTACGGATAGTGCTAGCTATTTGTTCGGATAGGCCAGCTTGGTAGCGGATGGTGTCTTCTTTTTCGGAAGACATCATTCCTGGCTTTCCAAAAAGATCTAAAAGGTTTACACCTTTAATTCTAGGAAGGCCATTTTGATTTAAAATAGCCATGGCATCCGTGGATTTGTTGGCATTAACACTGATATTCCACTTGGATCCGCCTTGAGCTCCTCCTGGGGAGGAAGAAGTAAACGCTAGCTTTGAGGCTGCAATTCCTTTACTCGCTAAAAAAACAATAATTTCATTAGCTTCTCTTTCTTCAACAGCGGTAACGATAACGGTGTTTTGTTGACAGCCTGTTAAATAAAACAGAGCGCATAATAAAAGAAGTATGGAGCGTGCTTTGTACATCATTGTATAATCTGGGTTAGAGCTTTTGACCGTGGTCCTTCTACTTTACTCATATAGCCTATAATCTGTCGAGTTCTCTTTTAATTCTGCTTATATAGCATAGGAAGATTTTGAGTTACTGTTTTTTAATTTTCTTAAAAAAAACAGTCGACAT
>JAZKAC010000188.1:0-4254 GCA_040389325.1 Chlamydiota bacterium | reverse complement strand
TCCGAAGACCACGATTCATCCCCGAAGCTAAAGACATCGGGGTTTTCTCGTAGAAGTTTTTATAAAAATGAAATATGAGGCATATGTGCAAAATCTACCTATTGGCATTAGCGAGTTTTCTGAACTTAGAGAAAAAAAATGTGTATATGTAGATAAAACGAAACATGTCTATTCTTTGCTGACCGATAATTCTAGGACCTTTCTTTCTCGTCCTCGTAGATTCGGGAAATCCTTGTTAGTTTCTACCTTAGAAGCTGCCTTGCAAGGAAAAAAAGAACTCTTTGAGGGGCTTTGGATAGCAAATAGCGATTATTTTTGGAAACCGCAAGCCGTCATTAGACTTGACTTTTCGGAGCTTAGTATAGAAAGTTCGGAAAGCTTTAAGCAAAGTTTATTTATTGTAATACAGGAAATATCTGAAGGTTACAATATTAAGATAGATGATGGTTTGAATTTGAATTCGGCTCTCAGAAAGTTAATTACATCTCTTTGCGATGTAAAGAATAACGAACATTTTGAATCCGTAGCTATTCTTATTGATGAATATGACTATCCTATTTTACATACGCTTCATAATCCTAGGCTTGCTATAGAAATTCGAAATATTATGAAAAGTTTTTCTTGCGTGATTAAAGCAAGAGCAAAACTTGTTAAGTTTGTATTTGTTACAGGTGTTAGTGCTTTTAGTAAATCGGGTCTTTCTTCCGGATTAAACAATTTAGACAATCTTACCATGAATGAGAAATTTTTCGATATCTGTGGGTACACGGATGAGGAAGTTGATCTTTGCTTTAAAGAGCATATGAAAGAGTGGGCAAATTTCAGACAAGTTTCTTATAAAGAAATAAGAGAGCAGCTTAAGGTTTGGTACAATGGTTATTCGTTTGTGGAAGATACCTCTACGATCTATAGTCCATTTTCTTTTACTTGCGCTCTTCATGTTAAATCATTACGTAATTTTTGGTTTGAGTCTGCAACACCTCAGGTTCTGCTTGATGAATTGAGTAAAGAGAAGAGAAAAAATGAGTATAGGATTCTTGATTTAGACCAATTACAAGGGACAGGGGATTTATTGCAGACATTTGAAGTTGAAAGCCTTCCTTTGCCTGCTCTACTTTTTCAGATGGGGTATCTTACTATTGATTCTTATAATCCGTTAACAAGAAATTATCAGCTAAAATATCCAAACTTGGAAGTAAGAGCTTCTTTCATGAGACATTTAGTTGCGCTCCTTACGGAAAAAACCACAGCGTATATCAATCCTTTGATTGGCAAGGTCTATGGTTTTTTAGTGGAGGAGAAGATAGAAGAGATGGTCTCCATTTTAACGGATATTTTAAGCGGAATTCCCTATTCTCTTCACATGGCAGATGAGAAGTTTTACCATGCCCTATTGCAGACGATTTTTTTTGCAGCAGGAATTGATGTTCAGTCGGAGCGATTAACTAGCATAGGACGGATGGACATCATTCTTAAGTTTCCAAATGTCATATATATTTTAGAGCTCAAAATAAATGAGCCTCCTGCTGTGGGTCTTAAGCAAATAGAAAGTCAAAAGTACCACGAACCCTTCTTGCACACGGGATTGCCGATTCATGCGATAGCGATCTCTTTTATAAGAAAAAAAGCATCCAAGAAGGAACGTAGCAACTTTACTATTCTATATGCTACCAAAAGCGTAAGGTAGCTCTAATCTGGAGAATATTTTTTCTTATTTTGATTTGCGCCCTATAAAATCGATGCCTGGAAAGGTGTCAAAATCATCATAAGAGCAATGTTCGATTTCGTATCCCTTATTTTGTAAAAGAGCTGTTGTTATAGGTTTATTAGCAAACCAAGGACTCATTTTGAGTCGAAACGACATCTCTGAGAATGGGTCCTCATCGTTTTTGGGATAGCAAAAAAAGTTCCCCGTCACACGGCCTCTATCTATTAAAGAATCATGAATCTTATCCCATACAGCTTCGATTTTACTCGGATCACAATAGGGGAGAGAGGCTTGTGCTGTAATAAAGGAAACGTTGTTTGGAAATTTGTAATCCTCCATATTTTTACAGATAAGCGTGAGATTCTTTTCAGCAAGAGAATGTAGTCCATGTTGAGAGATTCTCATTTGTAGACTATGCAAAGCTGTTGGAGAGGAGTCAACAACAACAACCTTCCAGTTCTTAGTTAATAACAAGATGGCTAGATTGCTATTACCTCCTCCTAAGTCAATAGCTAGGCGAGGAGAGCGGTCATCTTCTTTTTCAATTGTAGATAAAGCTTTTTTAACTAAGTGTCCTATACCTGAAGGGGAGCTTCCAGATTCGTTCCAAAAGTCTAGTTTTTTTTTTCTTATGTCATTAGCAATATTTGCAGACTTCGGATCTGCAAATTCATTTTTATCTGGGATGGATCCGCCATTTTTTATCCAATTATTCATCCACTCAATTTTTTTATCGGGAGAGCACCACTTAGCATGCTCGGATGTAAAATAAGCAGTTACTTGCTGGTTGCTTAAAGAATAAATTGCCGTAGAAAATTTGGATATAGTCATATTTACCCGCCATGGTTGTTTTTTAATCTATGAAGTTTATGTTTATTGTATCAATATAATCAATTAAATTAATTTTGTTAAATTGATTGTTAATTTGATGACATGTTAGTATTGTTTAAAAAGTCAGGGGTTTAATTATGTGGAAGTGTCTATTTTTTCTTTTTTCGGGTATCATATTCGCGGAACAAACTCCTTGGATAAATGAAACCGTGCCGGGATTTAGTTTAGATAAGGGAAAGCTTGATTATACGGAGGGGCTTGGAGCCTATATGGACTTACACCTAAAAGTCGGGACCAAGAATTTTGATAACGGTGGTGGATCGCATGATTATAACACTCTTTTTTTAAAAGATAATTTTGGAGTAGATAACTTTGTTTATGATCCTTTCCAACGCTCCGAAGAGCACAACAATAAGGTTTTAGAAGAAGTTAAAAAGAAAGATTTCGATACCGTGACCTCAAATAGCGTTCTTAATGTAATAGATGACCTAAAAAGTCGGTTTAATCATATTTTTTTAAGTTGTGAATCTCTTAAAAACCATGGGAAAGCTTATTTTAGAATTTATGAAGGAGATGGCTCCTCCTTGCCTAAAACCTTGGACTACGGATTTCAATCTAACCGTTCTACAAAATCGTATCAAGAAGAAGTGGAGTATGTATTTCAAAAAGGGAATGTGGTAACCGATTATCGAAATCATCTCATCATTGCTTATAAAAATAACGACTGTATGCGTTAAAGCTTCAAAGACTAAGAGACTCCTTTAGGTGACATGAATTTATTTAAGAAGTTGTAAAGTCAAAGTGAGAGCAGATGTTTACTGCTCTCATATGGTTTTTTACGGATGACGCCTAGAATCTGCGTATCTAAGTACTTTTTCTGTAAATTCATTTTTAGTAGGCCCATCAAGGCTGCGACTTACTCGAACAGATGCGGGAGCAAAAGAGACCCCACCCGAGCCTAAATGCGTTGTGCAACGAGCATTGATTACCTTTCTGCCTTCCAGGTAAAGTGAGCCCAGTGTCGGGAATCCATCATAAGCAACAGCACGTCTTCCAACCCAGCGTTGCAAAATGCCCTTATCCTCTAAGATGATTATATCTGCAAAAGTAAGTTCTTGTCCTTCTGTATCATACCCACAGGCGGTAGAGATCACATCTGGTAATACATCATTGATTATATTTAATTGCATAAGATGCTTATTTCTTGCAAACGCATCTTCTATATTTGGTAGTTGATCGCCATAAAATGCTTTTGTCCCTCCGACGCCAATGAAGATTTTGTCTTCTTTGGTTCGGGCTTGCCAAGCTAAAATAACTCCTAGTTTATGAATTCCCATACAATGGTTAAGGTCTTTATAAACTTTTAATTGTTCTGCTGAAAGAGGGATATTTAAGAGTAGAGACGATCCTGCAAATCCTGCATAAGCCGGTTCTTGAAAGCCTAGATTATGTAATGTTCCAACAGCTTCTCCTGGACAAAATACATATTTAAAATCCGTATATCGATTGTCGATGTTCTTTGAAGATCCGTCGCTAAACTTTAGGCCAGTAATCTGTGTATTTGGGTTACTAGCATACTCTATGGCAGTTACCTCTTTATTGAACTTTAAACGGAAGCAATCTTTTATTTTTCCGGATTCACTTGTATAGGTTCCCATTACCTTTTTAAGATAGGTGTAAAATTTGGGTAAGAAAGTACGAGTATCTAAGCAACC
>JAZKAC010000187.1:0-10027 GCA_040389325.1 Chlamydiota bacterium | reverse complement strand
AGGACTCTCTCTAGCAGACATAATAGAAGACACTGGGCTTAGTCCACAAGAAATCACACATCTTCAAGAAAATTTGGACTGAGCTTCATCAAGAAATCTAGACCATTTTAGTAAAAGACTTTAAATGCTATATGCTTTTTTTGACTTGGCCGTTTTAACTATCCAATTCGTTCCTAAGTCCAAGCTACCAAATGAGACTTTTTTAGAAAAATTTAGAAGGCATATCCATAGCAATCAGATGTTTTTCATAGATGAATTGGCCCATCAGTGACCCAGAAATCTACTAAAAGTAATTTTCCTCACCTGAAGCCAGAATGAGGATTTTATAAATCATTGATATTGAGTATTGCTCAGAACAGGACTCGAACCTGCACTGGATTGCTCCTGGAAGATTATAAGACTTCAGGACCTTGCTAATTTTACGTAACATAGAGCAGCGTAAAAGACGCTCTACCATCTTTCTTTAACAAAATAATATTTTTTCAAAACTCTTCGATAATACAAAACATTTCCCCCGGAAATACAGCAATAAAATCGGCTAATTTTCAATTCTTGATCATAAAGAGGTTATTGCTATAATGCCCATTACAACCAAGGTATCCATATGTTAAAAATGCCATTAATAGGTCTTGGGACCTGGAAACTCTATGATGAAGAATGCGAAAAGACTGTAAACACGGCCTTGGACCTTGGGTATCGCCATATTGACACGGCGGATGAGTATAAAAATCATAAAGCCATCGGAAAGGCCATCAAATCTTTTCCTCGAGAAGATCTTTACCTAACAACTAAAGTCGCTGTTCACGATCTTCTTCCAAGTCAAGTAAATGAGGCGGTTCCAAGATTTTTAAAAGAGCTTCAAACGGACTACATAGACCTTCTCCTTATTCATTGGCCCAATCCTGATGTAGACTTAGTAAAAACTCTTGAAGCCATGCTTCTTTTTCAAAAGCAAGGCCTTGTAAAATCTATCGGCATCAGCAACTTTGTTCGCTTTCACCTTGAAATGCTAGAACCCCATCAATTTCCTATTCTCACCAATCAGATTGAACTTCACCCCTATCTGCAAAGAAAAGCTCTTGTTGCCCTATGTAAAAAGATGGGAATCACCGTTACGGCTTATAGACCACTTGCTAAAGGAGCCTTTGAAAAAGACCCTACTTTACAAAAAATTGGAAAGCTTCACGGGAAAAGCGCTTCTCAAGTAGCTCTTCGATGGCTTATACAACAAGACATCGCAGCGATTCCAAAAGCTGCCACCCTCCGACACATGAAAGATAATCTGGATATTTTTGACTTCAGTTTATCCGAATCGGAAATGCTCCAAATTGAAAAGTTAGATCAAGGAAAAAGGTTTTGCTCTCCTGAAGGCATGCCTATATTTGAAGACTAAAAAGGTTCTTGTATACACTCAAATAGGCTATTTAAAAAAATCTTCCATTACAACGTCTGAATTAACAAGCTCGTCTTTATAGATACCTTCCTTGACTCCAAATGTAGTAATCATGGAAAAAAATAATTGCTTTTCAGTTTTTGTCACCTTTTTATATAGGTCGATTTTATTTTTTATGTTTTTTGCACACTCTTTATCAATCGAATATAGCCTATTACTATACTTTATCTCACATAAAGTTATTATCCCATCATTACGATCGAATAGCAAATCGATTTGAGCTCCCTCTAAATCTTTATCGCTACTTTTAGGGATGTATTTCCATGTTACGGCATTAGATCCCAGCGGGATTTTAAGGGCTTTTTTTATTTGAGAAATGTGTTTAAAACAAAGGGCCTCAAACGCAAGTCCCGCCCATGCTTTCCACGACGAGGTTTGCGAAGTTTCTATCCAAAATTGACTATCCAACTTATCTAAGGTGCGAAGAGAGATAAAAGGAGCTATCCAGGTAAGGTAAAATAAAACATACTCATCAATTATCTTGTAATATTGTCCCTTTTGAGATCTTTCCCATGGGAGAAAGGATGTAATAAACCCAGCTTCTTCCAGCTCCGTTAGCTTTAAAGTAAGACGCCCTCCCGTGTAACCTAAACTATGCTCTATCTCTTTACGGCTAACACCTTCCCGTTTTTTTGCCATAAACAAAATAAGAGACTTGTGTATTTCCGATTCGGTGAATAAGGAGATAAAAAGGTTATTAAATTCATCGAACAAGGTGCCTTTTTTTTGAAAACATAGTTGATTAATGTTTTGCGTAGGTGACAAACCCTTTTCTAACATATCTAAGTAGTACGGCACGCCTCCTATGCACATATATAGCTGAATTACCTGATAATGATCATATCGGATGCCACGATTTTGTAAAAAAGCTTGAGTTTCAAAAAGAGAAAATGGCGCTATAGATAATCTCATTGTTACCCGATTATGCAGCCCACCTTTGCTGTTTAAAATGTTCTTAATAATCCAAGAAGCCGCAGACCCGCAAACAATCAATTTGATAGAGGGGTTACTCACCCAATATCGATTCCAGTAATAATCTAAAGCCTGTAAAAGCTTTGTTTTCCGTAGGGCCATCCAAGGAAATTCATCAAAAAAAATCACGATTTTTTTTTTATTCCCACAATTCTCTATGGCATCGGCAAGCATTTGAAAGGCATTCATCCAATTAGAAGCAGGCTTTAAATCCAGATTTTTACCATAAAAGACTCGCCCCACTTCGCGTGAAAATTCTTTTAACTGAACGGAAACACTTGCCCCCTGTATGCCCGTAATTTGAAAAAATACACACGATTGGCAAGAAAAGTATTCTCGGATCAAATATGTTTTCCCTACTCGACGACGTCCATAAACAGCAATGAACTCTGCTTTTTTAGATTGTATAGCTTTTTTTAGAGCCTTTTTTTCTAGCTCTCTGCCTATAATTTTGTCTTGTCGCATGTTAACCTCTAATAGATAGGGACGCGTTAGCATTTTACTAAAGCGTCCCTATCTAGTCAATAAAGTAAAGATAGGGACGCGTTAGCATTTTACTAACACGTCCCTATCTTTGAACAAAAAAACTTAAAAGATGAGCTATTTAAAAATTAAGGCTGGGCTATCTCTTGTATATACCTGGCTCCATCTACTAATTTACCTTTAAATCCAAGCTCCTGTTCCGCTTGAAGAAGCGCTCTTTCTTCTCTTTTCTAGAGTTTTTATACTTTCAAGCAAGCACGGAAAGCAATAAAGCAATAAATCAAGCGAGTGCTTCTTTAAAAAACTCTTCCATTAATTTAAATGAGCGCCTATCAGAATCCTTTTGGTACATCGTACCAAAGCCTGGATCATTTGCCTCTTTATTGGTGAAAGCATGCATGGTTTGTCCAAAAATATGCAGTTGCCAATCAGATGTTTTCTTTTCCATCTCTTGCTTGAAAGCAAGCAGATCTTCTTCTGAAACCATAGGATCGTTATTTCCGTGAAGAGCTAGAATTTTTGATATGATGGGCAAAGAGCTATCTTTTGGCGCTCCTAAAAGACCATGAAAACTCACTACTCCTTTTATGTCAGCTCCGCTCCTAGCAAGGTCTAAAGCGCAAAGTCCCCCAAAACAAAAGCCGATAGCTCCCATCTTATGCTCATCTGCTTCAGGAATCGAAGACAGCAGGTTTTTATAAGCTAGAATCCTTTTCTGTAACTTCCCTCTATCTTCCATTAACGGACTCATAAGAGCGCTATTTTCTTCTTTACTTCTTCCTAAAAGCCCTTTTCCATATAGATCCAAGGCGCATCCAATATAGCCCAACTTAGCTAGCTCCACAGCCTTTTGCTCCGCAAAGGGACCCTTCCCTTCCCAAGAATGAAAAATAAAAACAATAGGACGTTTTTGAGTTCCTTTTTCCATGACTACAGTAGCCTCTAGCAAGACATCTCCGTCATAATATTCTATTTTACGAATATCCATATCTTCTCCTTTGGATTTTTTGTCAAAAAATTCACCACACTATAAAAACATTTTTGAAGATGCCTATTTATTAAAGAATGCTCAATATTAAAATAATTCTCACTAAAACAAATACATAAAACTCTTTTATTTTTAATGTATTTTATGGCAAGAGCAAAAAATCAACTATATTCTATCCCAACTTACGATGCTATATTCAAATTAGTTTTGGATCAAGATGACATTCGCCAGTCCTTTTTTCATGCTTTTATCCAGAGATCTCCAAATGAAAAATGGTTGCAAAAAAAAGACAGGCATGTAAAAATAATACCTTAAGTGTTAAACACTTATTTTAAGCGGTTTTTCATTTAAGCTCATGTACTGTTATACAGTGAACAATTTTTACAAAGGCGAAAAAATGGCAGGAAAAACCCTTATTTCTTTTGATTATGCCATCAAATTCCTCCTCAAGGATAGATCTGGGTATGAAATCGTCGAGGGTTTTATCTCAAGCCTTTTGCAATCGGAAGGGTATGGTCCCGTTAAAATAAAAACGCTACTAGAGAGCGAAAGCAATCGTGAAGAAAGCGGCCTTAAGAAAAGCGTTGCCGATGTTGTTGTTGAAGATGAGCAGGGCAACAACTACATCGTTGAGATTGAACGATCATTCACGGAAACTTTTATTCACAAGGCATGCTTCAATAGCTCTAGACTGATCGTTGATAGTGTCAAAGGTGGAACAGACTTTTCAACCATTAAGAAAATTTTTCACATCACCATACTCTACTTTGAGTGGAATCAAATGAAGACGCCTGTGTACCATGCGCAAATGGTGGCTAACGAGGTTGGAAATCGCACCCCGCTGGATCTGGAATTTTTTGATACAAAAGGGACTAAATTTGAAGTGCACAATGTTTTTCCTGAATTCTTTTTCATCTGTGTGCCCTTGTTTAATGATGTGATCAAGCAAGAGCTCGATGAGTGGCTCTATGTCATGAAAAATTCTGAGATTAAGGATGATTTTAAATCTCCTTACATGAAACAAGTAGAAGAGCGCTTGAGTATTCTTAAAATGAATCAGGAGGAGCGCTACGCTTACATCAAATACGGAAAGGAAGCCTGTTCTCAACGTGATGCTTTTGCTGCTGCGGAAGAAAAAGGGATCGAGAAGGGAATCGAGAAGGGAATCGAGAAGGGAATCGAAAAAGGGATCGAAAAGGTCGCTCGCAATCTACTAGCAATACATATACCAACCGCAAAAATTGCCGAAGCTACTGGATTGTCAATTGAAGAAATCGAAAAGCTTGGGCGCCAAGCTTAAGGATCTATCAAGCCATAGGTGAATTATTGCTTCCGCCACTGTGAGAGCTTGAGTATTTTTTTTATGACAATAGACAGCTATTGACAAAACCAAGCATTTTTTAGAACCTCAAATTGCGCCCGCGCTCAGTATGTCTACCGAATAGTCGGCAGAAAAATAAGTATGCTTTTTACCTATATTTTCTCCCTTCAGAATTGTGAAGCCTCCTCTAGACTAAAATATCTAAGGAAGTCTTTACCCGTCAGGACTGATTTTTTTCTTAAAGAGCCATTCAAAACATCCATTTTGAGGTGTCGGCTCTGGCTTCTTAGTATTTTTGACTATATTAGCTTCGTTGATTCTTAGAGTGGGGTTATCGACACTTCCTTCCTCGGCAATCGTTCTCAACCCTTTAGTCCAAGGAGGGAGCAAGGTCTTCTTTGGTGTAGATATTCTATTTGAAACTGGGGAGACGGCCTCGGCTCCCAGGTTTTTCATAAGATTAGGCCTCTCGGAAGGATTTACATCCCCCTTTATAGGGGTGATTATCGTTAAGATCTCTACTACCTCGTTATGCTTTTCTTCGTGCATGTCAATATGCTGACCTAGAGTGCGAAACCATTCTTGATTTTTACAAGTAGGACTAAATTGCTCTATAGATTCTTTTCCAGTTTTTAACGCGCAAAAATATCGGACTTTATCTTCTTCCGATCCTTGAAATGGAGGAATATAACGATGATCCATTTTATATCCTTGCCCCGATCTAAAAGAGAATTGAATAAAACTTTGATCAAGTGCCTTTGCAAATACTTCGGCCATCTTATCCTCAGGGCCCGACTCACCAGACTGTTTGGAGATAAACTCCTTAAAGTTAGAATCGGAGTTCATCACATTCTTGAAATCATACCCGTTATTATAAGGAACTTTTAGTATTTTGTCCCCACCATGTCGATAATGAATCGTTACAGAATTTATTGAGTCTACTGTATTGAACGACCCTTGAACGTCAAACGACTGCAAACTATTAATCATAAAAACCTATTTATTTTTGATTGTATTATATTACAATATTTTCATATAAAATTGCATGTGTTTTTATGTAATATTAAAATTACCAGATCAATTACAGTATACATTACAACATCTCTATCAATTTAAATTTATCTATATATCACAAAATCCTCAACCAGATCATTCTTTTTACAGAGGATCAGCAAATCCATAGAAACATTTCTGCGGTTTGGATATACTAGCTAAAAACAAAAGGACATTCTATGCAAAGAAAAAAATTTGATCTCGTCGTCATCGGGGCAGGCCCTGGTGGTTATGTAGCTGCCATTAAAGCGTCTCAAATGGGAAAAAGTGTTGCTTTGATTGAAAAGGAATTCGTAGGAGGCACTTGCTTAAACGTTGGATGCATCCCTACAAAGACGCTCATTGCAGGAGCTCTCGTTTTAAGTAAGGTACAACACGCAAAAGACTTTGGTATCGAGACGGGACCTGTCACATTTGACTACAGCAAAATGAAACTAAGAAAAGATGGCGTTGTAGGAAAAATTAGAAAGAGCTTGGAAGGTCTTATCCAATCTAACGGCATCACGATCATAAAAGGAAAAGCGGAATTCACCTCCCCTAACGAACTAAAAGTCGTAAGAGAAGAAGGAGAATACATCCTCTTTGATAACGTTATCATCGCTACTGGATCCATACCTCTAGATATCCCAGCTTTCCCTTGCGATCACAAGAAAATTTTCAATTCCTCTTCTATTTTAGAATTAGAAAAGCTGCCTTCTAAAATCGCTATCATAGGCGGTGGTTATATCGGCTGTGAGTTCGCTTCTCTTTTTGCAGAGCTTGGCGTTAAAGTAACCGTCATCGAAGCTCTCCCTTCTATCGTATCTTTACAAGGAGCCGTCATTTCAGAAACCTTGACAAGAGCCTTCACCAAAAAAGGGATGGAGATTGTAGTAAACGCTTTAGTAGAAGGAATCGACACCCAAGGAACGGGCGTGCAGATCAAACTAAAGGATAAACCCCCTATCGAAGCGGATATCGCCTTAGTAGCTATCGGTCGTAAAATAGCTTCCTCTTCTCTTGGCTTAGAAAAAGCTGGAGTGCTAACAAGCCCTAGAGGAGAAATTGTAGTAAATGAGAAAATGGAGACAAACGTCCAAGGGGTCTATGCTATCGGCGATGTAACGGGCAAATACCTCTTAGCTCACGTTGCCTCTCATCAAGGCCTTATAGCGGCTGCTAACGCTTCAGGAGGCAACTCCCGTATGCATTATGAAGCCGTTCCTGCCGTCATCTTCACCCATCCTGAAATTGCAATGGTTGGCATGACAGAGGAGCAAGCTCGACAAACAGGAAAAGAGATCGGCATCGGCAAGTTCCCCTTCCTAGCTCTTGGCAAGTCCGTTGCAGCTATGGAGACAGAGGGCTTTGCTCAAATCATCACCGATAAAAAAACGGGACGGATCTTAGGTGCTCAAGTCATCGGCAGCGATGCAGGCTCTTTGATCGCCGAGATGGCACTTGCCATCACAAATGAACTGACTATCGATTGCATAGAAGAGACCATCCACGCTCACCCAACGCTTCCCGAAGCTTGGCTTGAAGCGGCCCTTCTTGCTAAAGATACCCCTATTCATTTTCCACCTAAAATAAAAAAAACTTAAGGAACACCTAATGGAGCCCTCTAAAAATAAACTCAACGTTCTACCTAAGAACCCCGAAGAAGAAAGTAGAGGGCGTTTTCCTTCATGGCTTCATAGAAAAATCCCTCTCGGAGGAGAAACCTTTAAGACCGATGCTATCTTAGAAAAGTATCGTCTTAACACGGTCTGTGAAGAAGCTAAGTGCCCTAATAGAATGGAATGCTATTCTAAAAAAACGGCTACCTTTTTAACGTTAGGTAAAGAGTGCACAAGAAACTGCGGTTTTTGTGACATCGACTTTAGTAAAGCTCCCAAGGCTCCCGAAGCTGACGAGCCTGAAAGGATCGCAGCTTCCGTTAAAGAGCTTGGACTTAAGCATGTTGTCATAACCATGGTAGCAAGAGATGATCTTCCCGATGGAGGAGCAAGTCAGGTTGCTAAGATCATAGAAACGATCCGTCTTGTAAATCCGGGAGTCACAATAGAAGTGCTCACCTCCGATTTCGGAGGAGTCACCTCTTCTATTGACCTCGTGCTCGCAAAAAGACCCGAGATCTTCAACCATAACATTGAAACCGTAAGAGCCATGACACCTAGAGTGCGTCATAAGGCTTCTTATGATAGAACCCTCGGCGTTCTTAACTATGTTAAATCAGAGGGTAAAGTGCAGTTTGTTAAATCGGGTATCATGGTAGGACTTGGAGAAACGGATGAACAAGTAAAGGAAACGATACAAGACCTCGTAAACGCAGGCTGTGATATCATCACCATTGGACACTATCTACAAGCTAGCGCTAAAAAACTAACAGTGAAATCCTTCATCACCCCCGAGCAGTTTAAAGCCTACGAAGACTTCGGGTACCAAGTAGGAGCGAAACACGTCTACTCGGGACCTTTCGTAAGATCAAGTTATAACGCAGCAGCTATTCAATCCTCCATGGCAAAACTATGAAAGATACTTTTATCGATGAAATAGATCATCTCATCCTCATGCATAAAGATGTACACTTCGGCGGCAACTTTTCTGCCATGCTTAACTACTACGAAAAAGATGCCATAGGAGCTCAAGAAGAGTTCTTCCCAGATCGAATTCAAGACTTAGCTCTCATGGAAGCAAATAGCCCTACTCCCCTTTCAGACCTCATATTAGACGAAGTAGATAAAAAAGAAGTTCAAAGAGCAAAAGAAGCGTATCAGTCTTTACAAAAGCTATCTGCCGCAGACTCCTTCGCAGCACAGAAGTTAGCTCTCCTCATCTTATCCGAAGAAGAAGAGCCTCTACAAGAAATCGAAGAGCTCTGCTCTTTTGGAAAAGAGGCCATCCCTCCCCTTCTTTTTCTCCTCAAGCAAGAAGACTTTTATAATCCCCTCTTTCCAGGCTATGGGCTATCTCCTTCCCATGCAGCCAACTGTCTTGGAAAGCTTAAAGCTAAAGAAGCCATCATCCCCCTATTCGAAAGCCTTTCTCTTATGGAGTTTTTTGGAGAAGAAGCCGCCTTTAAGGCCTTATCTCAAATAGGAGATCCCGCTAGAGACTTTCTTCTCACCACCGTCAAAAAAGCCCCTCTAACGAAAGAAAATGAGAATGCTGCCATAGCTCTTACTTTCTTCCCAAGAGATTCCCTCATCATCTCCACCTGCCTAGATCTCCTAGAGCTCCCTTCTGTCCAAGCAAGGGCTACTTTATTTACCTATCTGCTATTTTCCTGTGAGGGTATTGAAGAGGAGAGCGGGATAGAAAGAGTGAAGGATCTTCTGAGGTCGCCTTTATCTATAGAGTTAAGAGAAGAAGTATCTTTTATTTTAGACTCTTCGAAGAAGATTTAAAAACGACAAGCTTACAGATTTAGAGATGCAAAATATTTTAAATTGCGTTTATATCGCTTACATGAATCGAGGCACGCGTTTATCGAATTAACCTCAAAAATGATTCAAGCCGTGATAAAAATCATAGGGAAAACCATTACAATAACAATCTTGCATAACAGGGGAACCGCATTCTTTTTTTCTTGCTTTTTAAGCAAGGTTTTCAGGTCCAATCAGCACCTTCTCTAAATATTCAACACTACATGCTGCGTTAAATCTTTTGACTTTAACCCCTCTTTTACATCCTTTTTCTTGATTTAAAAAATGTAGACATTGGGCTGTCATATCTAGGCATTCTCCTACCCGTATTTCTCTGTGAAAATTCCAGA
>JAZKAC010000186.1:0-4275 GCA_040389325.1 Chlamydiota bacterium | reverse complement strand
TGATTTGTTTAAGAGCATCTTCTGCTGCCAAGGAAAGACTCTCTGCTTCCTTTACCTTTTTGCACTCTAAAATAATTCCAAGACCTAAAGGATCCTTCGGAATTAAGCAGACATCATACCTACCAAACCCACTTTCTCGATTGGATTTGACTTCATAAGTCTCCTCTAAACTAACAAGTAGCCCCAAAACAAAAGCATGATAAACTCTTTCAGGCTCGTCCTTGGGAACATCGTAATAACTCATCGTGTTTAAAATAAGCGTTTGCAGCATTTCTGTAAAAACTGGAATATCGCCCGTCGTTAAACTTTGCAGCAAAAGAGCGAGATTATTACTGGGTAATGTCTTTACCATCCACTCTTTCAAGATAACCTTATAAAGGTCTGCGATCTCTTGATTCGGAATCTTTAAAGGACACTCCAAGGCTCCACTTTTATAAACAGGTTTCCCTGCCAAAGTCAAATACCCGCTAAATAAAAAAAGTCCAAAGATGGCATCCATTTGATTATCCAAACTCTTAAAAACTGTTCCTTCATCAACAGGTTTTGTAATAACTTCAGATAAAAGAAGCTTCTCTACTTCCATTTTCAATGAGGAATCCCCCTGAATAATCAATTTTTTAATGAGTTCATTATCGCTAGTATTAACCCAATAAGGTCTAAGCTCACCCTTTTTTTGTATACATTGGATAATAGACCAGGGATTATAAATCGCATGAGACCCAATTGCATAGCCATTATACCATTTTCGAATGTCTTCTATTTTGCATGAGGTTGAATGCTCTTGTAAAAGAGAAATAACCTCTTCCTCAACAAATCCAAATTTATCTCCAAATTCTTCATCCAATAAAGTATAACAGCCTAGGTTGTTTAACCCGGAAAAAACGCTCTCTTTACTAACTCTCAAAATGCCTGTTAATACAGCTTTCTCTAAACAAGAATTATCCTTTAACCCGCCCGCCAACCATCCTCTCATAAATTCAATCATAGAATCGTAATACGCATAAAGATAAGAAGATTGAATTGGGGTATCATACTCATCTAAAAGAACAATCGATTTCTTTTGATAATACCGTTCTAACCAAAGAGTCAGCAGCTTCAAACTACTTTTAAAAATAGTTTCATCTCCTTGTCTCGTAAGGATAGAATAAAACAACTCCTTTTCTTCCTCCTGGAGAAGAGGCTTATTCTCTTTCTCGACTTCTAAAAGAAAACGATGCCTTGTAAATTCAGTACTTATTAAAAGCTTTAGATCTTTATAAGCGCTTTCCCAGGTGCTGTTTTTAATTTCTTTAAAAGAAAGTGATATAACTGGATATCTTCCTTGCTCTTCTCTATATTTTCTTTTCCAAATTTTAAAATTTTGAAAAAGAAAAGAGTGATCTTTCTCTGTTTTTTCAAAAAAATACCTCAACATAGAAAGATTTAAAGTCTTACCAAAACGTCTAGGTCTTGCAATTAAGAAAACTTTTGTCCCACTCTCTAGTATTTCTTCCACAAGAAGAGTTTTATCTATATAGGAATATCCAAATTCAACTATTTCCTTGTAGTCAGAAACCCCAAGAGCTAAACGCTTCATAAAAAATCCTAATTTTTTCTTCTTATTATATAAATATAAGGTTAAATAAAACACATTTTTCTTTACTCGAAAAAAACGAACTCAATACACCTTGTTTTTTTTGTAAAGATCCATTAAAATTCTCTTTCAAATTATAAAGTATACCGAGTTAATAACACTATGCTACCCATTCCCACAACAACTTCTGTTTTTAAAAAAGACATAGGAGCCGACAACTCTCTTAGCGTTCTTTCTTTTCTGGATCCACAAGAGCTGGCCCGTTCCCGAGAAGTCTCTAAGGTGTGGAATCAATTCTCAAACGCTACCTACTTATGGAAGAGGATGCTTCCCGAACTTCCTGACCAAACTACAGGCTCGGATATTCGAAAACTTATAGAGGGTCTTGAGTCGGATCTTTTTAAAAAGCCATACAAAGGGAAAATTTCTTTTTTACAAGAAAAGAAAGGTCTCACAATAGAAAATAGCGTTAGCGCCTTTGCCAGCAAGGGTCCTCTTGGAGGATCAGGTGTATATACATGCGTCTTCCTTTCAAATCCTAAAAACACCATTCGAATTGCATTGACTCATAACAAAGAGGCCGATCTCAGTGATTTTACCCACTTATGGTCCACCAAAGACATAAGCACCTATCTTACAAAAAAATCCGATACGGAAGAACTTCATATTCTTTTAGGCGATGGTCATGAAGGCGATCTCAGAATAGAATCAGGAAGGACGGAATATGGAAATCCCGATGAGCTCAGTGAAATCAATAAACTAAGAGTCTCGGGCCCAGGCGCTATATTTGTACGTTCCCCTAAGGAAGCTGAGTACAGGATGCAAATCGGCCTTCCTAAACCTAAGGCAGGTTCAAAAGAAAAGGATATCAAAGATACTGTAGAGACCATCTTACATAATCGAATTGTTGAGCTTTACAAAGAAGATACTCTACGACACAGTAAACAAACGATGTTGCTCAACGCCATTATTATTCCGCTTATCCTAGCAATCTCTTTTGGAAAATAAAACAACTTAAACTTTTTTAATAAAAAATATGGAGCAGAGACATGAATTCAGTGAATAACAACTATAACTATCCAAAAATCACCGACAAACAAGTAGAAATTACTTATTCAGCTTATAGAGAATTCTTCAACGCCACTACCTGCACAAGCGATTCTCACACATTACTAGAATGCATGGAAAACCTAAAAGACCGGGTGAATAAATGCGCTACCAATCCTGGAGCTCTTTCCTATCTCAAAATTACATCCAGTCTCGATAAAGTCGGAACTCCCGAGATTCAAGATATTATTTCTGATAAGTTTATTGAGATCGATAAAGAATGCGGTTACATAAGACCCTATGGTCTCGTTCTTAAAAATCTTTATGGCATGGAAGAGTTTCAAAGGAGCATAAGAAAACAAGAGGATGAACATAGAAAACTGCTCAATCCTACTACCTATGAGAAGGAAGACCGCTATACATCCTTTCAGGCAGGAAAAATTTCAAACGAGCAAAAATGGAAAGCTTGACCCCATGTCCCGAGCATTAGAGCTTGCAAGAAGGGAATACGCTAGGGAATTTAGAGACAGATCAAAACGGGACCCGTCCTAAACTTTCACCTCTTAACATCAAAACTTTATTTTTCAGCATGTTACATGTTTTAGATAATGAGATTTACGTAATACCTGGGCTGTCACATTAAAAAAATACTAATGCGTTTTCGACGAATTTCATTTATTAGTTTTCCGTCGATTTTCCGCTCCAAATTTGGGCCTCTTTCATCGCCTTTATGGAGAGTTTCGGTCAATCGATTAAAAAATCTATTATATATTTCGAAGAAATAATAAAAATAAAAAATATTATGCCAAAAAAACTCAGTTTGCTATATTATATATTTTTTGTTAAGCAGATCTTATACAATAAGAGGAAATCATGCCGAAGACTCAGACGATTTACCATTCACCCCACGATAGCTCTATTACTTCGGATTCTACTCGGAAATCTTCTTGCAAAAAAGAAGGAGAGGCTGAACTTCCAATTCTGACACAGAGTAAATATCTTGATCCTAGAAATGATATTGCATTCAAAAACCTTTTCGGTTCCGAGAAGAACAAAGGTTTAGTGATTCACTTTTTAAATGACCTTGTTGTGCTTAATCAGGGAAGACAGATAAAGACGGTTTCTTTTTTACCCTGCGTGCAAGATGCCGAAATTGCAGCACTCAAGCAAAGCGTGGTGGATATCCTTTGCCTAGATGAAAGAGGAGAGCAATATATTATTGAAATGCAGTATGCTCCTTTAGACGGTTTTATAGAACGAGCTCAGCATTACGCTTCTAGGGCCTATAGCAGTCAAATGGAAAGAGGAGAAAAAAGCTATAAAAATATTAAGAAAGTAATTTTTGTTGCTATTACAAATGAGGTTCTTTTTCCTGAAGAGGAGGATTATAAGTCTAAACATGATATGCGTCATGATAAATCTTTGAAAAGCTATCTAAACGGAATGACGTTTTATTTTATAGAGCTTCCTAAATTTAAAAAAACAATAGAAGAACTGCTAACATTAGAAGAAAAGTGGCTCTTTATTCTAAAACATGCCACAGAAACCACTTCTGAAGAGGCTGAAAAAATTTCTGGGAATGATCCGATTATCCATCAAGCCTATGAGGCCTTAGATCGGTTTTCTTGGTCTAAAGAAGAGCTTTTATCTTACCA
>JAZKAC010000185.1:0-2169 GCA_040389325.1 Chlamydiota bacterium | reverse complement strand
ATCGAGATCAAAAGAAGGTTCGTGTTCGATCGGTATTCCAAAAGGGAGTGCAGGATATGCCAAGGAGTCAAACTTGCCTTTTGGGATGCAAATGGAGTATAAAATTCCTCCCGAAACATCTTTACAAGCGTCCAAAATGTCTTCTGTTATTTGCTTTCCGAATTCTTCATTCCCTATATAAGAATTGACAATTTTACCGAGCTGGTTTTTAACAAAATCGGGTACCTGGCGTTCTGCTACACTGGATGTTCTACGCGCGAAAAAGTCGATTGCCGATTCAGACTCGGCCGTTGAGGTAAGTTGGATGTCTCCGGAGAGTAGCTCATCTCGAAACTCATGGTCGGTTGTTTCGTATGATTGCAGGGCTTTTTTTAATGCCGGAAGCGTTCTATTTTCGGGTATTTGGTTTAGAAAATAGGAATCTCTTAAGATTTCAAAGTGCTTGAGCTCTTGTTTTGTTTTAAGCTCGTGTATGACAGTAGAAGTAAGATTTATGACAGCAGCCTTGTTATTTTGTCCGTGGTTGATAACGTAGTAGCCCTCATTCTTCAAACCCTTTTGCAACTCCATTGATCTTCCGATGCAAATTTGTTTTATTTTACAGCTCTCAATGTAAGGGGCTTTGTTAAGATTGTCCAGTGATGTGGCAATTTCCGGATTGTATCGAAGTCGCTCTAACTCCTCATCGGGATTGGAAAGCCTTTTTGCTAAAAGAGCGTCTATTTTTTGCTCGACTTGTCTTAACTTTACAGGAGAGAAAGCTCGTCCCATTAACGATCTAAGCGGAGAAAATTGTGTTTTTACAGAATCTAGGTAATCGATTTCCTTTTTTTTCTCCAAACATTGGACAGCATGTATCTGCAATTTTTCCCTTCGAGGGCCTTCGGGGACTCTTCCAAGTATTTCTTTGATGTAAGCATATGCTACAGGCTGAGGCTTTAGACGATCTTCCTCTATTTTGATGGAAGAGCAACCTTCTCGGGCGATTTGCTCGATCAGATCCGAAAAGAGCTCATCTTCTTCTTTTGGGCCAGAGCTACCCATCTCAATCAAGACTATACAATCTGATATTTCCCTACTTTTGAAGGCAGCGGCTATCATAATATGAAGTGGAGAAAATTGTGTTTTTAAATGTTTGGCATACACGGTTTCCTCTTGTTCTTTAAGACATTGGACAGCATGCCTCAGTAATTTTCCCCTTCGAGGGCCTTCGGGGACTGTTCTCAGAACTTCTCCGATATAAGCATATGGGTGATTAGAGATTGTGACATCTACTTTAGTTCCCTTTTGGACAAGGCCGTAGCCTTCTTGAGCGATACGCTCGATCAAATCCGAAAAGAATGCATCTTGTTCCTCGGGATCGGAACTCCCCATTTCGATTAAAGATATACAAGCCCGCGGCTCTTTCCTTTGGAGGATGACGGCCATCACATCTTTCCTGTGCGACGTAATATTTTTTTCTTCAAAACCCAGCATTTCGTCTTTTTCCGTAAGAAGAGCCATGTATTTTTGCACTAAATCAGTTTTTTCTGAAGAAGAGGGAGGAGATTGCACCAAGCAGGCCACGTGTCTATAGTTCCAGCATTCCTGATTGCGTTCTTTTGCATTCGCCTCTTGTGCCTTTTTTATATAAAAAGGCATAGCGTCCAAAATGGCCTTGGTCTTTTCTGAAGAGGGAGGTGCTCTTTTTATTACGTCCGCGGCATTTACATAATTGCCTTTTTCCGTAAATTCTTTAAATTTCGTAACGTAACAAAACGGCTTTACATCAGTTGAGAATCTTCTTAATCCGAGAGTAAAATAACAGCCTAATTTGTTCATAATAATATCCCGTGTTAAATATCTTTTATAATATTATACCACATTTTTAAAATAAAAACTATATTATATAAACATTGCTTTATTAATTAAATTCATTATAGAATGCTGTTCTTAATTAAAGAATCTATCTACATAACAAAGAAGGGCTTAGAATGAGTGTTTAATGACTTGTTGATAATCCGTAGCTAGACGGAGAAACGTCTATTCCGTGGTGGAGTTTTGGTGGAGTGGAGGACTAGAAATGGCGGCTTTCTACAGTTCTAGGCAGTTAAAGATTCTATTTTGATCATTGGTTCTTATGCTGTTAAGTCCTGTTACTCTCTGCCAACAACTGTATACACATAATTC
>JAZKAC010000184.1:3079-5106 GCA_040389325.1 Chlamydiota bacterium | reverse complement strand
ATAAAAGCATGTAACATAAAAAAATCCTATCAAAAAGCATCCAAAGGTTCATACCTCATTCGATTGATTTGAAATACTAGGCTTAATCGTTATAATAGATCAACTTTAACCTCGTCTATAAAAGAACGTTACTTTACTCTATCTTAGCAAAAAAGGAGCATTTTATGTCTAACGACTCTATAGAGGTTACCTACAATCTTTAAATGAATCTCATGATTATGTGTCAGAAAAAGAAGAGTCCTACGATGATGCTTTAGAAGCTTTAAAAAATCAAAACCTCTGAAAAAGTCGATTTTTGGGGCTTTTTAACGAAGAGATTGCAGCAAGACTCAAAATCAATAAAAAAATAGCAGCGAAGGGATTAGCCTTCCTTTAAAGAAACTTTGACTTATCCAGGACCTTGGACCAGCTCATCTACCTCCTAGAAACCCCAACTGTTCAGTAAATAATGAACAGTTGGAGGTGTGGAATGATGAGAACAGCCAAGAGTTTTCTTCTTAAGTTTTTTCACATCTCCAATAGAGAAAAAGATCAGCACCCCTAGAATCTACTTCAAACTTTTTCATTTCCTTACTCCAGTTTTAAAGAAAAAAACGTTCATGTAAAAAGTAAATTCACCCCTTAAATTCCCCTTGTAAACTTTTCTCTGGTTTCTCTATGATTATAGCAACTGGAGAAAAGATGAAAAAACTTCCTATAGGGATTGATGATTATAAGGAAATAATTGAAGATGGTTATGCCTATGTAGATAAGACTCTACTCATTCAGGAGATTATAGAACGTGGAACAAAATTAGCCCTTATTCCCCGTCCTAGAAGATTTGGAAAGACGATCAATATGTCCATGTTAAGATATTTCTTTGAAAACAAAGCTCACTCTCATCTTTTTTCTCCTTATAAGATTTGGCAAACTAAGTATCGTGAATTGCAAGGACAACACCCTGTTATATTTTTTACCTTAAAAGACGTAAAACAAACAACATGGCAACTAACTTTTGACAATCTAAAATCGCTTATTGCAGATGAGTTTGAAAGACATCGACATTTATTAGACAGTCCACAATTATCTCCAGAAGAAAAAGAATCGTTTCGCCTTATTTTGCGCAAACAAGGAAATCAATCCGATTATGAATTCAGTTTAAAACGTCTTATCATTTGGTTAGAACGATATCACGGAAAAAAAGTTATGGTCTTAATTGATGAATACGACTCTCCCGTTCATAAGGCATATTTCCATGGATTTTATCCTAATATTGTTGATTTTATGCGCAATTGGCTAGGCGGTGGTCTTAAAAGTAACGCCTCTTTAGAAAAAGCCGTTATCACAGGAATCATGCGCATTGCTAAAGAAAACATCTTTTCCGATCTTAATCACTCCAGTAATTTTACTACGTTTAGTGAAGATTTTGGAGATAAGTTCGGACTGTTAGAAGAAGAGGTTAACGCTCTTTTAACGGAATATGGGATGGATGATAAGTTAGAGGAAGTCAGATCTTGGTATAATGGGTATAAAATGGGGGATTATTCTGTTTATAATCCTTGGTCGATCATAAAGTATATACAACATAAAACATTCAAGCCCTATTGGGTAGGTACAAGCGGTAATGATCTAATCAAAGAACAGCTCGCTCAAAAAGGGACTTTTTTTAAGGAGGACTTTGAGACTCTTCTTTTAGGAGAGAGTATTACAAAGCTTGTAGACGAAGGGCTTGTTTTTGCAAGTTTAGAAGATTCTACAGAGTCTATCTGGGGGCTGCTTTTATTTAGTGGATATCTCACTTTAACCGAAATGCCTAATTTCACCAGAACAAGATACTCTTGTAAACTAAAGATTCCGAATCAAGAAGTTCTTAATCTTTTTCAAGATATGATCCAAGACTATTTTTCAAAAAGATTTTCAATTCCTATCCCCTCTCTTATAGAAGATTTATTGATAGGAAATGTAAAAGCCTTTTCTGAAAAATTCGAAAAATTTATCCTGAATGTATTTAGTGCTTACGATATTCCTGAACCAGCCTTCGATGCTCC
>JAZKAC010000184.1:0-3069 GCA_040389325.1 Chlamydiota bacterium | reverse complement strand
CGAGTATGCCACCATCTCTTTGTCTGTGTAAGTTGGGTCTTTTAGCCTCTTTATCGGAACTAGGCTATGAAATTAAGTCGAATCGAGAAAGTGGCTTCGGAAGGTATGATGTATGTCTTTTCCCTAAAGACACTTCCAAATTAGGAATTATTTTCGAATTTAAGAAAGCTACCGATAAGACAAAAAATCTATCTGGATTAGCGGATTTCGCAATAAAACAAATTGAAAAGCTACACTATGTGACGGAGCTTAAAAGTAGAGGGGTTCAAAAAATCTTAGCTTTAGGATTTGGTTTTAAAGGAAAAGATGTTCATGTAAAAAGTAAATTCATCTCTTAAATTTCTCTAAAAAACCAAAAAAAACTTTTTCACGTGTAATTGCCTTCTCTTTTTCATGCAAGTATTCCTTATATAGGGTTTGTTGCGCCAAATCAAACTGGGAAGCCGATAATGTTGTTTTGAAATTAGTGATTGCCTTCCCTCTTATAAAGATTGTTTTCGATCCAGATGATGAGAATGCTACGGCTCTATACTCGACAACTTTCTTGGCATACCACAACCTCTTAGACTCAACTCTGGATAAGCCCAAGCAAAACCAGCTATTCCAGTCTAAATAAGAAGTCATTCCCATTCTTGAAAGTACAGATGCCGATGCTGCTTGCATCCTGGGTTGAAAGAAGATCGGCAGTGAGGGCACCTATTTTGGCAAGACAAGTAATTGGAAATGGAAAGCTTTATATGGCAATTTCGACATAAGACGGCTTTTACTTGAAAATCTTTAACCGCCCGAGTTTCCATAGGGCGGCCGTGGATTTCTAAATGACACAAATGACACGCGTAGTACTTTTGATGGCACGGACATAAAATGGCTATAACATCCAAAGGGCTTCGATAGTGCTTGCATCCGATGGATCCGTTCAAACCAATGCCTAATACCTCTAAAGACGGTTCCTTATTCACGGGTCTACTCATTTGAATTTTTGCTAAATCGCACATATACCCCGTTTATATTTTCAGTATGGGCGCGCAACTCTTCGGTTGAGTTAATTTTTTTGCAATTTAGATCTTCTACAATCACACCCTTAACGCTGCCGTGTCTTCCTATGTTCATGACTTTTCCTGTTTTGCCTTCATACTTTCCGGGGAATTGCGCCCAAAAGAGGTCAAGAACTTGAGCCTTGAACGCCTCTAATTCGGCGGGTTGAGAAACGGCAACATTTCCCTTTAAGCCCATTTTCAAGATTTCGGGACGAAATTCCACTTGTACTTGTATCGTTTTAGTCGTACTTATCATCGTAACTCCTCTTGTTATTTTTTTTACGGGTAAGAATAGGCTGTTCTTTCGTATTTTTCAAATGGCTTACTCTCTTTAATCAACCTACTTAGTAGTTTGATTAGAAAGAAACCTAAAGAATCTCTTGAGAAAAAACAAAAATCCCCTTAGACTAATCAACCTAAAAAGTAGGTTGTAATTTATGTTGGAAGGGATTTTAGGTAGTAAAAGTGCGATGAAAGTCCTTTTTTTTCTTTTCGTTAACGAACGGTGCTACGGATCGCAAATACATTCCCTTTTAGGTACCGCTTTAACACCGATTCAAAAAACGCTTGAACGTTTGGAAAAAGATGGAATGTTAATCAGTCATTACGAAGGAAAACTTCGTGTGTACACCATGAATCCGATTTATCCTTTGCGAAACGAGTTAGAAATTCTTCTTAAAAAAGCGTATAGTTTGCTTTCTTGCCAAGAAAAAAAGGCGTATTGCTTTATTCACAAACCGAGATTGCCTTTTCAAGAAGAAATACAAAAAAACGGAGAGGTCAAGAGGGATCTGCTTGCTTTTTGGGAATTATTGAGAACGATCAAACAGCTTTCTTTCTCGGTGACGACAAAGCAAGGGGAAGAACAATACACGAAAGTCGGAAAAGCCGAGGTGGTGATCTCTTCCCCTTCCCCTTCAATACTCATTTATTCGGAAAAGGGATATTGGTTTCGAGAAGAGATGCCCGAAAGTACGTTTAACAATAGCTTTCGTTGGACGCTTGATCTAAAAAATTCTTTGATTAGTCTCGAACATTTACGCTATGGACCCTTGCATCCAGTGTTTCTATTTCAGATGACGTTTAAAAAACCTTCGGTTTTAGAGGCAATAGATTCCCATCTTTGCGCATCCGATGTCTATTTAGGATACATACTTCGAAGTAAAACTGGTTTTGATTTTTATTGGAGAATTATAGGGCCTGCTAAAAATGATAGGCTTACCTATCGCTATTTGCTTTAAAGACAAATTCTTTTTTTCTTAAGCACAGCCTCTAGTTAAAATGCAAAATCAGCTGTTAAAGTAAGCCCTTCGAAGTAAAGATTCCCAAGAGTACTTCCAGTTCCGCTATAATATTCATCCAGCATTTCTCGGATCACATTTTGTGCCAGGGAAAAGGAGAGGTCATAGGTGGTTGATAGATCTAAGCGATATTTACCCCATAAAAATGAGTATTCCGATGCATTTCCAAAATCCTCTGGATTGTCAGATTTTGTTTTCAAAAAACAGCAAAATTTAAAAAAATTTAAATTTCTTTCCGCTACTGCATACTCTGGGCAATTCATCACGACAGGCCAAACAAAAGTCGCTGACAAGCAATCTATTACCACCAGTCTCGCTCAAAACGGAAACACTTTTCACAAGTCCTGTGAGCATGGTGAACTGGAAGTTTTATTGAACAAGAAGGACACTTCCTGTGGAGGCCTTTCTTTTTAAGGGAATTTTCAATAAAGGTATTAACCTGTTCTCGTAATTCCTCACACTCCGTCAGATCGGGAAAATGCTCCGATTTCTTCCTTGCAAGCCAATGATAAAGCACCAACGTCTTTGCGCAATTTTCCGCTTCATTTAAAATACGGTCATCATTAGTGCCAGAATGCCTTGGAAATTGACGAAAAGCATCTTTCTTCGTAACTATTCAGATCCCCCTATCCTTCGACAGGCTAAGTCAAAATAATTCCCGATTGGTTGGTTTGCAATAGTCTAGGATGTCCTTTAATAGCATCCTTCAAAGCGTCCCAAATATTCCATCC
>JAZKAC010000183.1:0-11353 GCA_040389325.1 Chlamydiota bacterium | reverse complement strand
AATGAGTTCCATATCTTGCTTTGGAGTTTCTATACCTTTCTTGCTTTTCTTTTGAAAAGCGTGAAGTACTATTATAGTCTCCGCAAACTTAACTGTGTATACTGCTCTAAATGCATCCCCTTTATGGTCTTGGATCAGCTCAATCACGCTAGCTCCTCCAAATCCGGATAGTGTCTTTGCTATATCCGGATGTTCTCCTAATTGAGCCTGATAAAGCCCATGTCCAAAGTCAGCTCTTACATCTTTTGGCATATCCATTAGATCTCGTTTAGATGAACTCACCCATAGCAGGGATTTAAGTTCTGCTTCTTCTCTCGCTCTTTCTCCTTATCATATCAATATTGATATATCTTATCTACAACAATTGAAGTTCAGTTGTGGTTCAGGCTACAACAAATCGATGCAATCACTTAAGTTTTAGTGTGTTTTGGTTTTAAAATATAGTTGTGAGGGAATGGGAAAAATTTGGGGAAAGTTTGATTCTAAAATAAAAAAGCACCTAGAACGTGCGTTCTAAGTGCCTGATTTTAAATACTCCTGGTGCAATATTCGAACTTGCGACCAATGGATTAACAGTCTTGTGACAGACGTTCCTTTAAATACCTTTGGTTACCTTAAATCACCTTAGTTTACACGATTGTATAGGAGAAAGGGGATTCAAGGCTACAGGATTTTGGTGATTATGGGTAATCTATTTCAAGCTTGGGAAATTAGCAACTCCGTCAATATTACGGCATTTTTATAAGTTGTTATCCCCAATATAGAGAGAGTTTGCGCAGATTTTATTTTTTTGAGCCGACATCTTATAGCTAAGCTTTAAGTCTTTAATGCTAAATTTTTTCATGAGAGTGTTAATTGTTTGCATCTGTAGTTGATAATTAATCTAAAATGAAATATAACACAAAGCTCTTACAGAGACGTCTTTAGGGAAGTCTTGTGTTAATTGTTGATTGTGTCTAGTGAAAATAATAAGGCGGCATAGGATGGGAAAACCAGAATTTAAACATTATAAATTAGAGCTAGTTCAGCCCAGATTTGATTCGCCGTTAACGGATCTGATTATTGACTTGGATTACTTGCGTAAAAAGCCTTTAAAAGGGACTACTCACGCCAAAGTATTTTTTCAACTTAAAGAAATTTTCCACTTACTAGAAAGTCTTTGGTCAGCACGGATAGAGGGGAATAACACCACACTAGCAGAATATATTGAGACTAAGATTGAAGGAAGTAAAGACACTTCTTTCGGGATCAAAGAAATTCAAAATATTGAAAGTGCAATGGAATTTGCGGAGCAAACAGTAAAAGACTATCCTCTCGATAGGGCTTTTGTAAGTGAAATGCATAAAAAAATTGTTCAAGGCCTTCCATTTTCCTCAAAAGGAGAAGGGGATCCTACTCCGGGTGAATATAGGGCGATCAATGTAACGATTCAAAAATCTAATCATATCCCTCCTGAATTTTTTAGAGTTACAGAATACATGGGCGAACTATTTGAGTTTATTAATAAAGAAGATAGCAGCAAGTATGATTTATTAAAAATTGCAATAGCTCATCACCGATTCGTCTGGGTACATCCTTTTAAAAATGGTAATGGTCGAACAGTTCGTATGCTAACGTATGCAATGCTTATTAAATCTGGTTTTAATGTTAATATTGGTAGGATTCTTAATCCTACTGCTGTTTTTTGCAGCAGTCGAGATGATTATTATAAATTTTTGGATATGGCTGATAAGGAGGGGAGGTCAGGTCTTCTGAGTTGGTGCGAGTACGTATTGAGGGGGTTAAGAGATGAAATAGAGAAAATTGATAGGCTCCTCGATTATAAATATTTAAAGACGGAAATTTTAGAACCCGCTCTTCATGATGCCCTCCAAAAGCAGTATGTGACAGGTATTGAATTTGAAATTCTTAAAAAGACTGTTGAACTACAGGTGATTAAAGCAGGTGATCTAAAAGATATTCTTGATGGCAAGTCTAAGGTCGGAATTTCTCGGCAGATAAAAAAATTAATAGATAAAAAGATGTTAATAAGCGAAGAAGATGGTTCTAGAAAATATGTGCTTAGTTTTAATAATAACTATCTATTAAGGAGTGTTATGTATCTATTAGATAAAAAAGGTTTTTTGCCCATTCGTGATAAAGTCTAGATTTTCATCACCGCTCTGGACTAGAGATGATAGGTTGCCATGTTTTGTGAAGAAGTGCACCATGATACAAAAATGGCAGCTACAACTCTCGCTGTAACTGCCTTAATCTAAGAAACTCCGGGTGCAAGATTCGAACTTGCGACCAATGGATTAACAGTCTGCGAACAAGACTTCCGTACATTGCCTTTAACTGCCTTAAATCATCCTAGCTTGCTCTGTTATAGAGGGGAAAGGGGATTCAAGGCTAGGGAAATTTGTGAGCTAGGGTGATCCGTTTCAAGGTAGGGAAATTAGCTATTCCGTCAATATTACGGCATTTTTTTGCTATGAGCTAGCTTTTGTCTTTGATTTTTTTCGAGATTTGCTGGCTTGTTTAGATGGATTGGTCTTAGATTTAGACTGGGTAACTGTTTTTCCCATTTTATACAGAACATCGGGACATAGGTCTACGCCATTAGGCCAACAAATTGTCGTTCCATCACATTCAACTTGTTTAAAATAATCAATGTCTACTAAGGGAAGAAACATATTTTTTGCATTTTTAAGCATGCTCTTTAAGTCGACTATTCGGATGGTTTTGTTGTCGAAATACAATTTGAGCTTGTATTCTTCTAGGTATTCTACTTTTTTTACGTCATGCAGCATGGTTTACCTCAAAGGATCAATTTTGTGTGCTTCTTTTCCTGATGTTAAGGCTTTCCAATTAGATAGCAACTCTTTTTGGTGTAATAGTGCCCAAGCAGTGACATATGCTGATTGCTTTAGGGGAAAATCCCCTTCGATCATTTGTCCCGAATGAATACTGAAAGTCGCTTTAAAGTTTTGATATTCTGCGTGTAAATGAGGAGGAGCATGGTCGTTGAAAAACATTTTAATAATGATGCCTAAAAAGCGGCTAATTTCTGGCATAAAACCTCAGTTTTAAAAGTATCGCGTATTCTAGGGGGGAAAAAGCTTCACTCAATAATTTCGGCTGCCTTATGCCCTTATCTTGTCAAAGTGTATATGTGAGAGGGGATTCTTGGCTAGGGAATTTGGCGATTGAAAGTGATCTGTTTCAATGTAGAGACAATAGTGGATCTAGCAATGTTTGTTGCTTTACTAACGAGAAGAATACCACCGTGCCCGTATGATAAAGATTCTGCCGCCGCCCACAATCGTTTACCTTTTTCAGTCAAACAATCAGTTAAGGCTGCATATTTTTGGGTAATAGATTCGAGTTCTTTTAAAGAATTTTTCATGCCTTCTTGATAGCATATCATTCAATAAAAGTGTAGCAGTTATTTTTACTCAGTTCCTAAGATAAGGTTTACTAAAACTTGTGAGGACCTGAATTTTTTTGATATCTTCTAAAGAAAGTGAACTGGGTAATCTGGCTTCCTTGATTCGAGTATGGCCTATTTCAAGACAAAGAAAGCTTTTCTCTGAAGGGAGTGTTTCAGTGCTGGAGTGAATGAAAGTATGTGAAAAAATAATTAAAAATATAATAAGTTGTTTCATTGTTTTGTCCTGAACTTTTTATTTTAATATTGTAATGTTTTTGTGAAGTTTATGCATTATAATTTCATGGATGATGACAATATTATCTAGCTTTGATAGGCTATATTTTATATTTTTTAAATGAGAGAAGTTATGTTTAAATTTTTTCTTGTGTGCATTCTGTTTTTTTCGCAATGTATCCACTCGAGTCAAGTGTTTATTCGATCTTTTGACTTAGGAGGCGGGGGCTTAAAAACGGCTGTTCTAGTCTATGACACTGATCTTAAACAAATGGAGTGGATAGAACCTCAAACACAACTAGGAAAATGCCCAGATGAACAAGAAGTACAAGATTGGCTTAGATTTTGTGTAAAAGAAACTTTACAAAAGGATTTAGAAGAAGAAATACGGTCAGGTTATATCTTTAGCTTTTCCCTTGCCGGACTAGATAAGTTACGATCTAATCCTCTTACCACAACTGATCTGAGTATCCTTTGCAACCTTCCTAAAGATAAAGTGACCTGTATTGATGATGGAGCGGCTCACTTAATAGCTTCTTTACATACATTGAAAGAGGTTCTTCCCTATTGTCCCATTTGGAATTTTGGAATTGGTACAGGAGTAAGTCTTGGATATGCCGACAATAGTCATAAAGTAAATAAACTTTGTGATCTTTATAAGATTTTTGGTGTAGCCCCTTGGAATACAAAGGAGCCAACGACTGGACAGTCTGTTTGGAAAGTATGTGGAGCTAAATGTTTCGATCAGATCATGGTTCAAGAAAATGGGAATATAGAAAAATCCTTTCTAGAGTTTGCTTTAAGATGGAAATCTTATTTAGAAGCAAACATTTTAACTAGGGTAAAAGAAATGCCGGCTGCCATTGTTTTTACAGGGGGGCATATCGATGCTCATGGAGATCAATTTGTCAAAGTCCTTTCTCAATTAGATATTCCTGTTCCTTTATTTACAGGAGCATCTGCTTCCGGGCTTTTAGGAGCCGCTTGGCATGCTGTCATATACGATCTTTCTCAAGGAAAATGGTTACAATGCATATCCTCTTCTAGTGAAGAGGATATGGTAGTCTTTTTAGAAAAAGGTATCGATGTAAATCAATTCAATGCGGTGGGAGATAGCGCTTTATCTTTAGCTATTGCAATGGATCAGATAAAATTAGCACAGGTTCTTATTCAACATGGAGCCTGGGTAAACCTTCCTAATTTTTCGAGGATTTGTCCTTTGTCTCTAGCTGTACAAAAGGGTACCATTGCAATGGTACAGTTGTTATTGGATAGCGAAGCTGATATTAATGCTCATGATTGCTGGGGAAGAACCGCTCTTTTTTTTGCAAAACAAAAAGGTAATATAGAAATAGAAGAACTATTGCTAAGTAGAGGAGCTGAGCTATGAGATTGTTTGTTTTTTTATCGTTACTTTTTATGTCTACTTCTTTGTCGACAAAGCAAAGCGAAGAGGTAGCTTATATCCAAAAAAATGTACAAGGTCGTTTACTTGTAAGCGTAAGTGAAACAGCTTCTTTTTCGCCTGAAGAGTTTTCTGAAGTTTCCAGAGCCCACTTTATTCAAGTCAACGATAGAAATCCTTTTAAAAGCTTTCCTGAAAACTTCTTTGATTATCCGTTTGTCGTTGTTTCGGCTTTAAAAGATGAAGATGTTTTACGTCAGCTTGCTATTCGGTTTGGATACCGATTAATCTCTTTTTCGGAAGAAAATTTATCAGTTGCTAGCTCGCAAGCCAAAGCACTTTTGAGCAATATACCAAAGTACACCAGTGAGCTTTCTCATATGTCAAAAGAAAGCTCTTTCTTACTGTATGATTTAATGCAAAAAGTAGATCAGGTTTTTAAAAAAAATCAGATCACTTATTGGGCGACTGGAGGAACTTTACTTGGGGCTCTTCGCTACAAGGGAATTATGCCTTGGGATGACGATTTGGATATCTGTATTCTTGATACGGATGAGAAAAAACTTAAAGATATAGAGCCAGATTTAGATGCTATAGGAATAGGGATATTTCAAAAAGATATCTACAAAATTTTCTTTCAAAATGGCTTCTCCATTGAAAAAGCAGGGGTTCCGCGACCCTATAAGTATCCTTTTATTGATGTTTTTATCATGACCTTAGAAAAAGGAAGAGAGCGCAAAGATTTGTATGTTCATAAAGCTCCTTATTTTTATTGCAAATATGGTAGTGAAGACGGATTCACATATTCTCAGATAGAAAATATCGTACATGTTCCTTTTGGGCCGCTCATGATGCCTATCGCAGGAGGAGGAGAAGCTTTTTTGACTCGCAATTATGGAACAGCCCGTTATCCAAATCTTTGGAAAGTCTATTCTAAAGAAGGAAATTGGAACCATAAGTTGGAAGCCCCTTCTTCTATTTCTGGAGCGGCTTTTGTAGTAATAGATGACTTTTTTTCTTCCGTGTATAGAGAGGAAAATTAAGTTTTATTGCAATTTTGATTAGTTTTCTTTGTAGATGCTCGAAAGAAGGTTTTTACTATTCTTAAGAAATTCGCGTAGTAATTTGACCTCTTCTATTGCTTCTTTAGATCGTCTTCCGTGCTTCCAACTTCCCATTTTTTATACTTTAAGGTGAAGTGATGAGGGTTTCGTAAAAATAGATGAAATGACTTGAGCATATTGTGTATCTTGTCATTGTAGTTGTAGTTCTTTTTCTTTTTATCCTTGCAATTTTCTAAAGGTGAAAATTTAAGAGCAGTGGCTTCAACCTCTCCGCTGCTGTTAAGATACTCTGTTACCAACATATTCAGGTTAATAACGCCTCCGTTAATCAAGTCGTTAAAAATTCTTCGATACTGTGCTAAGGTTGTGCCACTGGTCCCAAATACAAGAAAATACTCGATAGCCTCTGTAATGGGAGTATTTTTAATGGTTCCTATTAGAGTTTCCGGGGTAACCTCTGTAATCCAAAAAAACGGTACATTGGCAACCCTGCAAATTTCCTTTACAATCGAAAGGGGAGTTGTTTTTGGGTCAAGTATTCTTGGAGTAGGATGATTCGCCGGGATTTCCATTTCCTCTATGATGTAGTCTCCCGGTTTAGTATCAGGACGATATTTAGGGATTAATGCTAGGGGTTGCCCTTTCCAAGATCCAATGAAAGCATTTTTGCAAATTTTCCTTTTTACCATTTTTACTTCTTCATTTTTATTCATCCAAAAATCTCCTCGTTCATGCGCTCTACTACTGTAGAAATGTGGTTTTGTGAGAGGTGAGAATACCTCTTTGTGACCTCTAAATTTTTGTGCCCAAGGATGGTGGCGATCTCTGTAAGGCTAGAGCCAGACATTGCAAGATAACTTGCAGCAGAGTGTCTCAGGTCGTGAAATCGGAAATCTTTGAGATTTGCCTGTTTTAAAGCAGAGTGCCAAGCTTTGCGAAGGTCTAATGGCTGTCCTGGAATCTTTCCCGGGAATAAGAGGTTATGGTGAAGCCCTCGTTGTTGTAGATGTTCTTGCAAAAGATCTAAGGCAAGCCCTGCTAAGGGAATCGTTCTATGAGTCCCGTTCTTTGTTTTTTCTAAGATGATCTGCTTTCTTTGTAAATCGACCTGTTGCCAAGTAAGGGTCATAATTTCGTTTTGACGCATTCCAGAACTGATAGCTAAAACAACGACAACATAAAGGAAAGAGTTGTAGCTTTACTTGCAGGTGAGCAAAAGTATCTCTCGTTCTTCATTGCTTAAAAAACGAACTCTTCCCGAAGGTTCTCTCGGCTTTGTTATTTTGCTGACAGGGGAGGACTCTAACCAGCCAAACTCCTTTATCGCTATTGTAAAAACATGACTTAAGGCTGCAATATACCGTACTACAGTAGAGGGACTTCGTTGAGTGCCTTTTGAAGTTACTCCTTGCAAGAGCTCATCTCTACCTGTTGCAATCACGGCAGGCGTGATATCACAAAGAACATAGTGTCCAATCTTTTCTTCCCACCAGTTAAGTTGAGTTTTTTTGTAGTAGGGAGGATTGAAGAGTTTGATATAACGATCAATCATATCTTTAACTGTGTGTTTTTTAGCTTCTGAAGTTTTGAAATTCCTACCTTCTCTAATAGCTGACTCCGTGTTTTGAATCCACTGCTTGGCATCTGTTTTACGAGTAAAGGTAGCGGTTTGTGTAGGAAAGCCTTTAAGTCTAACAATTGCTTGCTGTCGTATATTTCCATCTTTATCTTTTCTTTTTTTTATAGTGCCCATGATTTTCCAAAATATCCATGTTAAGTTCAACACAAGACCTTTGATCTTATGGTCACATGGTACGACACAACAGGATATAAGCTTTAAGAGGATCGCTTATCGGACTTTTTGAGATCCAAGCAATCTAGCTTTTATCTTTGTTTGATACTTTTTTTTGAGTGCAGCATTATTGTAGCATTCAGATTTGAAGGCATAAAAAAAGCAGTTAAGTTTTATACTTAACTGCCTGTAAGACAAATACTCCGGGTGCAAGATTCGAACTTGTGACCAATGGATTAACAGTCCAGCGTGAGTCATTAGTTTACGACAGGTTGCGATTCATAGCAATAAGAGAGTTAACATTTTAGAAGAGAGCGGGTTGTTTTAATCTGTCGCTGGTTTCGGTAGCTTTTTGGAAGCAAGTGCACCACCAGTGCACCATATCAACTGTAGGTAAAAAGACTTCGGTTACCAGATATACTTACCTTTTTCTGAGAGTTTCTAACTATGTCGTTAAAATTTAAATTCCACCTTGAAATAATGTATCTGATAAGATACACTTAAGTTATACGGAAATAGAGATTGAATTTTACAGAACCATTTCTGGCCGAAACCCTTTTGACGATTGGTTTGAAAGTATTCGCGAAATGCACACGCGTTCCAAGATTCTTACTCGCCTTGATCGTCTCAGATTTGGAAATTTCGGAGATTGCAAATCTATTGGCGATGGTATAGCAGAACTTCGAATTCATTATGGGCCGGGGATAAGGGTCTACTACACTAAAATAGGCAATAAGGTGATTTTACTTCTTTGCGGAGGAGACAAAGGTTCGCAGGATAAGGATATTAGTAAGGCAAAGGAGTATTTAAAAGAATATCAATCTAGGGAGGAAAAACATGGCAAAAAATAAAAATTATCAAGAATGGCTTCTTGAAAAGCTTAAAGATCATGATGAGACTGTTTCTTATCTCAATGCGGCCTTAGAAGAAAGTCTCAAAGGGGATGAAGAATCTCAACATCTTTTCTTAGTCGCTCTCAGAAATGTTGCAGAGGCTCAAGGTGGGGTTGGTGCTTTAGCTAAAAAAGCTCATGTTGGGCGTGAAAGTCTTTACAAAACTCTTTCAGGAACGGGAAATCCTAAATGGCATACTTTAGTGTCTCTATGTGTGGCTATGGGATTAAATTTAAGGCTAACTTAATCATTTCGATTTAGCCTTAAAGAGGGGATTTGGATTGATTTTCAGATAAAGCATTCAGGATGAATTTACACAACTTTTGATACCGACCAAAGCGTATCATATCACGGGGAGAAATGTCCCCAAGCATAGGATTGGGTGTTTTAAACCATAGAGCTGTTTTCTCTACGTCTCCTCCAAAGAACTGAGCTACCAAATTGAGAAGAGTTGCCCACTCCCAGAGTCGATCTTTAAGGATTTGAGGCATTCTCTCATCGTAACGGACAGAATTAGGAGGTACTCCTGTTGCTTTAGCCACGTCATCTTTTTTAAAGTCGACAAAGTCGATTACCTTAGATGGTTTCGCTTCGCCTTTATTAAATAATGAGAGGTAATCTTTTTGAGGTATATTTGAAAAAATATTGTAATTTAGTGCGCTCATAAAAATATTCTCCTGTTCCTTGCAATCCATGCTTTTTCCTTAAGTTTGCCACACTTCTTCCATTTACTCAAGGTGTGGATGTCGTTTCTTTAATCGTTAAGGATTTATTACGCTCTATCTTAGTGACTTAAAATGTAGTATGGAGACCATTTTTTATTGCGACGAGTTTAGTTGGGAGGGGCCATTATAAGAGCTTCAATTTTTGCATATTACGAGTTATGCAGTGATAGATAGGATTTACATACTACGCAATATGCAAACTATAACAGCGTTTTTCTGCTAAGGTTACGTAACCTTGCTTCATGTTGTTATTTGTTGTCTGGAGTTGTGAGGGAGTGGGAAAAATTTGGAGAAAGTTTGATTCTAAAATAAAAAAGCACCTAGAACGTATATTCTAAGTGCCTGATTTTAAATACTCCAGGTGCAAGATTCGAACTTGCGACCAATGGATTAACAGACCTCTTCCTAGGAAAACTCTGAACACATACGATTAAACCAGAGCCCATTCTTATAGACAAGGGAAAAAGTTAGCTATTCCAACGTGTTCCAAAAAATTCTATAAAGTTCAGATCGATTGCGGAAAAAATGCGGAAAATAGATTCTTAAGTTTTTAACTAAAATAAAGTTTTTTCATGCAATCAATAAAAATTTTAAATACTTTAAAAAATTTCTGCTATGAAAAAAAACACAGAAAAATTATAGTGTTTTTGGTATAATTTTTAACGAGTAAGATTAATGGATCGGAAAGAACTTTTTTGGGTTGCGTCGAGTCAGAAAGATTTATCTAAATTTCCAAAAAAGGAAAAGGATGAGGCTCTTTTCGGTTTAGGATTAGCTCAAGAAGGGGAGAGATATCACCGTTTCAAGCCTTTGCAGGGCTTTTCCGGTGCATCTGTAATAGAACTTAAATTCAACGCCCGTGAAGGGACTTTTCGAGTTGTGTACACGGTAAAATTTAAGGGAGTAATTTATGTCTTGCATGCCTTTCAAAAAAAGTCTAAAACAGGGATTAAGACAGATAAACAAGATATTGAGCTCATTCATGAGCGTCTTAAACAAGCAGAGCAGCATTACAAGGAATGGTCAAAAGCATGACTAAGGATATTAAAAAAAGCTCCGGAAATTTATACAAAGATCTTGGTTATAAGAATCCTGAAGAAATGGAAGCTCGTGCCTTCTTAGCTCGGGAAATTTATAAGATCATTAAAAAGAAAGATCTGACTCAAACAGAAGCTGCTGAACTTCTTGAAATTCCGCAATCTACTGTTTCAAGATTAATGAAAGGTGGGGTAGGTGGGTTTTCTACCGATAGACTTTTACGCTTTCTAAAACGTCTTGGTGTTGATGTTGACATCAATATTAAAACTTCTAGAAGAAGACGTGGAGAAGGGAGACTATCAGTATCGTCCTCTTCATCACGACAAACTGTTCCAATGGCAGCTAAAGGTTAGGATAAATTAAACATCCATTAGGCTCTCAGATTTTTTTGCTAATGTCTGAGCACTTCTTTTTTAGAACTGAGTCCTCCAGCTATTCTTGATTCTGTAAATTGTCTCACAGCTTGTGAGACTTTTGCGCAAGTTAATGTCTTTTAGGCTTTTATTGCGTATTTAGCTGGTAAAGCTTTCAATAACCTTGTTACAATTGCATAGAAGAAGGAGGTCTCGAGGCACGACTTTTTGCTTAAAGCGAAATCTATCACTCGATGATCAACTTTTTTGTTGTTAGTAAGAAATCATTCGTTTGATATCGTTGTCGCTTTATCTAAAGACACGATGGGAGACTGCAATGATCGATCTAAAACCACTTCCTTTTATCAAGGCCTATCTAGACCAATAGAAAAGATCAAGAAACAGCAGACAGAAAATATGCAGGTTAAAAGAAAAAA
>JAZKAC010000182.1:0-4809 GCA_040389325.1 Chlamydiota bacterium | reverse complement strand
CAGTATGCGAGAAATGCAATTTAGTGAGTAAGAAAAAAAGAATGCGGTTGCCCTGGGACGAAGTTATTATGAATTCTTGAGCTTCGGGATCCCAGGTGAATTTTTTTCGCCAATTCCGATTATTCTGGGGAATAGCGCTGCAAGAAATGCAGTTTCTAAATTCCCGATTAGAGTTTGCCTTACTTATCACTGCCGGATTACAACTTCCGCAAATAAGGTGTGCTTGTAACTGGTTTGGCTTCGTCTTTCCTTCGTGAATGTGACCAAAAAAATCGGATACTTTTTCCCCTATTTTTGTTTCGACTGTCTCGAGACAAGTAACACAAGGTGCTTTTCCTATTAAGGTCATATCAATTTTAGGCGTATTTATTTTTATAGTCATAAATGCTCTATGCTTTTGTTTAGAAGAACGAATTTTGAAGTAGAGTAACAATAATCTCATTTTTTTAGAAAAGAAATTGAGTTAAGATTTCTATGTAAGATTTTTTACAAGGTAAGTTAAAAGAGTGATGGTTTGGTCGATCTCTTCTTGGGAGGTGTCTCTGCTTAAGGTGAAGCGAAGGGAGGATTTCGTGAGAGAAGAAGAAAGACCCATCCGGGTGAGAATTCTTGAGGGTTCTAAGGCTCCCGAAGAGCAGGCAGAACCGTGGCTTGCGGCTACACCTTGTAGATCAAGCTGAATAAGGAGAGTTTCGGCATCAACTCCTGGGAAAGCGATATTAGATACATTGCATATTCTTGGAAAAGAGCCGTTGATATGGATAGAGGGGAGAGCTTTAAGAAGATTTTTTTCGAAGGAGTCTTTTAAAGTCTGCATCTTTTCCGTAGCTAGGGGCAGTTTTTCTTTTAAAAGAGAGACGGCTTTAGCAAGACCTAAAATCCCCGTGAGGTTTTCTGTTCCCGATCTAAGCCCATACTCTTGTCCTCCACCTATCAGAAGGGGTGAGATTTTGGTATGAGATCTTAAAAATACAAAACCCGCTCCTTTAGGTCCATGGAACTTATGACCTGAAAAGCCTATGCCCGTAATTCCTTTGGGGATAGAAAATTCTTCCTTACCAAGCAAGGCTACACCGTCGATGACGAGAGGGATGTTGTATTTTAAAGCTAGGATAGAGAGGGCCTCTAGATCTTGCTTTACTCCCGTTTCGCTGTTAACGGCGCTAAAGACAAGAAGTTTCGTGTGAGGTTGTATCGCTTTTTCTATGTCTTCACAGGAGATGAAACAACGTAAGGTTGCAGGTAAATAGGTTACCTCGCATCCCTTGTTTTCTAGGTCTTGAAGGGTCTTTTCTACGCAAGAGTGCTCTACGTTGGATGTGATGATATGAGGTTTGCTAGAGGGTTGAATGAGCCCTTTTAGTAAAAAGTTCATAGACTCCGTGCCGCCTGAGGTGAAGATAATTTCCGTCGGTTTCACTTTTAGGTAAGTTGCAATGGCTTGTCTTGCCCCTAGAAGCTTTCTTTTAGCTTCTTGTCCAAAGGTGTGTAGGGAAGAGGGGTTGGAAGGGGGTGAGGAGAGATCTTGGATCATCACTTCGATGACTTTAGGATCTAAAGCAGTTGTTGCGTTGTTGTCAAGATAGATTCTAGGCTTCATTAAAGACCTTGACCATGAGGATCGTGATATTATCACCTCCTCCTTTATTTTTAGCTGTTCTTACAAGCTCTTGAGAGGCTGATTTAATGCAAAGATGATCTTGTAAGATGTCGGAGATCTCTTCATCGGAGACATAGTCCGTAAGTCCGTCGCTACAAAGAAAATAAAGATCGTTAGAAAAGACGGGAAGAGTGTTTATCGTAGGCTCTACATGAGGGCTTGTTCCTACGGCTCTTGTGATCATATTTTTTTTGTTGGAGGTTGTCGAGAGGACTCTATGATCTTCCGTGATTTGCTCAAGGGTCTTTCTAAAACGATATATCCGGCTATCTCCTATGTGAGCGCAGACTAGGTTGTCTTCGTGAAGAAGGAAGCAGCAAAGGGTTGTCCCCATTCCTTGAAATTCTTCTTTTTGCTCGGAGAGCTGATGAACCCAACGATTGGCTCCTAAGATTGCTTTATGAAGAAGGTCGGGAAGAGGCTTTTCAAAGAGGGTGGTTTCTTCTTGAGAGGAGAAGATTTGACAGATGGAAGTGGATAGATGGTGTACGGCTTCTTTAGCTGCAATTTCTCCTGCGTTATGTCCTCCCATTCCATCGGCTAAGACAAAAAAACGATGGATCGGGATTTCATGAAAGACATCTTCATTCGTATCTCTTGCAAGACCTAAATCGGAAATCCCAAAACTTTCAATGATATAGCCCATCTCGTAATCCTAAGGTCTGGTTAATTTACCTAAGAAAAGCACAACATCTGAATTTAAGTCTACAATCCCAAAAATAAAAGGGTGATCGGCGGTAAAAGAAATCGGCAGTTCTTGCCGATGACAAGTAGCTGTCATGCGCATCGTGATAGCCGTTGCAGCACTTGCCGTGACTCCCGTTTCCCCTATAGAAAAAAATGCTTTATGCAAGACTTTATCGATACAAAGGTTTCCTTCTTTAATGAGGCCTAGGAAGTTAGCTTGGGAAGAAAAAGCTTTTTTTATACCGAGGTTTTGTAGAACTTCTTTTGTATTTAATGTTTTTTCTAAGATGAATCTTGGAAGGCGTACATCGATAGATTCGTGGCGCGCTAAGTGCATTTGATCTAGAAGAGAGCTTAGGTTAAAGGTGTTTTCAAGATCGTTAAAGGAGGTCTTGGGGAGAAGGAAAAAGCAGTTGTAAGAAGAATCGGAAGATAAAACGGGAAGTAAAAGGAGTTGGTAAGAGTCGTTTTCATAATAGGGGAAGTGATTTGTTTGTTGCATCATTTGCACGGAACTGGATTCTTTATCGTTGATATAAAAATCTGAGGTAGTTGTCCTATTTGTAGAAAAAGGGTGCATCCAAACACTTTGAAAATGAATTGCATTAGTGATGACAGCTCCCGTTTCTTTAGATAGATCGGAAGGGGAGAGTATCTTTTTAATTGTATCGTTTGTTTTCTTTGCAACCCATGCATTGATGATGGAGGCACTTGAGGTCGTATCGGAAAAATCCAGGTTTTTTACTTGAACATCAAAGTCTTGGATAGAGTCTTCGTAGCCGTTAAGAAGAGAGAAGTTCCGGCCTAACCAAATGGCATTTGCACAATCTAGCCGGTCTGACAATAAGCTCTTATTGAGCTTTGAAAAAAGGTGAGAGAAGTTTTTTTGATCGACATCTATATGAAGGGCTTTAACTAACTCTTCTTCAGTATCTCCTCTAGAGCCAAGATAGGCTGTAGAAAGGCAGCTAAAAAGGGAGTAGGGAGAAAAGCAGATGTTTTCATCGGAAAGACTTTGTTGATAAAAATCGGATCCAAAAGAGTTGATCCCATGAGAGATCGGCTCAGCGCAGCCTAAGGATAAAAAAGATAAGAAGCAAAGAATGGTTTTTCTCATACGGTCCCTTTAAAAAAGGTTGAATTTCGGGCTATTGTAACAGGTCTTTCCAGGAAATGTCAAAGGGTGATTGATTCATTGGAAGAAGTGTTAGTTCAAATACTTAGAGATCTTCTGTAGAAATTACTTTAGAAGAATGGAGTATTGATTTAGATTTGGTTAGACTGATATGGGTCCTGCTAAGGATTTTAGTAAATTAATGTTTAGGGGGTTTTGATGAATAGCTTATCTCATATACATGCAGGTTCATTGCACAGCGCAATGAGACTGGATTATGATAGTTCTGCTAAAGATCTGAATTTGTTTTGTGATACCTTGAAAAAGGGACGCGTCCTTGAATTTTTGCAAAAAAAAGACGATTGTGAAAATCTGCTGAGATGTAGCCAAGATCCCGTTACGAGAATTTTTGTTCATATAGGAGATCTTTTATCTCCAAGCCGAGTTCCTCAGCCTAGAGAGGTTGTTTTTAAAAAAATAAAACTGGCTAAGGAAGAGCTTGGCGATATAACCAATTCCACTCGGATAAGTAATGGAAAACTGGTAGAGGTTGAGTTAAATCGCCTGTCATTTGAGATTGGGTTAACACATTTCAAGCCTTCTGAAGTTTCAGAAATTACGACTCAGGTCAATGAATTTGCAAAACTACAAGCTAAAAAAAGCATGGAGGAGGCGAGAAGTAAAGGGATAGGAGCTTCTATTGTAACTTGTTTATTTTTCTCTATTCTAGGCGTATGCGCTTTGAATGTTAAGCAGGGGAGCTTAAAAGGATTTTAAGATAAGGAGTAATTTCAGATTAAAATAATATATGTTTTTGCGATAATATATAATTCATATATTATATTGCCGAATATTTTTATGTGAGTTGATTATGACGACAAATTCGATTATGTCTATAAAAAGAGACAATGAGTCGCTTTTCTATGAGATTAACGAATTAAAAGCGGGGCTTTCTTCGAAAAACAAGTACTGCATTCAACCTTTTCTCCAATGGAGGTGTACGACGCTTTCGAAAGGCTTGGAAAAGACTGTTGAGGAGCTTGCAGCTTCAAAAGGTTTCTTATATTTGCCTTATGAGAAAAGTTTTCTAACTATAGATCAAAAAGGTGAAAAATACAGGATCTTGCAAATAAATCCTTCTAAAAAGTCTATGGAAAAGCTGGAGCTTGATAGTGAGTTTAATGATAGTAAATTTATTGATGTGGTTTGTTCTGCTCACCGATGGGGTAAAAAATTGTCTTGTCTCGTCGAGTATCATTTTTTCCTACCTGTTGGACATAAAGGGTATGAGATTGTATTTTGCGGTTTAAAATCGAGACTCTGCGCGAAGCGAAATGGAAAAAGCGCG
>JAZKAC010000181.1:0-1750 GCA_040389325.1 Chlamydiota bacterium | reverse complement strand
CCCTCCTAAAATATCCCAAACATTATGATGACAACGATCCATTTTAAAGTTATAAATTCTATAAACTGGATTTGATTCTTGTCCGCCTACAATAACCCACATGAAGCCTTTTTTTGTTTTTTTAAGATCCTGTACGGTGACAGGACTCTCATCAATGAAAATATTACCGCTTTGTAAGACTAATCTTGTCATTTCATCATACAATGGGATAAGTGCCATCCCACATTTGAGCATCCATTGAGATAAAAGCTTTCTACTTATGCTAATCCCATCACGAGTCATCGCTTCCGAGATTCTGTATAAAGGAAGATGATCCACAAATTTCTTGCTTACGATCTCAGCCAGAAGGCTTTCATCTGCGCTGCACTTCGGGAGGAGAGTATCTGGAAGGTCTGCTGTTAAAATTCCTGCTTCTTCTTTTCCTGGATGAGCATATTTAGGTCGGATAGTCTCTTTGATATAATAGCTACCAGATCGGTGTGCGAGCCTTTGAGTGACTTCTTCTCCAATCTTCACAAGAGCTACTCCAGTTTCTTTACAGACCTTATCTTCTTCGGGGATATCTATAAAAGTAGTTTGTTTAGGAATGTCTGTTGGAAATTTAATAGCATCTTGTCCATTACGTTTAGGCTTTTTTCTAGGTTTTTTCTCTGGTTTAGGATCTTCTTCAGGAGATTCTTTTATTTCTGGTTCGATACCTAAAAGATCAAAGAAGTTAGGCTGCTGATCAGCCCCAGGCATGAGCTTTTCTTTTTCTGATCTTCGTCCAAAAATTTGTCTTCTATACCACGCAAGCTCTTCTTTTAAAACGATATTTTCCTTAAGTAAAAGATCTACTTTTTTTACTAAAAGCGCTACCGTTTCTTGAAGAATTTTGTTCTCGGCTATGAGTGAGTCTATAGAGGGTAAAGTTGCTGTTTCCATAGACAAATTATATCAAAATCACTCATTAAAAAGAAGAGAAAAGCCTAGTTTTTCATAGGGAAAAACGAGGTTGGATTTTCTTCGGAGTGACTCCTTCCAGTAACATTAAAAACTCTTTGCGAGTCATCTGATTTTCGCTAATGCTCTTCTTATCAAAGACCCCTTTTTCGAGACGCTTATACCAAATGGCTAATCCGTCGTTATCCCAACACAAAATCTTCATGTGATCTCTTCTTCGGTTTAAAAAAATGAAGAAAGCCCCTGTGAAAAGTTCTTTAGGAAAGGCTTCTTCTACAATTCCGCTAAGTCCTTCAAAACCTTTATGCATGCTCACAGCATGTTGATAGAAAAAAAATCGAGTACTGCTTGTGATCGCTAGCATGATGGAGTCCTCTTTAAAGCTCGTAAACAGCGAACTAAAAGGTTCTCATCAAAATCATCTTCTACGTAAACTTTGATTCCTCCGAACTCCATTTCTATTCTAGATCGCTTTTCTTCATGTAATTCTACAAAAGAAGATTGTCTTGATTTGGCTACTGGCAAAAACCGAGCTTTCCAATAGTGAAATGCACTATTGGAGATCTTATGCTCTCGGCACCATTTTCTCACGCTAGTACCGCTAAGCTGCCACTCTTCTACAAGAACTTTCCACTTTTGTCGTTTGATTGATTTGTCAAGACTCTTCATCCCCCATACTCCTCGATTTAAAATAAAGGGATAAGACTACATCAAAGTGATGAAAGGAAAAAGATGGCTAGATTAGACGCTTACGAATAATACCAACTGTCATAGGGAGTAATTCAGGCACTTCATAAGGAGCCTTAAT
>JAZKAC010000180.1:0-3676 GCA_040389325.1 Chlamydiota bacterium | reverse complement strand
GTTTCCGCGCTGTCAAGAGGATGAAGGTTTAGTTAAGGGGGAGGCTCAAGGTTTAGCTAAGGGATTAGTTATTGGAAAGTCTAAAAGAAACAAAGAAATTGCTAAAGAGATGCTCCTCGATGACGAACCTGAAGAAAAAATCATTAAATATTCAGGATTAACATCCTCCGAAATTACCGAGTTAAAAAATGAAAACACTTTTCACACAAAGAAGCCAAGGTAAAGGAGATCTCACCCTCCCTCCTTCTAAATCTCATACACAAAGAGCTCTTTTTTTTGCTTTGATGGGAAGAGGGGTCTCTACCATCCAAAACTACCTCCCCTCTCCTGATATAAGAGCCATGCTGCAAGCCATACAAGAGTTTGGGGCTAAGGTGATATTCCAAGATGAAAAGACAATCTCTATTTTAGGCTGCGCAGGAAAGTTGGAATCTGCTCAAAATGTCATTGATGCAGGCAACTCGGGCCAGGTACTTCGCTTTATCGGAGCTTTAGCCTCTTTACTTCCAACCTATACCGTGATCACAGGAGACCTCTCCATCAGACATAACCGTCCCGTAAAACCCTTACTCGAGGGGATCAGACAGCTTGGAGGATTTGCAGAGTCGATGCAACTAAACGATACGGCCCCCATCCTCTTAAGAGGCCCTATTAAAGCGGGTAAAGTCTTTATAGACGGAGAATGCTCTCAGCCTGTTTCAGGTCTTTTAATGGCTTGCAGCTTCTTACCTTCCCCTACCGAGATCATTGTACATAACGGAAAGGAAAAACCCTGGATTCGTTTAACCCTTGCTTGGATGGATCGCTTAGGTCTTACCTACAAAGAAGATAACCTAGAAAAATTCACCGTCTACGGAAAAGGGCAATATGACGGCTTTACGGTCAACATCCAAGGAGACATGAGCTCGGCAGCTTTTCCAGTAGCTGCCGCTTTGATCACTAAATCAGAACTTTGTCTATACAATGTAGATAGAGGAGGATCGCAAGGAGATGAAAAGGTATTTGATGACCTAATCTCCATGGGAGCTCATATAACATTTTGTCCTTTAAAAAACACTTTAACCGTTAAAAATACGGGGGAGCTTTTAGGAGGCACCCTCGATGTTAACGACTGCATCGATGCCGTTCCGATTTTAAGTGTTCTAGGATGTTTTTGTAAAAACCCTCTTATCTTAATCAACGGAAAAGCCGCCCGCAAAAAAGAATCAGATAGGATCCATTGCATGGCAATTGAGCTTACCAAAATGGGAGCTCATATAGAAGAAAAAGAAGATAGCCTCGTGATCTTCCCCTCTATCTTAAAAGGAACTAAGCTCTCATCTCATAAAGACCATAGGGTTGCAATGTCGCTTGCCGTAGCAGGGCTCGGCGCAAGCGACATCACAGAGATAGAAGATGTAGATTGCATAGAGAAATCCTATCCTCTTTTTATAAATGAAATGCAAAGATTAGGATTTCTTGTTACGGAAAAATGAAGAAGAAAGGTATAGTCAAAAAACACATATCGTCACCTAGGGTTTTTTTGTATGAATATCATTTTATTCGGTTTTAAAAAGTGTGGGAAAACTTACTACGGACTAAAAGTTGCCCAAAAACTTCATATGCATTTTGTAGATTCCGATCTACTTCTAGAGCAGCACTATCATAAAATTTATCATCAGAACCTATCTTACCGAGAGATCGCTAAAAAACATGGGTTCCCTTTTTTTAGAAATCTGGAAAAACATGTCGTTTCCTTGCTGGTACAACAAAAAAACAGCATCATTAGCTTAGGTGGCGGAGTTGTTCTCGATCAAGAAAATGTGATACGACTTGAAAAGTCGGGAGTAATGGTCTATCTAAAACTCTCTAAAGAAACATTAGAGCACAGACTTTTATCAAGTGAGCCTCCCGCTTACATAGATTCTAAAGACCCCATTTCCTCTTTTAATGCCATGTATGAGGAAAGACTTCCCATATACGAAGCCATAGACGCTCATATCATCGACATCGAAGGTCTCTCCGAAGAAGAAATCGTGCACAAAATCTGTCTTTTCATCGAAGAGGTAAAAGAAAAAAATAATGGCGAGCAATAGCTTCGGCACCCTTTTTCGAATTACAACTTGGGGTGAATCTCACGGACCTGCCATCGGAGTTGTCATCGACGGCTGTCCACCTAATCTACCCCTATCGGAAAAAGACATCCAACCTGAGTTGGATAGAAGATCTCCTGGCCACTCTCCCTACACCTCGCCTCGTAAAGAAGAAGACCAAGTAGAGATCCTATCAGGTGTATTTGAAGGGGTTACAACGGGAGCGCCGATCAGCCTTATCATCCGAAATAATAATATAAAGAGCTCTGCCTACGAGCCCATTAAAGATCTCTTGCGCCCAGGTCACGCGAACTTCACCTACCTAGCTAAATATGGCGTATTTGATTATAGAGGCGGAGGCAGAGCCTCCGCTAGAGAAACAGCTTGTCGTGTAGCTGCAGGAGCGATAGCTAAAAAAATCCTCTCTCTCTTCTCCATCGACATCATCGCCTACATCAAAGAGATCGGGGGTATCGGATTTTCCGATGTCGACACCTCAGACCTTTCTTCCTTAAAAAAATCGATCTACACAAGTCCCATTTTTTGTCCCGACCCCTCTACTACGGATTCCATCATAGCTCTCATAGAAAAAGAAAAACAAGAAGGAGACTCTTTAGGTGGTATTGTAGAGTGTCAGACCTTTGGACTCCCTGTAGGCCTAGGAGATCCCGTATATGAAAAACTGGAAGCCGTTTTAGCTAAAGGGATGCTTTCTATCCCTGCAAGTAAAGGAATTGAATTCGGAGAAGGCTTTCACTCTGCAGCAATGAGAGGATCTACCCATAACGACTGCTTTACAAAAGATAGTATGGGAAAAATTATCACAAAGACAAATCATGCAGGGGGCACTCTAGGAGGAATTTCTACTGGCATGCCTCTTGTTTTTAAAACAGCCTTCAAACCTACTTCCAGTATTAGAAAAGAACAAGAAACCGTTAGCTTGGAAGGGAATGAAGGAAATCTAAAACTTCCATTGAACTCAAGACACGACCCCTGTATAGCCATTCGAGCTGTCCCCGTAGTAGAAGCTATGACGGCTTTAACCTTAGTCGATGCTTTACTTTTTCATAACGCATCTCTCATCTTAAACTTCTTAAAAAAGTCTATCTAACATGAATAGCATAAAAATTTAAACCGATGCCGTCATTCCCTAAACCATCTCTTCCTACATACTCAAAATAACGGTTGGCTGCACACCAAATTTTATCGCAACAAGAAGACTCTTTATTTTTAATTGAAGGTTCTTTTTTTATGAGATTTTCGGATTCCTCATCCGAACTATAAGATTTTCTACTTTTCCCTTCGGGAGATCCTCCCGTCATCGTGCGATGACAAAGAGTCGGGGGCTCGTTTTTTTTTAGACCCCCTATAAACGTCTCATGATGAGACCTAATAGTTTTTTCAATTTGTACTGTTGTCGGAGAAGCAGAAACCATTCGGTTTCTATGATTCTTTAGCGTCAACAAATCATTACTACTGAAAGTTTTAACAGGTGTTTTAAGCGCAGAAAGAGTATCGAATGATTTTTCGGGTATACTCCCAGATATACTACTGATTGGCATAAGCATCCATGGGTGATATTCATTTAGGAAATAAATTACTCC
>JAZKAC010000179.1:1289-2064 GCA_040389325.1 Chlamydiota bacterium | reverse complement strand
GAAAGCTATTTCTTTAAATATGCAGCCTATTTTGTGTATAGGGGAAACTTTAGAAGAAAAAGAATCGGGCCAGGCTGAAGAAGTCCTGCGAAGACAACTTTTAAGTGCTTTAAAGGATCTTTCCGAGGAAGAAGCCTTACGCGTTATAATAGCTTATGAGCCCATCTGGGCTATAGGAACGGGGATGCATGCGACACCTGACTTAGCGGATGCTATGCATAAATTTTGCAGAAGTGTATTATGTGAGCTCTTTAATAAAAAGATATCGGAGCTCCTCCCTATTTTATACGGAGGCTCCGTGAAGCCTGACAACATAGCTCTTTTTTTAGAAAAAGAACACATTGACGGCGCTCTTATCGGAGGGGCTTCTTTAGACCCTCTTAGTTTTTTACATATTATTCAATCTTCATAGGGGGATTTTTATGGGTTTTTTATTTTACTTAAGCCTGAACTCTTTTCTGCTTATAGCCTTGATACTTTGCTTTGTTATCTTAATCCAAGAAAGTAAGAGTCTTGGACTCGGAGCTTCTTTTGGAGGAGATTCGGGAGAATCTATTTTCGGTACTTCCACGGCAGACGTTTTGAAGAAATTCACAGGTTGGGTAGCTCTTGCCTTCTTGGTAGGAAGCATCTTCCTTTCCATTTGGTCGGAATCGAATTCTAGCGGACAGATGCGTCCCATTCCTTATACCATAGAAGAAGAAGCAGGGGAGTAACGTGATCCTTCCCGTTTTACATTATGGTCAAAAGCTTCTGCGCGCAAAGTGTGCAGAAG
>JAZKAC010000179.1:0-1279 GCA_040389325.1 Chlamydiota bacterium | reverse complement strand
CCCGAGATTTTGCAGTTAGTCGACAATATGATTAAAACCATGGCCGTTAAAAATGGAGTTGGAATTGCAGCTCCTCAAGTAGGTCATGCCCTTCGTATTTTTATTGCTTGCGATTACATTGAAACGAAAGAAGGGGAGTCTGAGCTTTCAGAGCCTAAGGTCTATATCAATCCAAGGATACTTAGCAAATCCGAAAAGACCTGCATTGAGATAGAAGGATGTCTTTCCATCCCAGGAATCCGAGAAGAGGTTGAAAGACCTATCAGCATCGTTATGGAAGCTAGAGACCTACAAGGGAATCTATTCACGGAAGAGCTTACCGAATATAGCGCTCGGATAAGGATGCATGAAAACGACCATCTTAATGGAGTGCTTTTTATTGATAGGATCCTCCCTTCAAGACGAAAGAAAATAGCTCATTTTCTAAAGCAGATAGAAGAGAAGGCTAAATCCTAATAAGTAGGTGGGGCCTTACGGCCCCACCTAATCTATAGTGAAGGGGTTAACTTTTTTGAATGGATCGAAGTTCTTTAAGGGATAAACCTGTTACATCTCGAATATCAGAAAGAGACATGCCTTTACTGAGTAAGATGCGTGCCACTTCATGGGATTTTTGAATTTCCTGCTCTCTCATTTTCTTCTTAGCTGCAACTGCGGCTTTCTTAGCTGCGTCTTCTATTTTCTTAGCTGCTGCAGCTGTTGCTTTCTTGGTTGCTGCGGCTGTTGCTTTCTTGGTTGCTTCTGCTACTGCTATTTTAGTTGCTTCTGCTGCTATTTTAGTTGCTTCTGCTTTGATTAGAGCCGCCTGACCTGCAATATATTCAGAAAAGCATTCATACTGCGCTTTATCTTTTTGATACCCTTTTAGGGGTTTGAAGCCCAATGGAACGGAAACGTACATGCTGTAACCATGCTTAACAAAGGATAGCTCTCATCATCGGGGGCAAACCTTTTAAAAGCTGCTTGCTTAACAAGGAGAAAAGCGATGCAGTATTTTGTAGGGCTTGACGTTGCAATGGAGATGAGTGCAATTTGTGTTGTTAATGAAAAAGGGAAGATCATCTGCGAAAAAGAGTCCATAGACCTCGGAGTATTGCTTGGAGCTCGAAGGACTCTAGTCAGTCAACGAACAGCGCTTAGCAATACAATGAGAGGTTTATTAAAAAGTTTGGGAATAGTTTTACCTATTGCTGGCGTTAACACTTTGGCAAGTATTATTCGAGAAAAGCTGGAAGAAGTCTGGCCAGGTACGAAATCGGAAGACTTTGCTGAGCTTTTG
>JAZKAC010000178.1:5343-19471 GCA_040389325.1 Chlamydiota bacterium | reverse complement strand
AGCGGCTGTGGTAACACAGCTTGCTTACCCGATTTCTTGCTTACGTTTTTATAAAGAAACTACAAATCGGAGTTTTCTTTTGGATAAGGGATGCAAAAGCATATTCACTCTTTGATAAAGAGCTCTTCTTGTAAAATACGACGTAAGTGGCTGCTTACCAGCACCAAAAATAATTAGCTGCAGTATGAATCGCAGAAGCTAGATCCACAGGATCGATCCCATGCTTAAAACAACCTTGATCGCAGCTGCTTTCTTGACCTTCTTCTATTCGCTTTTGCAGCCAATTTGTAGGAACCCACCAAAAACCAGCGCGAATACACTGCAAAATCCATCTGAGCAATGTGTCTTTATATCGAAAGTGCTCAACTTCATGAGCTACGATCGCCTCACACTCTTTTAACGATAGTGCGTATGCTGCAGGGATGTATATAGTCGGACGCCTAATCCCTACGATGCAAGGAGAGCTTATAAGCTCGTTTGTAATCAGAACTTGTATATGATGCCTTTCACAATACAATGATAAAGTAGGATTTTCCATGAGTAAAGCATACCCCTTAAAACTGGATTTTACTCCGTAGAGCTTTCTTACTTGCTTGTATAAAAAAACCGAAGAAAGAAAACAAAGCGATACAGAAAACCAGAACAAAATATGGATGGGTATCTTTGCACTCACAATATCGGCTAAGGTAATGGTCTTGCTCCCTTCTATGGTCATTTCTATATAAGCCCACATAGTGGAAAAATATTTAACTCCAGAGCCTATCGATATAGCTCTAGCCCCCTCTTCACATCGAAAAAGATCTAACCCCGAAGTGTATGCCCATCGACTAAAATCGTAGAGGAATAAATCAAAAGACAGTTTACAAAGAGGAATCATACGTAACCATGCAGCGCACCTTCCTTGTCGAATCCTAAAAAGAACGATCAGCCCCTCTACAAGAAGAGCTGTCGTAAAAAAAACAAGAAAGCTATTGATGAAAATATTAAAAATAAAAAGAGCAAACTTATCCATGTTTTCTCTCTAATCTACGCTTTTGAATCAACTTTTCTATTTCTTGTAAGTCTTCTTCCGAAAGCTCAATATCGGTCTCTAATAGATAACTAACCATAGCAGGCTTACTTCCCCCGAAGAGTTTTTGTTGAATCCTTTGCAATAAATTTTTAGAAGATGTCACGTTTTTAGAGTTGATCCAATACACATATTGCTTCCCCTCTTTTTCTCTTAAGAGCTCTTTTTTAGCTGCCATCCGACTCATAACAGTCATGATGGTTGTATAACTGCCAGCTCCAAGTTCTTCAAAGACGCTACGAACTGTAGCCCGTCCTATTTTTTGCACAACCTTCATAATGGAGAACTCTAGCTCTCCGAATTGAAGCTTTCCCATAAGCAATCCTTGATTAAAGCTTAAATGTACTACAAGCGTAGTATTTCAGTCAAAAACTTTTCTTGCGCAAGAGTCTATCTTTCAGGCAAACTAAACCTCTAACCTTAGGAAAAACCGATGACTTTCGACCCGAAACAACTCAACTATTACCCTCTAGATCCTGGGGTATACTTGATGAAAAACAGCAAGGGAGATGTCATTTATGTCGGGAAAGCTAATAGTTTACAGGTAAGACTCAAGCAGTATTTTATTCCAGGAAGGGACACGAGAAAAACCATCCCCCTTCTTGTTAGCGAACTTGTATCGATTGATACGGTTGTCGTACAAGGAGAAAAAGAAGCGCTCTTACTGGAAAACACATTAATCAAAAAACATCGACCCAAATTCAATATCCTCTTAAGGGATGATAAAAACTATATCAGCCTCTCTCTTAATCCGAATGATAAATGGCCTAAACTCAAGTTCAGTCGCTTTACCAATAAACCGAATGACGGCGCCTTATATTTTGGTCCTTATACAAGCTCTTCTTCTGCAAGACAGATCTTTGACTTAATGGCAAAAATCTTCCCTTTAAGACAATGCTCCGATGAAGAATTTAAAAGAAGAACTAGACCCTGCCTCTTATACGATATTAAACGATGTATTGCCCCGTGCGTAGGAAAGTGCGATACCACTACTTACAAGACCTACGTGGATGGAGCGATTGCTTTTTTACAAGGGAACAATAAAAAAGTTTTACAATCTCTAGAAGAAAACATGCATAAAGCATCAGCAGAGCTGGAATTTGAAAAAGCAGCCTCTTTACTTCGAACCATTAGGCAAATTGAACATGTAACGGAAAGCGCCAACCTATCTTCTCAAGCAGGAGATAAAGACATTGACGTCTTAGGGTTTTATTGTAAAGGGCACCAAGCTCTTATTACCCGTCTTCTTTTTAGACAAGGATCTTTTATAGGATCCGAGCCCTTCTTATTCCAAAATATCCTAGAAGAAAACACTGAACTCCTTACCTCTTTTATCTTGCAACAATATGGAGAAAAAGGACCTATCCCTCAAGAGATTCTACTCCCCTTCCCCCTTCTTGAAGAAAAACTACTCCTATCTATTTTGCAAGATATACACCCCACCTCAATCAAACTTTATCATCCAAAAAAAGGTAAAAAACTAGAACTGCTAGCTTTAGCGCAAAAAAATGCCGAAACTTCTTTTGTTCAAAAAACGACCCCTCTAGAATCTTCTAAACAACTTCTTCTAGAGCTCCAAGAAACTCTTTCTTTAGCTCGATATCCCCAAAGAATCGAATGCTTTGACACCTCCAATCTATCGGGATCTCATCTAGTAGCCGCCGTAGTCTGCTTTATCGACGGCATTCAAAATACGCAAAAAACAAGGCTTTACCATGTAAAGGGAATAGACAAACCCGATGATTACGCAGCCTTGCATCAGGTCCTAACTCGTAGCCTACTTAGAAACAAAGAAGAAAAGAGCTTTCCCGACCTTTTAATCATTGACGGAGGTAAGGGACAACTAAATATTGCTCTAAAAGTGCTTGAGGAACTTGAAATCATTAATGTAGAAGTTATATCCCTTGTTAAAGATAAAGCGCGCCATGATAAAGGGATCACCTTAGAGCAGGTTTATACTCCTTACACAAAGGAACCTATCGCTTTCCCCTTTCACTCTCCTCTTCTTTTCCTCCTACAAAACATTCGTGATAAATCTCATGAAAAAGCATTATCTTTTCATAGAAAAACAAGAGCTAAAGTGACGACAAAAAGCGCTCTGGATTCCATCCCTGGCATCGGTCCCGTTAAGAAAAAAAATCTTCTTCGTCAATTTGGTAGTCTACAAAATATCCTCTCTCAACCAGAGGAGTCTTTACTAGAAGTTCAAGGACTCACAAAAAAAGATATTATCAACATAAAAAACTTTGCTTTTTAGTCTCTTCCTCTCCATCATGAATTCTCTTTTATAAAAAAAAACTCAAAGGTTGATTATGATAAGAAAAAACGTCTTTCTCCCCCTTTCCCTTTTCTGCATGACGCAAATAGCGGCAGACAACGGCATTCAAATCCCTGAAGGAAAAATCACGGATTACCATTGCATACACCCCGACATCACCCCTTCTGCAGGACCTCGAGTAGTTGATGGTGTCGATATGTTTTTCACGGGAGATTATATCTACTGGACAGCTCGAGAAGATAATTTAGAATACGCTTCTACAGGCTACACGAATGATGATGATCACTCCGTAGATTCAGGACTTTCAAAAAGCCCTAAATCTCAATATAAAACAGGCTTTAAAGCAGGCTTCGGCTTCAACTTCGGCCATGACTGCTGGGATAGTTTGCTTAACTACACTTGGTTTCAAAGCAACAATAACAAAAGCTCTATTACAGCAGACTACGAAGATGGCCTCACCCCCTCATTTGATCCTTACATCTCTCTTGGGTCAGCAGATTTTTTCAATTCCGCAAAGTCTAAATGGGACTTTCATTTTAATACCATAGACTGGGAATTAGGACGTAACTGCTATATCAGCAAATATCTTTCCTTACGACCTTTTGTAGGACTTAAGGGATCTTGGCAAAAACAAACCTTAAAAAATTGTTATAAAGGAGAGGTTGCCGACCTAGCATTCTCCTATCACAACAACACAAATAGTTCTTTTTGGGGTGTTGGGATCCGTTCAGGACTTAACACGTCTTGGCATCTTTCCGAAAGCTGGAGTCTTTACGGGGACCTGGCTCTATCAGCTCTTTGGAGTTCTTTTGATAATCATAGGAATGATTCCTACCATACTCCTTCTTTAGGCAAAATTCACCCTGTTAGCACAAGAGGAAGTACCAACACACTAGCTCCTGTACTCGAATTGGCTATGGGACTACGTAAGGACGTCTGGTTCTTTCAAGACCGTCTTCACATCGGCTTACAAGCCGGATGGGAAGAGCAAATTTGGTGGGATCAAAATCATCTTTCTTTAAATAAAGGCTTAGCAAGAGAAGGAAATCTATACCTCCAAGGTCTTACCGCTCGCCTGCGATTAGATTTTTAAACAAGAAAAAGGGCGCTTCACGGCGCCCTTTTTCTTCTGTTAATAACTTGAAGTCGAAGTAGCTAATTCTTCCATAGAGGATGAAGAATTTTTATGAGGAATGAGGTTTTTAAAAATTACATGCACAATTCCAACGTGTAACCCTGTTAACTCACTAATCTCTTCAGCTATTTTTTCTTGTATTTCTTCCGCTTTTTTTGGAATAGCCACCCCGTAAGCCACCGTAATTTCTATTTTTACTTGAATAGAGTGCTGTTTTGGGTCTTGCTCTACATGAATGCCTTTTACCCCGTCATTAACATCTCGCCCAAGCAAATTGTCAATAAAACTCCCCTCGAGTAGGGCTACCCCTTCTATCTTAGAAAGACACTGAGTAATAATAGATTGAAAAACCTTTGTCTCAATATCCCTAATAAATATGGTATCGGGCAAATCCATCTCTTTTTTATCTATCCTCTTCAGTTGATCATGCATAAATCAAACCTCGTTTTTAATTGTTAAATCTGATAAAATTGTACCGGAAAAACCCCTTTGAGCAAAGGTTGATTTTCGAAAACACTACCAGGAGAATCTCATGTGGCCATTTTTTTATACACTAGCTTTTGGCTTAACAGGAGCCTATTACGCAAAAAAAATGAACAAAAACCCCTACATTTGGTTTACTATAGGGTGCTTGTGTAAAACTTATGCACTAATATTCATCTTATTACTCCCTGCTATTAAAAGATTGTCTATATATTTCATAAGAAAAAAAATCTTTAAAGCATTAAAAAATCCCGCTCACACAGAAGACACCCTCACAACAATCGATGTTCCTGCTTATCCGGGGCTTATCGTAGATCCTATTGCAGAAAAAAAATTATGGTATTACCTTTCTAACGAGAGTCAAACTGTAGGACCCATGAGTTTTCCTGCCTTTTACCAAGCTTGGAAAAAAGGGGAAATATCTAAAGAAACCTTTATCTGGAATGAAACTCTCTCGGACTGGACTCTTTTTAAAAAGATTTTTTCTACAACAGACTTGTGAAAGAAAATAAGGCTTCCTTAAAAAGAAGCCTTATTTTTGAAATAACTACCAGCTAGATTTCACTACGCCGGGAATCAAACCATTATTTGCCATCTCACGGAAACAAAGACGGGATAGTTTGAATTTTTTTAGACACCCTCTAGATCTTCCGGTAATCTGGCAGCGGCTACGCAGACGGATGGGGGAAGAATTTTTAGGTAGCTTATTGAGAGCGACAACTGCATCATGACGTTCTTCTTCAGTGATGGAGAGGTCTAAAATAATCTTTTTCAATTGTTGTCTCTTGTCCCATTTCAGAGCAACCATTCTCTCTCTTTTCTTTTGCTTTGCAATCGAAGATGTTCTTGCCATATAACGTATAATCTCTTGTTACTTTTTGCGAGCTGGACCTTTTTGTCTTTGCTTGCGATTTGGATCAATTTTGTTGATAACGTAAATCCGACCTCTGCGTCTTACAATTTTGTCCCCTTTGGACGGATCTGCTTTAATAGAAGCTTTTACTTTCATAAAAAATTTAACAGCATCAATCCTACTCTCGTAGAAAGGAAGCCGCTCCTGAGGTTATTTGATTTAAAAATTCCTATACAACCTTAAACGAGCCTATAAAAAAACCCGAATACTGTAAAAGTTACCAATACTTATACCTTTCTACCGATTTCTTGGCAAGTATTGACTTTGCTCTTGATAGATAAGATCAATTCTATTAGGATAAGTGCAATTTTTTAAGAAATTTCAGGTATATATCCTGACCAGTGTTAACCAATATAAAGAGGAGCGCGCTTCCTCAAAGAAGTCAAAAACTTCTTAGTTTGCGCGAATTTTTTCATGAAACGAACTTATCAACCCAGTAAAATTAAACGTCAAAAAGCATGTGGATTTCGCAAAAGGATGAAAACGGCCAAGGGGCGGGAGATCATCAACCGCAGAAGAAGACAAGGCCGCAGAAAACTAACTACCGCGTAGGACTCTGCTTTCCTAAAGCTTTACGCATTCTCTCTCGTAAATATTTTCAACAAATCTTTACAAGAGGATTGCGTTTCCCTAGTAAAGTGCTTTTCTTTCAATACTATAAAGGAAAAGCACCTTCTAGACTAGGGATTACCGTATCTAAAAAATACGGAAAAGCTCACGATAGGAATCGATTCAAACGTTTGGTCAGAGAAGTATTTCGAGAAATATACGAAGAAGTTCCAGAGGGACTACAGATAAATGTCTCCCCTCGCCTTCCTAGAATAAATATCCAAAAGGAGCACGTCCTTGCAGATTTTCTTGCATTTATTACAACTCTGCCTAAGGAGTAGCCAGTGCTTGCCACGTTAAACCCGGAGCAAAAAAAAGCAGTACAAACAACCTCGGGAAAGGTTCTTGTTCTAGCTGGAGCCGGGAGTGGAAAGACAAGCGTACTTGCCTGTCGCATCGCCTATCTTATTGAAGTGCTTAAAGTCGATCCGCAAAAAATCTTAGGCCTTACTTTCACAAATAAAGCCGCCAAAGAAATGAAACAGCGGGTAGGCAAATTCATTTCGTCTAAAGTAGCCGAACAAGTGACTTTATGTACTTTTCATAGCTTCTGTATGCAGCTGCTTAGAAAGGAAATTCATCATTTAGGCTTCACCTCTCAATTTAGCCTCTACGATGAAAAAGATGTCAAAAGGGTGTTAACTCACATTGTCAGACACTCTTTAGAACATGAAGGAGATCTTCCTTCCCTACAAGCAACAATACAAAAAATTGCTCATTCTAAAAATCAAGGCCTCACGGAAATTGAAGATGAGGATGAAGTTCCAGGGAGCTGGTCTCAAAACTTTAATAAAGACCTTTTGCAAAGATTGCACCTATGCATGAGATCTTATAATGCCGTTGATTTCGATAGTCTTCTTACATTAACCGTTCAACTCTTTGAAGAACACCCCGAGGTATTGGAAAAGTTTCAACAAAAATATCAATACATCATGATTGATGAGTACCAAGACACCAATCCTGTCCAATACAAACTCGCTAAACTCCTATCAGAAAAATATAATAACCTCTGCGTCGTAGGAGATGATGATCAATCTATTTACGGATGGAGAGGCGCCGAGATCAAAAACATTCTTAACTTCCCCTCCGATACAACAATTAAATTGGAACAAAATTACAGATCAACCCCCCATATCCTGCAAGCAGCCAATCATCTGATCGCTCACAACACCGAAAGACACAGAAAAGAGCTCTGGAGCAATCAAACAGCAAGTGAGCCAATTGTTCTTTTTCACGCCCCGACAGAACTTGAAGAAGCGCAGTCCATAGCTGAACGATTGGTTTGGTATCGTAAAAACAAAAACCTTCGCTGGAAAGATATGGCTATTTTATATCGATCCAATGCCTTATCCAGAACATTTGAAACAACTCTTACTCAAGCTGCATGGGAAGAAAATGGTGTTTGGAAAAGAGGGATCCCCTACGAAGTCTTCGGAGGAACCGAATTTTACGAAAGAGCGGAAATCAAAGACCTCTTAGCTTACCTTCGCATTATAGAAAATCCTGAAGATGAAGAAGCTCTCTTGCGAGTGATTAACGTTCCAAGAAGAGGCATTTCAGAAAAGTGTCTTGACCTATTAACTCAACATAACCGCTCTCAAGGAATCCCTCTTTGGGATGTACTTCTTTCTTCAACCGATCTATTTTCTCCTTTAAGAGACGAGTTATCTCTTAAAGCTCTTACAGGAATTGAAAATTTTCTGGCTCTCATCCAAAGAACAAAAGAAAAGTTTGAAAAAGGACCTCTTCACAAGACCCTCGAAGCCTTCATCGAAGAAATAGAATATAAAAAATCAATTAGAGAAGAAGCTAAAAGTGAAAAAATGAGAGAGTTTAAATGGGATAACGTCTTAAGTTGCATCGACGCTTTACGCTCTTATGAAGAAGAAAAATTAAAAGACCCTCTAGACCCCACCCCCACACTACAAGATTTTTTAAGCACAACTCTGCTCCAATCACAACCCAGCCCTAAAAAACTCAAAGAAGACATGGACGACAAAGTCCATCTCATGACAATCCATAGCGCTAAGGGACTTGAATTTGAGGTGTGCTTCCTTGTCTGCTTAGAAAATCATCTTATGCCTCATGAAAAAAGCGTATCACAATCTGGACTGGAAGAAGAAAGAAGGCTCATGTATGTTGCCATGACAAGAGCCAAAAGACATCTCATACTAAGTATGGCAAGAGAAAGAAAAAAAATGGGAAAAAAAATAGTAACCGCACCCTCCAGATTTCTCTTTGAAATCCCTCAAACGCTATTAAAAATAATTTCTTACCAAACTTTAGACGTTTGAAAAAATGACAATATTCATCTTGTTTTAATTACGTTGATCTTCTATACAAGAAAAAAGATATACTACTTTTTTAGGAAGCATGGAAAATCATCGTATTGCAACTATCATCAATTTCTGCAGCAATGACTATCGCTTCCTTAGCCCCTGCATTCGTGAAGTTATGCATTTTTCATCACAAATTCTTATCCCCGTTTGTGATCATTTTTTTGATGGCACCTTAGAAAACCTCCCGTTATTACAAAGGGCCTATGGGGAGCATCCCGAATGTGAATTCATAGAATTCAACTACAACCCAGATCAGCCCTACGGATATCCCTGCACAAAACGCCCAGGAGATTTAGACTGGAGCCGGCACTGGCACAGCACGGCAAGGATGATTGGATATCTTTTTCTCAAAGAAAATATCGATTATGTTCTCTTCATAGATGTCGATGAAATCTATGAAGGTAAAAAATTTAAAAATTGGTTGGATAATTTCCCTTATCAAGATTATTCTGCGTTGCGTTTTTTATCCTATCAATATTTCCGAGATCCCTGCCACCAATCAAAAGAATGGTTCACCTTAGGAGTTATGGCAAAAAAATCTAATCTTACTCCTGAGATCATCTTAAATGTTGATGAACGTATGGGCTTATACAAAGAGCTTCCCGAAAAAAAAATAATGGGGATTACTGGCCCAGATGCCCTTCCTATGATTCATCATTATAGTTGGGTACGGACTAAAGAACAGATGCTAAAAAAAGTCATCTGGGGGCACTACTGGGAAAAAAACTGGAAAAAATTAATTGAAGAAGAGTTTTCTAGACCCTTCAATGGAAAAGATTTTACAACAAAAAGCGACTATCACATTGTCTCTCCTTATATTAGCTGTGAGGAATCCTCTAGCGATTCTTCTCTACCTCCTAAAGAACCTACTCACAAAGTGTCCTACCAAGATATTTTCAGAAAAGACCTTCTTAAAATGGCCTTTGCCAATCCTTAAGACTCAGAAATCAAACACCTTTTTCAACTCTGGCAACCCCTCTAGAAGACCTTTCATCCCCCCCTGCTTGGCAATACAAGCCTTCCCCCACTCTCCACACCAGTGAATAATTTTTGCATAAAAGGGGGCCCCCTCTGCAAGGCGCCAATTATAAATAGGAGGGAGAATCTGCACTTTTTCTTTCAGTCTGTGAATGATAGTTGAAAGAATGTAATCATCGCCCCAATACAGATGAGACTCGGCAAGAGCTATACGAGCCCATTCTTGTATAAGGTCGCTCTCCTTACGAAAAGCAATCACTCCTCCATTAAAAATCAACTGACTTTCAAAATTATCATGGGGAGCAAATCCTTCAGGAATAGCAGACACTCGATCCAAAGCAATAGCCAGTTCTTTTTCTTCCAGATATGAGAAAATAGACTCTATGGAACTTAACACCTCACAATCAAGATCCATCCATACCGTTTCTTCAAAAGGACTTAATAGACAAGCTAGGGGTTTTTTAAACCAAGCTTTTCTCGCTTGCCCGTAAGTAGAGCCATAGATCTCTTCCCATTCTTTTATAAGTGTATTCGAAGAAAATGTTTCCGTTACTTCAAACACCTCTCCCCGCTCTTTACACCAATCTCTAGCACTTTGCGTCATCCCCAAATCCACAAAAACAACAGGAAGTGTATTGCAACAACTATACCTTTCCCACCACCAGGGCAACAGCCATTCCATATGAGAATCTGAGGCTACAAGCACTCCCCTTTCCATTACACTACCTATATTTTTATCTTTAATCTGCTTATAAAACAAAAACCATATTTATTAAAGAATTTTTCTTTTGAGTGTTTAAGATAAAAAGTGTTATAGAAAATAAAATAACAATCCAAGGGACCTTATAAATGAAAGCCATGGTTCTAATAGAACAAAATCAGCCTTTGATCCTACAAGAAATCCCTATCCCTATTCCAAAATCGGATGAACTTCTTGCAGAAGTAGAAGCCTGCGGTGTATGCAGAACCGATTTGCATATACTTGAAGGAGATCTTCCTCTACATCAAAAACCTCTTATCTTAGGACATCAGATTGTTGGGCAAGTAAAACAAATAGGAAGTGATGTGCAGGGTTGGAAGGTAGGAGACCTCGTTGGAATCCCTTGGCTAGCTAGCACTTGCGAAACGTGTTCTTATTGCCTAAAAAGCAAAGAAAATCTTTGTGACAAAGCTCTTTTCACAGGGTACCACACACAAGGAGGTTTTGCAGAGTACACCATCTGCAAAGCTAAATATGCACTTGCCTTACCTAGCTCTACATCAGCCACCCACCTAGCTCCTTTACTCTGCGCAGGATTAATAGGATTCAGAGCTTACCTAGCTACAAAAGGAGCTAATACTATCGGTTTTTATGGCTTTGGATCTTCTGCTCATATTTTGTTGCAGGTGGCTAAAGAAGAAAATAAACGAATCTTTGTCTTCACTCGTAAATCGGACTTGAAAGGAAAGGCTTTAGCAAAAAAATTGGGCGCTTTTTGGGTCGGAGACTCTGAGGAACTTTCTCCTGAACTATTAGAAGCAGTGATCGTTTTTGCTCCCGCAGGAGAACTAATGGTCCAAGCCTTACGGGTTTTACAAAAAGGAGGCATTTGTATTTCTGCAGGGATTCACATGACAGATATCCCCTCTTTTCCTTACGAGGATCTTTTCTTTGAAAAGATACTAACCTGCGTTTCTCATTTAACAAGGCAAGACGGGAAAGACTTCTTTCGTTTTATAGAAAAACATCCGATTGAAACTATTACTCACACCTACCCTCTAGAACTTGCAAACTTGGCGCTACAAGATTTAAAAGAGGGTAAGAAAAAAGGATCTTTTGTCTTAAAAATTAAATAGCCATACAAAGACGAGCGACAAAAGTCAGTGTCACGGGCCAATGAGAGTTTCTAACACCCCAAAATTTATGAGCAATGTTTACAAGAGTGAGCATAATCAAAGCAGGATATATAACTTCTAATACAGGCCCTAGAAATCTTGCAATTCCCGAAAAACCCAAAGTAGAAACAAAAAAACCGATCGCTAGCGTAATTAAAATAGAGGCATGATGATTGATCTTCTCTTTAAATACTTCTTTTTGAAGAAAGTCGGAAAAAAGAGAAGCCAACACGATAGCTGTAGTAAAACAAGCTAATACTATCAATACACAAAGACAAGGAGCTGCCATGGATCCTAGCGTCTGCGTAGCAATATGACGCAACATTTCTTGAGGTGCTAAAGAAGCTAGAGACGAAGCATACTTATTCCCTAAGATCACAAGAACCCCGTAAACGGTCGCTAGGACTCCGCCGCCTAAACAAGCTGATTGCAAGAAGATCTTTAAATAACCTTTCTCCGTGCTTTCTTGTTTTTTTGCAGACTGCAAGTGCCGTATCACAAAAACGGAAAAGAAAAAAGCCGCGAGAAGATCCATTGTTTGATAACCTTGAAAAAAGCCATTTTTAAAAGCATTCCATCCACCTGCCGTCTGCACTACGGTAGCAACGGGAGTAGAGTCTTGAAAAGCAAAGAATGCAATTGCCGCGATAGCTATCAAGAGCAAAGGTGTAAGGATTGATCCAAGCGCTGGGATAATTGTATTTTTTTTGATTGTCATAAGATAAATGGCTAAACAAAACACCAAACTCGTAATGACAAGGGGAAGAGAGGGAAATATACCCTCTATGGCTCCGTGCGCCACTGTAAAACAACGCGCCAGCACACCAAAAGGCCCCATAAGAGCTAAAGCCCCAAAGGAAAAAACAAACGTCCCTATAGCCCCTAAAGAAGAAAAGAAGCTCTTGATTGATCCTTTATATAGCATCATTCCTAATACGCCAAGAAGAGGAACAACCACGCCCGTAAGCAAGATCCCTAATGCCGCCAAAAAGAAATGCCCTTCACTTTGCTGTCCAACCGTAATTGGGAAGACCAAGTTACCCGACCCAAAAAACATCGAAAACAAAGCGAATCCCGTACTCAAAATCAAAAGTTTTTTATTCATTATACCCTCTTATTTCTTTAAAATGATACCATGTATTATTTTTTTTCGCAATTAAAAGCTTTGTGTTAAATAAATTAGTAATCGATTTACGTCGGCAACAAGAAATTAATATTATTATTAATATCTTTAAATGACAGCTTGAACTAATTTCCATTTTACACAAAGCTGACATTTTTTAAAAATTTCAAAGACAAACACAATTAAATTGAAATTAATTCATCATCAATTTACAATTATTTTAATTAAAAAATTCATTTAACAAAAAAAGGTGATTTATAACGATAGTTTCATGTAAAAATAGCATACCTGTTTTACAAAACCCTGCGATAGAGCTAAAAGCTTTTGAAGAGGCAGAGGCGATCTCCCTCTTGACGAGTATGTTAGTAGATATAACATCAAGAATGTATTTTTCTATGCAAGAAATTCAAAAGATGGGAGAAATTCCCGATATGACTATAAATGTGGATATAGAAAAAGAGATCACTTCATCTCATGCTGGACCGTTGACAGGCAAGCTTTATGAAGTGTTCAAGGCATTGATGATTGTAGGCCACATAGATAATCGTCTTCATGATCAAGCGCATCGACTTGACCCTAAAAGATTTTTTGCGCGTTAACATTTACTTCTATCTCTCGGTCTTCTTGACCGAGGGGATTCACACTGAGGCACAGGTCTATATCTCAACTCATTCATGAGTTTTTCAACTCTATGCATTGACAGCATTTTACAAAGTTGTTCTCGATGTGTCAGTATAATTCCTTGCATCTGTTCTTCTCTTATTATAAGATTGCTGGAATTCAAACTCGGGGAAAAAATGGATATCAAAATTTCTACAAAGACTAGTATATCAACGAATAACAACAACTCTTTTTGTAAAGAAATTAATTACATAGCTTCTTGCTCTCAAGAAAAAATTTTAAAAGATTTACAAAGCGATGAGAACCTCTCCTTAAAAAAGGTAATATCTAGAGAGGATCTAGAAAGTGAGCCGCTTGAAACAAGCGACTCCACCTCAAATAAGTTAAGTTTTCTCAAAAAGTGCGATTCCGCTTTTAAAAACTTGCCTGATCTAAATAGCAGCCAACCCAAGCCCGTCTCTAACGACTGTAAAGTTGAAGATTATAACGAAGAGGCTTTATCTAATAGTATCTGCCACCTTTCATACAAAGAATCCAAAGACACCTGAGCCTCCCCTAACTGTTTATAGGTGATAAGAGTTTCTTTAGGATCTTGCCCTTCTTCAAGTTTTTTTTGTAAGCAAAGTAGTTTTTCTTCTGCGGATGAAATGGCAGATTCCATCCCTTCCAATTCGTTCTGCTCTTTATAAGAAAGTTTTTTAGGTC
>JAZKAC010000178.1:0-5333 GCA_040389325.1 Chlamydiota bacterium | reverse complement strand
GTAGAAGCTACAATAGCCCTCTCCTCTTTTTCTTTTTTTTTCTCCAAATCGCGAGAAGCTTCTTCCCATTGAGCTAGGTCTGCAAATAGTCCCTGCTCTTTGTCTTCGCCCAACCCCAAGATCTGAGTGCAAACGCGATCCATAAGGAAGCGATCATGAGAAATAAGAACAATAGCTCCCGCGAACTCAAGCAAACTATTTTCTATTACTTCTAATGTAGCGATATCCAAGTCGTTTGTAGGCTCATCCAGAAAAAGAACATCTGCAGGTTGCAACATGAGTCTTGCAATTAAGATACGAGCTCTTTCTCCTCCCGATAAACAATGAACGGGAAGGTTAAGTCTATCTGGAAAAAAAAGAAACTTCTTAGCCCAGCCGTTGACATGGATCAGCTGCCCTTGAAACTTTACGAAATCTCCACCCGGAGAAAGAGCTTCTCTAAGAGTAATATTTTGATCCAATGTTTCTCTATGTTGATCAAAATAAACAAGCTTTAGATCTTGAGCGTATTTCACAGTTCCTATATCGGGCGTAATTTCTCCTGAAAGGATTTTTAAAAGAGTAGTTTTTCCCGTTCCGTTTTTTCCGACGATTCCAAGGCGACTCCTAGGAGAGAGTTTAAAATCTACCCCTTTAAATAGAACTCTTCCCCCTAAAGACTTCCCTAAGTTATTACAAACGATCAAATTTCTGGTTTCCCTTTCCGATGCGACAAAATCTACACCCACTCTAGACGTTTGATTTCTTTGATTTAACTCTTGTAAGTCTTGTATGGCATTCTCGGCTCTTTCCATCCTCGATTTAGACTTCGTAGTACGCGCCTTAGGAGATCTTCTCATCCAATCTATCTCATCTCGCACCGTAGAAGCTAAACTCCTTTCTTCTTCAAGCTGCGCCTGTAAAAAACCTTCTCTTCTTTCCGTAAAGGTAGACCAGTTGCCGTCACAGGCAAAGACTCCTTTAGGAAAACAACGATTTAATTCGATTACTTTAGTGCATATGACATCAAGAAAATGACGATCATGACTGACTATAAAATAAGAAAACCTTTCTTTTTGTAAAAATTTTTCTAACCAGGCAATCCCTTCCAGGTCCAAGTGGTTAGTCGGTTCATCTAAAAGAATAAGATCGGGATCCAGCATAAGAGTTTTTATAATATCTAATCTTTTTTTCCAACCTCCGGATAATCGAGAAGCCTCTTGCGTATAATCGGTAAACCCTGCCTTATGCAAAAGAATTTGAGCCTTTACCCAAGCTTCGTCTTCAGATAGATACTTGTTGGCCGAAAGCATAATCTGCTCAATACTCTTTTCAGGAAACTCGGGAGACTGCCCTGCATACGCAATTCTAATCCCTTGTTTTTTTGCTAATTTCCCCGAATCTGGCTCTTCCATGCCTGCTAAAATTTTTAATAAGGTGGATTTTCCGGCGCCATTAGGACCTACCAACCCCATTCGGTCTCCTTCATAGAGAGAAAATGAGATATCGGTAAACAAATTTTGAGATCCGTGGGACTTAGAAAGAGCGTGCGCACTAAGAATCAATGTCATGAAAATACCTTGTTTTTTATTCTTCTTTTTTTAAATTACCTATTCATGATATCTTATTTTCGATAATGATTAAATTCATTTATTTTGACTGCTTGCTTCAATTTTTTATTTTCCATGACTTTTCAAGTCTTGAGATTTTTAGTGTATTGGCGAAAAGATGGCATAAAGTCAAAAATACCACAAAAATCCATCAACTCATGAGGAGAACACTACATGGATATACTACAAGAAGCAACGGGCTTTGAAGGCCTGGGTCTTAAAAAAGAGCTATTAGATGGCTTAACGAAACTAGGATTTAAAACTCCAAGTCCTATTCAACAAGAAGTTATTCCTCTTATCCTATCAGGCGTTGACGTCATAGGACATGCTCAAACGGGTACGGGAAAAACGGCTGCTTTTTCTCTTCCTGCTTTAAACCTTTTAAAAAATACGGGAAAACCTGAAATTCTTGTTATTACTCCTACTAGAGAGCTTGCGTCTCAAGTTAGTGAAGAGATTTCTCGTCTAGGTACGTTTTTACATGTAAAAACGGCAACCGTATACGGTGGCAAGTCCTTCCACACACAAATCGACGCCATCAAAAGAGGAGCTCAAGTAATTGTAGCAACTCCTGGTCGATTACTAGATCTTTTACAAGGAAAAAAAATCCCGACAATTAATCCATCTATAGTTATCATCGATGAAGCCGATGAGATGCTTGATATGGGCTTTTTAGAAGATCTACAAGCTATCTTTGAATTTCTTCCGGAAGACAGACAAACTCTTATGTTTTCTGCTACTATGCCTTCTGCTATCCAAGCTTTAGCAAAAAACATTCTACGAAATCCTGTCGTAGTCAAAGCTGCACAAACCCAAACTTGTAATGAAGATATCACGCAACACTATTGCGTCTTGCAAGATCACGAAAGAGATGAAGCCGTAATCCGTCTTTTCGAAGCACTGGATATGGGCAAATCAATCATCTTCTGCAAAACAAAAAAAGAAGTCGACCGATTAACTCAAGTCTTCACACAAAGAGGACAATCAGCAAGTTCACTTCATGGCGACATGGAACAATCTCAAAGAGAGCAAGTAACTCAACAATTCAGATCGGGCAAATGTATGATTCTTGTCGCTACGGATGTGGCTGCAAGAGGTCTTAACATTGTAGATGTGGCTCACGTTGTTAACTACCATCTTCCCTTTGATCCTGAAAATTACGTACACCGTATAGGTCGTACAGCTAGAGCGGGACGAAAAGGAGCTTCCATCACTTTTGTAACTCCTAAAGAGTATAGCAAACTTGTATACTTCCAAAAAGTGATCAAAGGAACAATGGAAAGACTTTTCATTCCTTCCAAGCAACAGATTCGCGCTTTCCAGATACAAAAGATTCTTGGACAAATTAAAGACCAAGTTCCTTCTAACGATATTCCAAATGTTGTGAATTCGGTTCAAGAAACAATGGATCTTCAAACGCTATCTTCTAAGCTATTAAGCTGGATTTTAGCGAAAAATCCTATCAACGGACCTGAGACTATTGGAATTCTAGATGCCATCTCTTCTGCAAAACCTGCTTCTGAAAGACATGACACAAGAAGACCTTTTAGATCCCAAGGTAGAGGACGTCCAGAAAGATCTTATTCCGATAATTTTGGATCCCCAGGAAGAGGAAGATCCGAAAGATCTTCATCTGACGGTTATGGATCTCAAAATAGAGGAAGATCGGAAAGATCACAACCTGATAGTTTTGGATCTTACCCTAAAAAGAAATTCGATCACCCTACGGGAATCAAGAAACCTAAAAAGAAATACTAAAAAGAATTTCTAAAACAAGGAAGCTTCGCCTATATTAAGGCGAAGCTTTTTTTTTATAAGGAACTTTCATGCTACAAGTAGACAATCTCTGTAAAAGTTATTCAGGAACCCCTCTTTTCACTCAACTTTCCTTCTGCATTCAAAAAGGGGAAAGATGTGCCTTTGTAGGAAGAAACGGCTCCGGCAAAACGACTCTTTTAAAAATTCTTAAAGGAGAAGAAACCTCTGACGGAGGAAACGTTCGCTCTCCTAAAGGATATAAACTGGGTTTTTTAGAGCAGCACATTCAAATAACCGAAGCCACCGTATTAGAAGAAGCTCTATGCGGTCCTATACGGAAACAACCCTACGAAGTAAAAAGCATCTTGTTCGGACTTGGATTTGACGACCAAATGCTGGATGCCGATCCGCATTCTCTTTCGGGTGGGTACCATCTAAGACTTAAACTAGCTAAGCTCCTTGCCGAAGAACCTAATTGCCTTCTTTTAGATGAACCTACTAACTATCTGGATATAGCAGGCCTTCGCTGGCTAGAAACCTATCTTAAAAAATGGCGTGGAGAGATCGTCTGTATTTCCCATGATCGAGGTTTTTTAGATGCTATAGCCACTCACACCATGGGTCTTCATCGTCAAGAAATCAGAAAATACCAAGGCACCACAGAAAACTACTATCACAAGATCTTAGAAGAAGAAGAGATCTATGAAAAAACTCGCCTTAACCTTGATAAGAAAAAAAAACACGCTGAAGAGTTTATCGAACGATTTGGAGCGAAAGCTAGCAAAGCAGCTCAAGCTAAGTCTAAAGAAAAATCATTAGCTAAGCTTCCCGTGCTAGCTCAACTAGCCTCCATATACGATCTATCCTTTTCTTTTTCCTATCTGCCTTTTTCTGGAAAGAAAATGACGACACTAAATGAAGTTTTTTTCTCCTACACCCCTACATGCCCTCTCATCCAAGATGTTTCTTTAGAAATTGAAAAAGGGAAAAAAATCGCCATCATCGGAAAAAACGGAATGGGTAAATCCACTCTTTTACAATTAATAGCAGGGGAACTAACGCCGCAAGAAGGAGTCCTTTGGAGATCCGATCAAACAAGAGTCGGCTATTTTGGACAAACTAACGTGTCTCGTTTAAATCCCGATCTAACGATCGAAGAAGAAATAGCTCTTGCAGGTCCTCAACTACCTTATTCTCGCATTAGAGCCATCTGTGGTCAGATGATGTTTAGTCAAGATGCGGCTAGAAAAAAAATATCTGTTTTATCGGGTGGAGAGAAAAGTCGGGTCCTTCTAGGGAAAATCTTAGCTGGTCCTACAAATCTTCTCCTTCTTGACGAACCCACTCATCACCTTGATATAGAATCCATAGATGCCCTATTGCAAGCGATCGAAGTCTTCGAAGGCTCTATCGTCTTAGTCACTCATAGTGAAGAGCTCTTAAAGAAGATGGGAACGGACTATCTTATCATCGCCGAAAAAGAAAACCAGCGTATCTTTCTAGGAACCTATGAAGAGTTTTTAGAAAAAGACGGATGGGATGAACCTTCTACTCCAAAAAAAGTTAAAGCAGTAGCTCCTCCCGTACAGAAAAAAACTTCTACAAACAAAATAGCGTTATTAGAAGCTCGAATAGAAGCAGAAGAAAAACTACTCCTTGAGACTGAAGCCCTCTTAGCCCTTTCTTATGAGAAAAAAAATCTTAAAGAAAGCGAGAAGCTCCTTTTAACATCCGAAGATCTTAAGAAAAAGATTGATGAAGCTTATCTAGAACTCAATAAGCTCTACGAAGTATCATAACTTTTAAAAATAGTTAGGGAGGCGTTGCCTCCCTAGGTAAAATAGTGTTATTAACCACTATTTTTTCACCATCAAACTTGCCTCCTCAAACCTCCTTTTCGCTTAGCTAAAGCAACTTATAATATTAAATCGTTGGGTGGTAGAGGAGCCAATCACTTGCACTCCCCCCCAATCGGATCCCGCCATG
>JAZKAC010000177.1:0-12703 GCA_040389325.1 Chlamydiota bacterium | reverse complement strand
CATAGGGCTTGAATTATTCTTCCAAGCCCCCTCCTTCAGGAGGGGGTAGTTGACTCCAAGAAAAACGACTTAAAGCCGTATAAGCTTTTTCAAGAACAAGGTCTTTACCAATGATTTTTTCAAGATCTTCCGTGGAAGTTTCTTCTGCGTGCTTGAAAAAATAAGTCCATTTTTCTTGGATAGTTATTAACTCATCTATTGTTTTGTTGAACTTGGCTAACTCTAGGAATGTAAAAGAAAAATCCTTTAGATCGCACTCGTAAGTATCTTTATCCATGAGGACATGATCGGATTTATATTTTTTTTTGTTAGGAAATAAGACCTTATCGGAAATGGCTAAAAAAATAACTTCTTTAAGATCGTAATACCTGCCTTTTACAAACAATTGAGAGCTATAGGTCTTTGAGGCGTAATACTGCGCTCTTTTTTCGAAACCTTTTTCTGTAGCCACTTGCATCTCTACGATGTAGTTAGTGCCTTTTGAATCTGTGCAAAAGACATCGACGACGCTTGTCTTGTGACTTGCGATTTCTGGATCTTGATTGGTTTTAAAAAAAATTACATCCAGGATGGGTTCTTGATTTTTAAAAAGTAACATGTCGTTGAGAAAGTGGATGAGAATATCTTTATTTTTCTCCGTTCCAAATATTTTTTTAAATGCAATGTGATTTTTTGGATCAAGAAACTTGGAAACCATAGGAAATCTCCTATTATAAGATATTAGTATACCAGTGATGAGCTTCGGTAAGCAAGAATTTTTATTTTACGAGAGCCTTATACCAAGCCATGGAGACTAAAAGGTCTTCTTTAGGAACACTCATGCAGTAATCACCGTTGCAATCGCTTGCCTTTCCTATAGAAGAGAGTAAAACAAAACGGATGTTTTTTCCTCGATTTTTTTTGTCTTTTTGTAAAAAAGGTTCTAGCTCCTCGTAGGAAAAAGAGAGAATCTTTTTTGTAAAGCCGTAGTTTCTTAAAAGATCTACGATGTTTTCCATGTCTTGCTTGGATAGAAGGTTTAATTGAAAGCTTAACCTGCTTTCAATTAAAAGTCCGATGGCTACAGCCTCTCCGTGGAGGACTTCATAGTTTGAAAGGCTTTCGATAGCGTGAGCTATCGTATGACCAAAGTTTAATATTCTTCGTAAGCCTTGCTCTTTTAAGTCTTTTTCTATAACGGATTTTTTAGCAAGTAGGCTTAGCCTGATGAGTTTTTCTATAAAAATGGGATCTTTTTTTTCCCAAAGATCTTTTCCTGCTTGTAAGAGGGAGAAAAGTTGCTTATCTAAAATAAGAGAGTACTTAATGATCTCGGCAAGGGCGCTTTGAAGCTGCCTTTCTGGTAGGGTGTTTAAGCATTCGGAGGCGATCAGTATGTGGGAGGCAGGGTAGAAGGTCCCTACGGCATTTTTGCCGTTAAGGGCGTTGATGCCCGTCTTTCCTCCAAGGCATGCATCGACCATGGATAAAAGAGTTGTCGGGATGGAGAGGAGGGGAATGCCTCTTGCGTAGATAGAGGCTATAAACCCCGCAACATCTAAAAGGGCTCCGCCGCCAAGAGCTATGAGGCATGTATCTTGTCCCAATCCCTGTTCTATCATGAAATTGATGATCTTTTCTTGATAAGGAAATGATTTTATTTCTTCTCCGCTAGGAATAGTTAGGACTGTTACAAAGATCCCTTTTTCTTGTAGGATTTTTTCTATAAGAGGAGCAAATAGCGCTCCTGCAGTTTTTTCCGTTAATAAAAAAGCGGGGGAGGTAAGAGACTCTATGGCGTCCCAAAAAAGATCCGCTTCTAAAAAAGAAGGGGAGAAGCAGATCTTTGTTTGGAGAGGTTCTGAAATAAAATTTACTTGCATAAATTTTATTCCTCCGTGAAGACAGTCCGAGTTAGGATCTCTTTTTCCCCTTCTGATACGGCAACCAAAACGGCGCAGCAGCTGTCGCTTAGCACGTTAACGGTTGTTCTGCACATATCAAGGATTCTATCTACAGCTAAGAAAAGGCCGATCCCTTCTACGGGAAGACCTGAGGTTTCCAAGATGATGATCAAGGCTACTAGGCTGGCAGCTGGAATCCCCGCAACCCCCATAGAGGTGAGTAAGGAGAGGACTACAATCGCAATTTGTCCTGAAATAGCAAGGTCTATCCCATATACCTGAGCTATGAATAGAGCTCCGACACATTCATATAAAGCGGATCCTGACATATTTAAAGAAGTTCCAAGAGGAACTACAAGGCTGCAGATCCGGTTGGAGATTCCCGCTCTTTTTTCTAAGCAGTCCATAGTGATGGGTAGGGAAGCTGAAGAAGAGCTGGTAGAAAAAGCTGTGATAAGAGCAGGTGTCATCGCTTTAAAATGATTTTTTGGGCTTACTTTTCCGATGAATCGTAAAAATAGAGGTATTATCACTAAGCTGAAGATGAGTAGGCTTCCTACAACCGTGATAAAAAACCAACCTAAAGAGCTCAAGGACTTATATCCCGTTGTAGCAGCCACTTTGGCAACAAGGCAAAATACCCCGAAAGGTAGACACTTCATGATCAATTGAGTCATGGTGAGCATGGCATCAAAAAGACCTTGGAAGAAGTTTTGCAATGTCTGAGAACCCTCGCCCTTGATCCTTGAAAGGCTAAAACCGAAAAATAAGCTAAAGAAAATAACGGCTAACATATCTCCTTTAGAAAAGGCTTCAAACACGTTAGAGGGGATAATGCTTAAAAGTAATTTGGAGAATCCTGCAGACTCATGAGCCCCTATCTGATGCTGAACCCCTGCAAAGGTCCCTTCTTGCACAAGCTTTCTTAAGGATTCATCGACACCAGGAGTTAAGAGATTCACTAACAAAAGACCGACTAAGATAGCAGAGAGGGTTGTCACCACATAGAAAGATAGGATCTTTACACTTATTCTGCCGAAAGATTGATCTCTTCCGATCCTGGCAACGCCTAAGATAATAGAGGAAGATACCAGGGGAACGACGATGAGTGTTAAGCTGTGGATAAACAACTTTCCAAAAAGATCAAAAAGAGAGTAGTAGGTTATTCCGAAAATCCCGCTTTCCGTGCCCGTTATATTCCCTAATATAAAAGCTAAAAAAATAGCTACTAGAATAACTAATGGAGTCTGCTTTTTCTTTTTTGACATCTTTATCCTGCAATTTTTATCTTATGAATCTTAAAAATTGTAGGGGATAGATCTAGAGAAAGCAACTTTTTTTTACCCAAGAGAGGAAAATACTTCCTCTTTCCTCTCTTGAGTAAGCTTTTTTTTAAGCGGGAAAATCCATTGTTGTACTGGAAGCGCTCGTTTGAGACATGGTGGCGTTGGCATTGGCAATACCTGAGACGTTGCCCGAGACCCCTTGGCCAGCATTGCTCGTATTCGCATTCGCAGAATTCATGGTGTAGTCAAGAATCTGCAAGATAGCCTTATCGATGGCTATCGATGCTTGACACTCGGCTATCTGTATCATAGACAGTTGTTGAGCTATTGTTATTGCGCTGGTGGCCATGGTTCCTATAGCCTGATAGGTCATGGTGACCTTCATTATAGTATTTAACGATGGCATATAATTGGTTCCCTTAGTCACATCCGCTGCATCTACCACTTTGGCATCTGCTTCTGGGCCCGCCTTGCTCGCCTCTGCCGCATCCGTCTTGGCGCCATCTGCTTCAGTGTCGTCTCCTTCGCTTACGGCATCACGTTGGTTCATATCGGCTTCGGAGTCATCATCTATTTTTCCTGCCTTATTTGCAGTGTTGTCTGCTTGGCTCGTGTTTTCCGTAGCTGAGGCGTCTTTTGCCTTGTCGCCTTTGGAGGTTTTTTCGTTATCTGATGTAGGCTGGTTTCCAGATTGCTCCACAGCTTCTTCTTCGGCCATTGTTTCACTTGCTTCGCTGGAGTCAGCTGCAACATCGCCTTCTATTAGAGTGGTATCTTCGGCTATCCCAGCTTCATCAACTTCTGCAGCAGCTTCAGGCGCTCCGCAACAGCTACAGAACACTGTGATGGCAATCATTTCGGCAGTTTGTACGGCGATATCAACGCCCATTTGTACGGTGCTTCTGTCCAGGTTTGGGTTTATGGTCATACAAAGCTCGAATATGGCCTGCTCAAGCAGCGAGTTAAAGCTTTGTACGGCTAGTAAAGGGTTAAGGCAAATAAACGCGACAATAGGTGTTAAAATTGCTGTTGCTTCGGATTTATCCACATTGGGGAACATGTCAGCAAGGACGTCGACTATGCCTAGAACTATATTCTTCGTAACGTAATTATCCGCATATATAATAGGGTCGGCTACATCTTTTTTTATGTAATTTGCTGGTATTTGAATATCTTTCATTATAGTTGATCTAGCATGGTTAATAGTTCCTTCCACTTGCTTTGAACTCACTACAGGTCCCTTATGGCCGCCCGCCTCAGCTACTGTATTAACGGCGCCTGCAACTGCGACGGAAATGACTTTTGTCATTATAGGGACTGCTATCTTTGCTGCGCTTTGAACTGGAGTGAATATCTTGTGGACAAGGCCTCCTGTTTTTGCTTCTTTTTTTTCTTTTTTTTGTTCTTTCTCTTGTTTATGTATTTCACTTAAAGTGTTTGCATTTGTCGCTTCCGACTCCGTTGCGGTTTCCGACCCGATTTCGGCATTAAATCCGAATGTTAGAGCGCTAAAAGCATCAAGCAAGCCAAGGTTAAGGGTGGCGCCTCCTGCAAAGCTTCCTACCGCATCTTCTGTTGTTTCGTAGGAGCTTGAATCTAAGGGGTTAGAGCTTGTGGTGGTGGCAGTCGTATTAGAGGTGGACTCTGGTTTAGTTTTGCCTAGCACGGCGTCGGTAAAGCTGCTATAATTATTTACCATATCGGCAAAGCCGTTAGCTGTAGTAGTTGCCGCATCCTCGGACATGCCTTTAGTCTCCATAAGAAGACCTTTTAGGATATCGGGGTTTTGTGCAAAGCTAGTTGCTATAACGGTGCAAGCTTGGTTGAAGTCATTATGGATTGAGGCTATCACATTTTGTGTTGCAATAGAAGAGGCTCCTGCATTAGAGATTGTGTCTAGTATTTGGGCTGATTTGGTTATATTGTCAAGATGAGGAGTTACCTGCTCGATATCGGCGGGGGGGATTCCTAGAGATGTAGCGAGTGTAGTGAAGTTGGGAGCTAGTTGACTAAAACAATTTACTAGTTTAGCTGTGTCTAATTTGGGCTCAAAAACAGCGCTGCTATTAATTGCTTTAAGATTTTCGCTTAGGAGTTCGGCGGATTTTTTTTCAACGCTTGCTGCGGTATTTGATGCGACGGAGGTGTCTAATACCCCTGAGCTAACTAGTGGGTTCTGGTTGCCAAGTGGAGCTTCTTCGAAATTGCGATCTCCTCCTTGACTGCCTCCCTGACCGCCGTCACGGGAAGAAGGGTCACCCGTTACTACCTGGGATTCCGATAGACCGCTTCCTGTTGGTGTCGTGTCATCACTTGACTGAGTGCTTGCCGATCCCGAGTTGTAGGCGTCGGTTGTCGCTGCTGTTGTCGCTAAAAGGGTTTGTAAAGTGGTAGCACTAGCAACGGCATTAGCTGAGTTTTGGCTGGTTGGTGCAGTTTCTGCTACTTTTCCCGTCTGTACTGTGGTTTGGGCGCTTGCGCCCTCGGGTTGTGACCCAACGCCTGTTGTCATAATTTTCTCCAATTACTATAATTTCATAATATCATATAAATATTAATTTAATGAATTAATTAATGTGTTGATTATTGAAATTAATTACATAATAGTTGTAAAATACATACTTTATGTACTTTGGAGGTGTAATGAAAAATGCTTTTTTAATTTCTTGTGTAGGATGTGCTTGCCTGTGTTTAGGAATGAGTCAGAATGGGAAGCAGGGAATCGAATGGCAGACTCCTTCTACAATAAAAGAATTTCTGGCAGAAGAAGATCATGTAAAGCTCTCTATTAAGGCTCTAAGTTCGGAAGAAAGTGAGAAGTACTTGAAAAAAGATCTTTTAGATATTGGTTATCAGCCTGTTGAGGTGACTATTGAAAATGGATCCTCAGATCCTTATCTCTTTTCTCCAGGTTCTGTAGATCTTCCTTTAGTGGAAGGGGGTAAGATAGCTAAAAGAGTCCTTACAGCAGCCCTCCCTAGATCTATAGGTTTTAAAATAGCTAGTCTCTTTTTTTGGCCCCTTAGTATCCCGGGTGCCGTAGATAGTATTTTGACTAACAAAAGTTATCGTAAGTTAAAAAAACAGCTACAATCAAAAGCTGTAAGATCAGAAGTCATCGCTCCTTATTCCAGTATTCATCGAGTGTTCTTTGTTTTATCCGAAGATTACCAAAACTCCTTTAATGTAACGTTAGAAAATCAAGAGACTTTAGAAAGTAAGGTATTCCACATAGAAGGGTTATTAGAGCGTGAGCTACAAACGGTTGAAGCTCTTCCAACCGTTGTAGAAAACTACTACGTAAACCACGAGAAATAACATCTCGTGGTTTTGCCTTAACTCCCATTAGGTCTTGACTGCACTTGCTTGCGATGTGCTTATCGCGCCAGACATCAGGCTTTGAGCATTAGATATCTGACTTGTCGCTATTCCAACTATCCCCTGTGCTACTGATTGAGCATAAGCCACATTTCCAGCTTCTGCACTGAGTTCTTTAGCCGTTGCAGTCTGGCTAGCTGCGTCAATATTAGCATTTTGAGCAATCAAAGTACCGCCCATTCCTCCAACAGCATCCATGGTTTGTTTTGTTATGTTAGAGGATCCAGTCGCAGCTGAGTCTCTATTAGAGATCATTGAAAGTTGACTTTGGGATGTCGCATTTAATTTTACTTGATCAGCTTCTGGCATAGAGGGAACATTTTTATATCCTTTGATGGCTCGATCCGTTCTTCCTTTGAGGTCACCTCCCTCGTCGTCTAGTTTTCCAAACTTTGCTAGGGTTTTTTGATCCGCCTCAATTTGTTTTTTTGTGTTTGCGGAGGCTTCAGTATCTGTAAACGAAGCCTCTGTTTTGGGAGTAGTTGAAGGCGCAGCACTTGAAGGTGTAGGCTTATCAGCAGCATCATCCTCCTTCTTTGGGCGAGTGTCAGTAGAGGCGTCTTTATTGGATGCACCAGTTATTTCTAAATTAGTGGGATTTTCTGGTTTAGGTTTTTGTGCTTCGTTCGGAGGAGTCATTGTTGACTTCTTGTTACTCGTCTTAAGAGAATTTTGAGTGTCTTGAAATCCTTTACTCTCGGCTGCCGATGATGTAGGGCCCATGCCAAGTGTCGCCATGGAGGTAAGCCCCGATATGGAGGCCTGGGCTATCGCTCCGTCAGCTGCTGTAATGGCAGCACTTTGTTCATCCTTTGCTGACGTGACTCCTAGGGTCTGCTGCTCTTGGGCAGCAGCTTCGCCTTCTTCAATACCTGTCTGAGCTGTTATTTGCGCGTTCTCACTCATTAGATTAGAGCTTTGCATAGTGTCTTGCGTAAGCAATGCTGCAGCTCCTGCAGAACTCTCCTGAGTCTGAGACTCGTTATAGGCGCCAGAGTCACTGCTGCTTGAGTTATTCCCGGAATCTCCTCCTGCATTTCCGCCTTTTGAATCATCCGTAGTTGCCGAATCCTCTTGCTGACCGCTTGGTAGAGCTTCGGCGTCTGGAGTGGCGGTGCTTACTCCTTCTGCAAAAGCAGCGCTTTCTGCAGAGGCTGTCGTGGCTTGTAGCAGTGAGAATGTCATGACGCTTACGCTATCTAGACTTCCTCCTTGTTGATTAGAAGCTTCCGTTACCGCGCCTGATTTTCCTGATTCTTTTGCTCCGCTGGTTGAAGCGGCTGCTTCGGGGGGGGCTCCTCCTACTGCGTCCATTGGCATAAATCCTCCAAAATATGTGATTACTATTTAATATAGATAGTATCAGTATTAAATTATTATTTCAGTTTTATTTATAAGTAATAATTATCAAGCATTATAGCGTGTTGATAATTAATTAATTAAAATTAAAAATATATCGAGGTTTAAATGATGCGGATAAGGGGCATGGGGCGTTTTTGGTTCTTTATGAAGCTGAACTATGCTTATTCCTAAACGTTTATAGTAGAATTAGGTTTAATCAGAGACGCATCGAATAGCTCTTTTGAGTTTTGTGGAAGAGTTAATTCTTGCAGTTTTTTAATGATATTTTTTAAATCATCACTCTCTTTTCCGCTTAAAGAGTTTTTAAAATGCTCGTTATTAAGTAAAAACGTAGTATCTTCTGCAGCTTGCTTTCGTAATGAAATAGGGTCAGACCCTGGAGTATTCGCTTTAGTTAGGTTTTCTTGTATTATTTTGATTAATTTAGGAAAACCATTTTTTCTAATATAGCTTAAATTATTTTTGTTCACATCCGTATTCAGACTGTCTCTAAATGAAGTTTCTGTAGATAACAGATCGTAATTTAATAAAATTATTTTTAGATCTTCATAAGAAGTGGAACCAGCTAGTATGGTATTACTCCAAGAAGAGGTTAGAGAAGTAATAAGTTTATTTTTTATGTCGTTGATATCTGTTTGAATTTTAGTAGAGGCCGTAGGGGAGAATTTACTCAGAATAGCAATTTCTTTTAAGGTATTCGTTAGCGGTCCATTGTTCTTATCAATGTCGTTAGTTATTTTTGTGAGCAAAAGAGGAGCGATGGCTTCTGTGGTTTTTTTTAGATCTTCTTCAGAAACGGGTAGAAACTTTGCTAGGATTTGGTTATTAAATAAAATATCGGCATACTGCAAAGTATTATCTAGGAACGCTGGAGGAGTTGGAAGTTTTTTAGGTATGTCGCTATTCATCTGTTCAATTGTTTTAGAGATGATAGTTTCTTTCTGACTAGTGAAGTCAATGTTTTGGTTCGATTTTTCTAAAATACCAATCGCTAATACGGATTGTCTTAGGAAGAGTCTGAGTTGCGGATGATCAGTAGTAGGGCAAGTTATCTTTGAGATGGTTTTTATAGTTTTATCTAGTTCTTCTTTTACTTTTCTAGCGATGTTGGTTTCGATGAAGGAGATCTCAGGAATTAGGGTATCGAGTGTGTTCTTGGGAATTGATGATTTACTTGTTTCTAAGTATTTTTTTAAATAAGTTAGGTCGTCATAAGCTGTCCTTAATAACATATGTGGGTTATCAGAGTTAGTATTAATTTCATTAAGATTTTTTTGTATTCTTAAGGCTAAATTTTCTGGCATCTTAGTGATGTATGTTTTAAATTTCTCTTTTGCGTTGGCATTAAATTGATCTGATTTTAAGAGGCTATTTAGGATGTTAGGGATCTTGTCGGAATCCAGACCCGGGTAGATTTCATCTAGTTTAAGTAAAAAGGATACATCTTTTAAGATCTCAGAGGCCTCCAACTGGGTGATGTCGGATATGGGTTTATGTAAAAGCGCTGTCTCTATTTTTCTTAAACAGTTAAAAATCAATGCGTCAGATGGTTTTTTTCTTTCCTCTTCGGGGAGCTTTCTAATGAATGAAATAAGGTCGTCGCTGAGTATTTTTTGAAGGTTTTTCGGTTTTTGATCAAGCAAGATGCGAGTGTAGGCTAAGCTATGCTTTTCTTCAGTTTTTGGATCCTTTATTTGCTCTATTAGCATGGAAGAAATTTTCGAAAGAAAGTTGTCTGATAACTCCTTATCTTTCGACCCTTTAAGCTTTTTTATGATCTCGGACAGGGTTTTTGGAGGTAATGTGTTTAAGTTAAGTAAGGTTCTAGTGTTTGATACAATTTCTGTAAATTCAGCTTTAGACATTTTTTGTGAAGGGTCTTTTGCTAAGGCTCTATCTATTTGACCCATTGGATTAAGCATCAGAGAATCTAAATAGGGTTGAAATAGTTCGTTATTACCCTTAGCTTCTCTAAGCGCTTGAATAATCTCAATGATGTCTTTTTTGCGTAGATGTTGTAGAGTTTCGGGGTTTTGGGTGAGTAGAAGGGTTGTGTATTCTGACTTTTTTGTTGAACCTGTGCTTTCGTTTATCTTATTAAATAAATGAGTAGAGAATGGTTTGGAGTTTTTGAATAAACTTTTGAGCAAGTTGGAGAGGGGGGTACTGCTTTCGGGGGTTAAGTGTTCTAGCAAGATCTTTGATAAAGGGATGCTATCTGCCGTTCCTTCAAAGAGGTTCATTAAGGCGTTTTCTGTTGAATAATCAAGATTGGGGTATATACTTTTTAATAGATCTAAGGCTTTGTTAGGGCCTTCTTGAGTTAGCGATTTTTTAATTGCGAATAGTTGTTGTGGAGTGCTAGCCTTTGAGAGATCTGCCAGCTCAGTTGGGAAATCGGCTAAATGATTGACTTCTTTTAAGATGGAGAGAGCCTGATCAAAAGGTAGGTCTGTAACTATCTTTTCTAGGATCGTGTTCTTGTCTAATGCAAGATCAATAGCAAGCTCTTTAAATATCTCAACGCTACTTTGCATACTGTTAATATTGGTTAGATTTGGCAAATTTTCTTCACGAAGTGTACCTTTAGACATTTCAGAGGCGATCCAATTGTGAGCCATTCGTTGGAAGGCTTTAGCGGGAGTATTTAAGCTTGCTGAATTTTCTTTTAAGGCTTCTGTGATAAGGCCTTGGGCAGCCTGATTAGGGGAAAGACCCCTTTCTTTCCAGGGAGTCCCTTCTCTTGCGAAGTGTATAATTTTGTCGGTCACAGTAGAAAAAGAAGAATCAGTCTTGTAGGCTTCTACTTGTGTTTCTAAGTTCTTTAAACTTTCGTCTAATCTAACGCAGCCTGCACCCTCTTTAATAGCGTTTGTTATGGTTCTTAAAAAAATGATATCTTCTTTAGTTAATCTTGAATTATTTGTTGTTAGGCGAGTTGTCATGGCGTCTATTTTGGCTATATGATCGCTATTTACCGGAGTATTCAAATTTTTCTATAGCCTCTTTTATATTAATTATAATGTTAAAATATAATATTAAAATATTTAATTCAAGTAAATGGTGTGGTGCTTCTTTTGTCTAGTTCAAGAAAAAAGATGAAAAGATTAGAGAAAAGCGTTTGTTTTTTTGTGGAAGATCGTGGTATCTTGTCTATTATGATTGATAAGAGTTTATGGGATAAGAGGTGTTTTATGGCAAAGTTAGTTTTTGAGAATTCGGGAGAAGAGGTAGAGATAGCAGATGGCGCCGATATTATAGAGGCTTGTGAAGAGCAAGGTGTTCCTTTTGCTTGTACCGAGGGAGTATGCGGTACTTGTGTAATCGAAGTGACGGAAGGAATGGAGAATACATCTCCTTTTACGCAAGAAGAGAAGGATTTTTTAGGAGAGCAAGATAAGGAAAGACTTGCTTGCCAGTGTAAAGTTCTTGGCGGATGCGTAAGAATTAATTTCTAATTTAAACCAACATTACAAGGGAATACAAATGATTACAAAGGAAATGACAATCGAGGAAATCTTAAAAGATTTTCCACAAAAAAGTCAAAAGCTGGCTCAAGAACTGACACAGTCAGGACTACATTGCGTAGGATGTGGAGCTGCTACTTGGGAAACATTAGAATCTGGCGTACTCGGGCATGGATTTAGTGAAGAGATGTTAGAAGGGCTAGTTGAAAGATTAAATGCGATTTTACAAGAAAAATCGGATCCTAGCGTTATCCTTATGACAAAGCGTGCAGCTGATAAATTCAAAGAGATCCTTGCAGAAGAAGATAAGGTGGGCTATGGACTCCGTTTTGGAGATCAAGCAGGCGGATGCAGCGGTTTTGAATACGTTTTAGACTACTCTGCAGCAGCTAAAGAAGGTGAAGATGTCGTATTTAATTCTCATGGCGTTGATATCCATGTAAATAAAAACAGAGTAGAGCGATTACTCGGTTCGGAAATTGACTATGTTGACGGATTAAACGGATCCGGTTTCAAGGTCTCTAATCCTAATGCCAGAGGTGGTTGCGGCTGCGGAAAATCTCAAAGCTATTAAATTGTTGAAAGAACCTACTTTAAAGTAGGTTCTTTTTTTTGTTCCGGGTGCAGTTCAAGGAAAATATATGCAATCAACAGACTTTTCAAAAGAGAAATTTAAAACGATTCTGATTTTTGGCCCTCCGGGATCGGGCAAGGGTACTTTAGGTAAATTCTTAAGCACGGCAGGCAATCACTTCCATCTTTCTTCGGGAGATATTTTCCGAGGGATGGATCCCGATTCTCCTACAGGTAAGCTTTATCACTCCTATGCAAGCCTTGGGAATCTTGTTCCCGATGAGGTAACGATTGAAGCTTGGTGTCAGTATATGCAAGGGCAGATCGCCACTAACCACTATTTCCCTAAAAAACAGTACCTTTTGCTGGATGGGATTCCAAGAACTCTTTTACAAGCAAAAATCTTAGACCAATATATTGATGTAGTCAAAATTGTTGTACTGAGCATGCACGATGTAGAAGGTTTAATCAAAAGGCTAAAAAGACGAGCTCTAATTGAAAAAAGACAAGATGACGCAGATGAAGCGGTTTTGCAAAACCGGATGAGAGTCTACACCGAAGAGACTCTAGCCTTATTAAGTCATTACCCTAGAGAGTTAATCTCTACTTTTAATGCGGATCAAAAACCCTTGGAAGTATTGCGAGACATCCTTGTTGAGTTGTCGGATCTTCTAAGTGGACCCTAGAGTCAAAAGACTTTGGACAAATTTCATAAAAAAGTCGATTCGATAAGATCCAAGAACTGGTTTCGGAC
>JAZKAC010000176.1:0-14368 GCA_040389325.1 Chlamydiota bacterium | reverse complement strand
GGTATCATGAAAAATCTTCGGTTAATTTTTGAATTAATGAAGAGACTACTTAAAACTTAGGAAAAGTTCAATTTAAGAAATTTTTTAATCGAGTTGTTCGGGAACAGGTTACAAGGGAATAGAATAGAAGAAGACTAACGATTCCGATCCCGGGTTTTTATTTCCGTAAGAAGCATTGGATAGGTGATAAAATTGAGCGCCTAATCTCCCTTGGCTCGGTAACACATAAGATAATTCTATGGCGGAGCGAAATTCTAGGGGGAAGCCGAGGTCTTTGCCTTTTCCTTTAAAGTAAATGCCTGGGGCAAAGCTTGGGGTGAGGACAAAAGATTTTCCAAGAAAGATATCACCTGCTATTCCTCCATAAATATATAAGGTAGCTTTTTCCGTTCCCATTATACCGATAAGGGGGCGTAGATATGTCCACCTTTTAAAGAAAGTTCGGTACTCCAGTTGTAAAAGAACATGGTGCGGATCATGGATGATATCATAGACTCCAATCCCTACGTTCAATAACTTGGGAGGAAGTTTTTTTTCTTCGGAATGAAGAAAAAAAAGAGGGCAGATAAAAATTAGGAGAGTAATAAGGTAATTCATAAGTCCTCTGTAAAAAATCTTTTTGTACTTGCCTCGCACAAAAAAAGCAAGAAACTATTTTTCGTGCTCGATCAAAAATCTATACTCTGGGTAATATGCATTTTATCTATATCCAGTTAGGAAAAATGTATGCTTTTCTTTATGCAAAAAGCAAGAAGGAGAGGGATAAATATCTTTTGTTTATTTTTTTTACTTTTAGTCTGTAGTTGTTCGAACATGCCTTATAAAGGAAGAGATGTCCTTGGCGCCGATGAGTTTGTCATGGACTCTTATAAGATCAAAGAGGGCAAGTTCTGTTTGCTACAGCTGATGGATGGAAAGGAATTTGAACCTCTTTCTTCGGAATTGCTACAACCTTATGCAGATGTCGTACATGATGGAGATGTTTTACATATCGTCCTTTTTCATCCAACTAGATCGGATCTTGTAGCTTCTTTTGTCTCTTTAAATCAAACGATAGGATTTCTTGTTCAAAACGGTAAGGTGGTACTTCCCGATCTTGAACCTTTATATATTCAGGATCTGACGTTAGAAGAAGCTAGGATCAAAATCCAAACGGAATATCAACAGCACGTTAAAGATGTTCAAGTGTTTTTATCTTTTCAAAATCGAATAGAAAGAAAAGTGGAGCTTGCTGGGCTTGTGCAAACTTCAACAATTGCCGTGGATGGTAGAATCCGTCTTTTTGAGACGTTAGCCGTGGCTAAGGTGCCTCCGCAAGCTAACTTATTTAAAAGCTATCTTGTGAGAGAAGCTGCGATGGTTCCCGTTGACTTTTATAAGTTACTCAAAGAAGGCGATATGAGCCAAAACGTTGTGATGCGGGGAGGAGATAAGATTTATATAGCAGATGCTAGTGACTCTTCCATCATGGTTTTAGGAGAAGTTGGAAGGGAGTGCTTAGTTAATGTTCCAAACGGCTTTATGACTTTAAGAAAGGCTCTTGCAGAGGCAGGAGGTATTCCTTATACGGGAGATAAGTCATATATTCAAGTGATCCGAGGCAACATCTTATATCCTAAAATCTATACGCTCAATTGGCAACACGTCATACATCTTCCTAACGATAGTATGCTTTTAATGCCGGGAGATATTGTTTATGTAGCGGCTAAGCCTTTGACGGAATGGAATCGCTTTGTCACACAGATTTTACCGACTCTCATTGGATTTGATTTGTTATCCAGAGGGATAAAATCCGTAGGGGTTAATATACCATAACGCAAGAGGAGTCTATGGAAAAAGAATGGTTTATGACAAAAAAAGACGTAAAGCGGATTTTCCTCCGAAATAAAAAGCAATATATACGTCTTTTTATATGGACAAGTTGTTTAGTTCTTTTTTTTTGTTTGATAGAACCTCCTCACTATACGGCTAACGCGACCTTTCGTTTTTCGGCTCAAGGGCAAGAACAATCCGATCTGCTCCGTTCTTTTTTACAAAACAACCGGATGTCAGCAGGGAAAGAAGGAGGGACTCAAGCTGTTTTAGAGTCTAGAACCCTTTTAAGATTAGTGGTGGAAGATCTAGGTCTTTTACTCGAAGGGCCTAAGCCATTTTTTTGCATTCGATGGATGGAGACGGCTAAAGATAGGATCTTTGCAGAGTGCGGGGCTAAGATTCCAGATAGAAAGATGTTTGCCTTTTCCAATGTGCATCTTGCAGAAGAAAGTCCTTCCGATTTTTTCTTACGATTTACGAGTGAAGATGCTTTTGAGATCTGTGGCCTAGATAAAAAGAAAATAGGCTTTGGAGCTCTTGGATCTCCCGTAGAGTTCCAAGGTAATCGATTCACCCTCATGCAAGCAAACTCTATCCGTAAAGGGTGCTTATATAAGATCCAAGCGCAGCCTTGGTTTGCCGTTGTAAAAAATATTCGTTCCCAACTTAAGGTTAAGCTCAATAAGACGGAAAAAAATATATTCACTCTTGGTTTTTCTCATTCTGATCCCGAAGTGTCTTCGTCTTTTTTAAATCGTTTGATGCGCGCTTATCGAGAGCATTTAAAACAAGAAAATGAAGAGATGGCTTCCATTCAGATGCAATACCTAGAAAAAAGACAAGCCGAGTTAATGCAAAAATATGAAAGGTCTTTGGATACGCATACAGCCTTTTTGCATCAAGGGTTGAAGGAAACGGGTTTTATTCATCTTAAGCAAGAAAAAGACTTTTTAGAAAGACCAAGTGAAGAGTACTTAGCAAGATTGCATGATGTTGATTTAAAGCTGAGTCGTCTCAAGAAAAATACTCCTTCATTAGGTGAAGGATATATTCAAAAGGTGGCTTTAGGGGGAGAGCGATTTTCTCATGCAGAGAAAGATCTTGAAGTGCAGGGGATTACTCCTGAAGTTGTGGAAAGGCTTTCTGTGGAATACAATCAGCAGTGGGATCTACTTCGCATGAATATAGAGCAGTTAAGTCGGCTTCAACAGCAGATCTTCAAACCCGATTTTGAAATAACTTCTTTAAGTGGTGTATTACCCGACTCCGTAAGTCAAGAGATGATCCAAAAGGCAGGGCGTATTGCTTTAGAATTGCAAGATGTAGACAACCATAGCGGTAAAGATAAAGAACGGATGAAAAATGGTTTAGAAGGGCAAAAGCGATTTTTATCTCAGCATCTTGTGCAGCTACTCGAAACACAAAAACTGAATGCTAAATTACTAAAAGAAAAAATCTCGTCTTTACAAGACACTTCTTTTCGTCTTTTAGGGGTTGAAAAAGATTTGATTATGAATCAATTGGCTTCTTTGCAGCATAAAATGGAGACATTACCTGAAAAGTGGAAAAGAGAAAATCAACTTACGATGCAAAGAGATTTAAGTTTAGGGATGTTAGAGGGGCTAGCTCAGTTAACGGAATCTAAAAATGTGCATCACCAGCTTTTTTATGTAGAGTCTAAGCCGATTGACCTAGCGTGCACACCCGTTAAACCTATGAAGGGTTTTATTGTATTACAAGGAGCCTTAGCAGGGATCCTTCTTTGCTTTTTTATGGGGATGAGAGACTGTATGCGATGGCTTTCTAAAGGGTTAGCTATCACGGAAGATTCCGCTTCTCGATTAGGCATTACTTTTTGTGGCTTTTTACCTTTATTCTTTAGAGATTTTTTAGGGGGAGAGAATAAAGAAACCTTACGTAAGGTGTCAGCTTTTATATCTGCTCAAAGATTACAAGATAGGGGAGTCTGTATATCGGTTCTATCTTCTTCATCAGCTTTTTGTCCTAACGTAGCCTCTTTACTTCATCTGCAAGGGCTAAAAGTTTTGATGATAGAGTGCTCTCCTGCTGTATTGAAAAAAGAAAAGGAAATAGGACTCTACGATTATCTATCGGAAGCGGGTCCTATTGCTATTTTACAAGATAAAGGATTTGATAGGATCTATTCGGGAGGCTATGAAGGGCATTTTGTAGAGCTTCTTTTTAGAAAAAAGTTTGCTAAGCTAATAGAAGATAGCACTCTTACCTATGATGTTGTGATTCTTTCTTTAGATGCTAAATCATCGGATGCTGCAGTTATTCCTATAAAGGTTCATGCAGATGCTATGGTCATTCATGCAGAAGATGTGTTTTATGATAAAGTGGATAAAGACAAGAAACTAGCTGTTGTGCTTAGCGTGTAAAGTCTTGAATAACTCTTTCTAATACGAGGCGAAAATCGGGAAGCACCTTTTCTGCAGTATTCCAAATAATGTTTCTGTTGACGTCAAAGTAAGCATGGATCAGACGATTGCGCATGCCGATTAAAGTTCTCCAAGGAATTTGCGATATGCGCTCTTGAGTGTTTTTAGAAATACTATTTGCGGCTTCTCCTAAAATTTCAAGTTCTCTTGTGAGAGCAAATAGTAGTTGTCTATCAGTATCTAGTTCTTCTCTCGACCTTGAATCTAACATGTGATGCAATCGAATTAAGTCCTTATCCATTATAGATGACCTCGGCATGAGCGACTACATCATTTCGAAAATAGGGACTTAAATCCTCGGGGGTTTTAAGATCTACGGGCCATCCGATGATACTTGATAATTCGAACTCCATATCTACAATCCCAAAAAGAGTTGGCATATGATTTACATCAAAATTAACTAGAATATCAACATCGCTAGATTTATTAAATCCTGAGGTTAAGATAGATCCAAACAGAGCAAATGAAATGATATGGTATTTTCTACAATAGGTCTCAATCTGCGAGATATTTAGTTTAAACCATTTCTTATCCACAACATAGCCTCAACAGTGCTTTTATTAGTTTAATCATAATGCCACCACAGTATTGTGTACAGATATTTTTTAATTATTAGAATGAGTCTATGTCGATTGAAATAAAGTCTAGGGGGAAAGAAAAATGCGCTTTTTCGTGAAATCTTGTCTTGATCGCTATTTGCGGTGATTGTATTTTTACTTGTAACTAGCCAGTGAGCTTGGTGTGTAAAGTTTTGAACATTTTTTTCAAAAAAAATTTCTAAAATATAGATTAATATGCGATGGTGAATATTATGAGTAATAATATTTTAGGATGCGGGCCGTATGAGTATATCTACATTTGAGGATCCTTCAGCAAGAGGAAATTACGGACCTGCTGGGCAAGAAGTCGTTAGCAAATTGTCGATCGCGCTAGGAACTCCGATTGCATATCTTAAAGCAAGTAAGTACATCGTACTTGCAAGCTCGAAACTTGATAAGGCAGAGATTGAAAAAATATCTGCTTTAGTAGGGGGAAATATATGGTGGCCAGCTGTCGGCGGTGTAGATAGGTTAGGAAATAAAGTGGTGGAGTTGGTAAGCCAAAGAGAAGGCTCTCCGCTTCTTCCGTCAACATATGTTGTTTCACAGGATCCTTATAAGTATGGAAATAAACAAGATGATTATGTTCAACGGTTTCAGAAAGCCTTAGAAGAAACGATAGAAGCGATTCAAGTGGCTGTACTAGAACATAGAGATTTAAAGGTTGTTTTCTTGGAACTTATTGACGAGCTAGGGAAAGTTCGTCATGAGATAGCTATAGATCATGACACCGAAGATAAGGAACTATTTGGACTTCGTCGAGATAGCATTGCAGTAGGTGGCTATTTAGCGACGACGCCTCTTATAGGTTGTTATGGCGAGTATGATGGACGTCTAATGCCTCTAGTTCAAAGGCATTTAAAAGAGATGGAGTCTAGAGGGAAAGAAAAAATGCGATTTCCTATGGAATCTTGCCTTGGTCGAAAAGCTTATTTAGAAACTGCTATCTTTAAGGGGGGTGACCGTAATGAGCTCATTTTAAAATATTTAACTTCCAAATTTTCTGAAACTCTTTGTCGTCATTGCGGTATTAAGCCAGAAACACCTTTTCTTCCGATATTTTTTAATCTTTTTGAAAAAAAAGATCTGCTGCAAAAAATAAAAGAAGCTGATATCGAAGATTATAAGAGATACATGCTTGCTATGACATTTTTTGGCGTTAATGATGTAGCCCCCCTCGAGAAAAAAACGGATTGGGTTGTAACAACTCAAAGATCTGAAGTAGAGGGGAAAATGTACGCCTTGACTCAGTATGTAACCTGGTTAAATAAAGAGGAGCCTAATCCCATAGATCGGATGGCTCAATATTCTTGTGTTACGCTCCGGCATCAAGATGGTTTTCTAATAGAGCCTATGTTGCAAGACTTGGCAAAAATTTTTGAGCGCATTGTTTTGTGGGATAAGGAAGATGTAAAGGAATTAAAACAGAATATGTCTTTTTTTGTGTATGAATTTTCTCATGCCATGCCATACGTTAGGGGAACTGCCGCCGTCTTGGAGATTTTGGAGGGGGCTTTAGTTTCTTATAAAGGCTTCACTCTAAAACGTAATCCAAATATATCGATCAACTTAGAAGCTATTTGTTCAGGGCCAAAGGAATTTGAAAATAAGTATTTGTTAGGAGAGTTAGGTGAGCTTGCTCATGCCCTCAAATAAATGAATAATTTCTTTGTAATTGTTGCTAGTAATTCCTGTATCATCCAATCAACCCAGCTTTTTTAAGTTTAGCCATACGTTTCGACAACAGCTTATCTAGAGGTTCTGCGGTTGCGTTGGGCACTTGCTGTAAATATATACTCGAGATAGAAATGCTATCAAGAGCATTAGTAACAAGATCTTTATTCACCCGTGGAGATGCCTTTGAAGTTTAAGGCTGCTAGAGCAAGACTTCCTATGAGTATTGGATTAACAAGTAAAGATCCTTTTAAAAAAACAATCATGGGAGAGGTAGATAAAGCTATAGCTGCAGAGGTTAGTGCGAGTGTGTAAAAAACAACTTTTTGTATTTTACTTATATTTTTTTGATCAAAAAAATCATCGAGCTCAAGTGTTATGGAATATAGGGCTATTTTTTGAGATGGGCTATTTACCGATTGTGACATAAGGACTCCGATTTTACTTTGTTTCATTTTCTAAATAATAACTGGAATTGTGTCTTTTTTGAATTTCTCTCCATTTTGCAGCTATCTGTGCGGCTATGGGGGCTGCTTCTTTTCCTCCTGCTACACTAAATCGTAAGTAGACGACGACGGCAAGCTCGGCTTCATCTTCAAGGGGATCGCTCCCTTCGGGAAAGATGAGACCTCCAAAGCTGATATGGTTATGAATCTCGGCTTTAGATTCGGAATCAAGCCATTGTTTATAAAGGATTTCTGCCGTACCTGTTTTGCCAAATAGTTGCTTTTGAAGGTCTATATAAGTTTTGCTTGCCGTTGAGTTATTTCTAAGATATTGGATGATAGAGGGTCTAGCAGAGCCTCTACTTCCCGAAACCACTCGATGCATTCCGTCAAAGAGCATCTCTTTAATTTCTTTGGGGAGGAAAAGAGATCTGATGACTTCAGGTTCGACTTCTTCTACATAAGGATCATAAGAAGCCAAAAGGGATTCCGTAAATAAAGGAAAATGAATCCCCGCAAGGGAAAGGGCTTCTTGAAAAGGGTAAGATCCTTTCGGATGGAAGGTAAGAGGATCTTCCGATCGGTGCTTCCCTGCTTTTAACCGAATGATTTGAGGCTTGAGGATATGTCCATGGTTGCCAAAAGCAGACAACATAAGGGCTGTTTGCAGGGGAGTCGCAACTAAAGAGTGCTGTCCGATGGCAAAGGAATAGAGCCCCGTTTTATTGTCGGATAGATCGCTTGGGATGGAGCCTGGAAATTCTGCTTGCAATCCAATTCCCGTTTTGGATCCAAAGCCTAAATTTCTTGCCGTTTTTTCTAACAAGGAGGGGTCGGCGATATGCTCTGCAGCTAGAATGGAAAAATAGATGTTGCTCGACTGTTCGATTGCTTGAGGAAGGTCTACTTTTCCAATACCAGGGTGACTACTTCGAGGAAGAATGCCACCTTTATAAAGTCTTCTGATAGATTCTCCTTCAAAGGTTTGTCCAAGGATTTGTTTAGCTCCTGCAGAGGACATATCCGTTCTTAAGTGATCCGTAAGGGTGAGGGGATTAAGCTCTTTAAGGTTTAAGAAGTTTTCTTTGAGGTAGTTGTAGCGTTCTCGTAACGCTTCATAGGCAACAACAATTTTAAAAACGGAGCCTAGGGGATTAGATTCTCTAAATGCTTGAGATCTTCCGTATCCAAATCCAGAAAGAGGATAAAAAGCTGATGCTAGGTGTTTTTCTAATTGCACACCTTTGACATGTCTTAAAGATCTATATTTTCCGTAAAGAGGACGATCAAGTTCCTCGAAAGTTCTCATTGTTTGTAAGGAGGCTATAGCATCTAGGGGAGGTAAGTTTTTAAAGGCTATTTGCAGCTTATGTAGGTGAGGGGAAAGAAGAGGGGTTTGTAGTTTTTGTAAGATTTGTAAATAGGGAGTGAGCTCTTCTCCTCTTGAGGTTCTCTCTATTCCGTGAATAGCCATATCGAGAAGTTGGTATTTATGTGCATTCCAAAAACTGGAAAAAAAACCAGATTCCGCTTTTTCCAAGTATTCCGTGTAGGGTTTGGCGTAAGTCTTGTTTTCTTTTTCCTCTTTTCTTTTTTGTTTTAAAAAACTTTTAAAGTTTTGCTCTCGCCAATTTTGGAAACTTGATAGGTGATAGAGTTTTCTTGTTTGTTCTTTTACGGCTTCTTGCACAAAGCTAAAAGATTGAGAAAGGGTGAAAAAATCTTCAAAAGATAAAGAACCTATCTCTGAAAGAGCCTTTGGGGTCCAGTTTTCTTTTATTATTAAAAGACGAATGAGGTCTAAAACAAGTAGTTTATCATCGTTATGAGAAAGAGGAGAAAGGTAAGAGTGAATGAAGTTAAAGCTGGTGTACAGGTTTTCTTGACAAGCTTGAGATTTATTTTGTAAGAACTGCAGAAGGTCGGAAGGGATTTTTTTCTTGCAGGGGGTATGAGGGCTTTTAGAATATAAAGATTGTATAATGGCTGCAGGGTCTTTAAAATCGAGCTCCGCTAAGATAGTTTCAAAATGCATCTGTAAAAGATAGGCATTTTGTATATTTCCTATCTTAGAAAGTACTTCTTTTACGGAACTTGAACGAGGAAGAATAGTATCTAGAAAAAAGCTCCACGTGAAGGCAAGGCTTTCTTCCCCCCATCCCGTATTAAAAGAGTAGTTTTCTTTTTTTAAGGGTGTTTTTCCTTCCCAGATCTCTCCTATATGAGAGTCGTTTTCGATCCATCGACGTACGGATTGTTGTTTTTTTTGTTTGTGAAAAGGATCATGAGACTGAACAAAATCATTGGGATCAAAACGGGGGTAAGAAGCTAGAGCGAGCACCTCTCCTGTTTTAGGGTGGAGAGCAACGGCAGCGCCCCCTTTAATCCAAGGAGTGCCAGGCAATCGCTTGCCTTGAGAGTCTTTGATGTCGCGTAAAGATTCGTGTTGAGCTAGAAGGGATTCGGCAAATTCTTGTAGCTCCGACGAGATAGAAAGAAATACCCTTTGCCCGTTAAGTCCCTTTTTGGCGCCAGGCAGCGCTCGTAGCACGGTTCCTCTTGGGTCAATCTCTTCTAATTTCTTTCCATGAATGCCTCTTAATTGTTCGTCACAAGAGCTCTCTATGCCTGTTTTTCCGATATAATCATTGATCGTATAAGATTTTTCTTTAAGCAGCTTTAGCCTTTCTCTAACGGCTAGAGGAGATTCATATCCGTCTGGTAAAAACACAAGATCTCCCGCTTCTCTTTTTTGAATATATTCATTTAAGAGGGCTATTTCTTGCGCAATTTGTAAGTATTCTGCGGAGCTGATAGCGCCCATATATCCGACAATATCGCAGGCTGTTTTTCCTGCAGGATAGATCCTCTTGGAGTCTTTTTGCATGGTAATCCCGACCCAATCTTTTTGCAGCATGCGAAGTTTGTAGTATTGTTTTTCGGATAACGATTTTTTTACTACAAAAGGGGTGTGTGGAAATAAAGACGCCTTGGCATAGATGATATCTTCAATTTCTTGAGAATCCATTTCGAGCTCTTTGCCAAGAAGATCGGCTAACTTTGTGATGTAAGGCCCCCTAACCCATTTTTTTGTTTTTTTTCCTGAGGGACCGATTTCCCACTTATAAGCAGGGAGTTCTCGTATGTCTGCATATTGAATGGCTGCGCTATATTCAATTTTATTTTGGGCTAAAGGGGTGTTAAAGCGATCTCGGATCGTCGCCCTTTCCACTTTTTCAAGGGTGGTCCTTCGTTGAGGTTTCCTTGCTTGGAGCCTATGGTAATCTCCTTGAATAAAGCCTAAATACCACACCCTAAGAAAAATGAGGATGAAGGCTAGGAGTACGAGATTTAATACTCGTCCAGTTTTGTAGGGAATGTTAAAATCTTCGCGCATAGGTTTTTGTTTAGCTCGTTAACATAACATTATGAGAGATAAGCGCTTATTTTCTAGTAAAAAAATCTTTCACCAGCATAAAAATACTTTGTTTGTCTAGAGAGAAGAATTTTGTTGGAAATAAATAGGGTAATTTGGTAAAAGTTTAGGTAACTTAAGCGCCTGTAGTTCAATGGTAGAACCGTAGCCTTCCAAGCTACTGGCGTCAGTTCGATTCTGACCAGGCGCTAATTTCTTTTTTTTACAAACCAAACAAAAACAACCAAGACTGAAATCTTTTCCTAGGAAAAGATGCCGTCGTCAATATAAAGGGACAAAGCTTGGCTACTCAACATACAGAAGTTACCATTAAAGAACTGCTAGAAGCAGGCGCGCATTTTGGACACCAAAAACATCGTTGGAATCCGAAAATGAAGAGATTTATTTTCGAAGAGCGTAACGGGATCTATATCATTGACCTTGCAAAAACTATGCAACAAATTCGCAATGCAGTGGAAGTGGTGAAAGAGACTATCGGCAAAAGAAAATCCATTCTTTTCGTCGGAACAAAAAAACAAGCTAAGATCGTTGTTAAAGAGTGTGCGGAAGAGTGTGGAGAGTTCTACATGTGCGAGCGTTGGCTTGGAGGCACTTTAACAAACTTGGCAACTATTAGACAGTCTATAAGAGGATTGGAGAGAGTTGAGAAGAGGATTTTGACAGGCGGAGATGGGCTGACTAAAAAAGAGATGTCTCTTCTTTGTAAAGAACAATCCAAATTAGAAAAAAACTTATCTGGGATTCGTGCGATGAGAAAGATCCCTGGATTAATTGTTATTGTTGATCCAAGTTCAGAGTATATTGCCGTGAATGAAGCGAAAAAGCTTGGCATCCCTGTTATGGCTCTTGTTGATACAAACTGCGATCCCGATCCTATTGATTATGTTATCGCTTGTAATGATGATGCATTGAAAAGTATTAAGCTTGTTTTACAATCTCTTTCTTCTGCGATTCTAGAGAAGAAAAGTGAGATAAACGTTGCCGTCAGTAAAGGTGATGTAGAAAAAAGCGAAGCCAGAAATGATGTAGAAGATAGCGAGGCATAAGATGAAAGTTACAGCAGAAAGTATAAAGCAACTTCGTGAGCGTACTGGCGTAAGCATGGGTAAGTGCAAAGAAGCATTAGAGCAGTCTCAAGGTGACATGGAGCAGGCAATTGATTTTCTTCGAAAATCGGGAATGGCCTCTGCCGTGAAAAAAGAAAGTAGAGAAGCTAATGAAGGTTTAATAGGTTTTTCCGATGTAGGACAATCCGTAGCAATTATTGAAATTAATTCCGAGACGGATTTCGTTGCGCAAAATGATAAATTTAAAGACTTTTTGAAAGACCTATGCGATGAAGCAAGTCGTTCAAATATTTCTTCCGTAGAGCAGTTGTTAAATAGCGTTTATGCTAAAGATCCTTCTATCACGATTGATCAGTATAGAGCTCTTACAATGCAAACTCTTGGAGAAAATATTAAAGTGAAAAGAATTCTTCTTCTTCCTAAGTCGGAGAATCTTTCCATTGGACTATACTCTCATATGAAGGGGAAAATTGTTTCTGCCGTTGTGTTGGAAGGATCCTCTGCGGTTGAGCCTTTAGCTAAAGAAATCGCTATGCATATTGCAGCGGAAGCTCCTGATTTTTTAAGTCCCGAGCAAGTTCCTGCTGATGTGAAAGCAAGAGAAGAAGAAGTCGCAAAAGGTCAGATTCAAGGGAAACCTGAAAATATGATTGCTAAAATTGTGGAAGGAAAAATCAAAGCCTTCTATGATCAAGTTTGTTTGATTTCTCAGAAATTTATTAAGGATAACGCTTTAACCGTTGCTGAAGTTATAGAACGGGAAGCTAAAAAAATAGGCGCGCCTCTTTCTGTCAAAAGCTTTATTCGCTGGAAGATCGGAGGCTAAAGTCTAAGGAGTTGGTTATGAATAAACCTCTTTATAAAAGAGTTTTGCTGAAATTATCTGGCGAGGCTCTTATGGGAGATCAGTTTTTTGGAATAGAGCACCTTGCTTGTAAAAAAATTGCTCTTTCTATTAAAGAGGTTTATGCATTAGGTCTTGAAGTGGGAGTTGTCGTCGGTGGCGGCAATATCTTTAGAGGTTCTCAAGCTGTCGAATTCGAATTCTCTCGCACCCCGGCAGATCATATCGGGATGTTGGCTACCACAATTAACGGTCTCGTATTACAGCAATCTTTAGCTGCGATCGGTGTTGAAAGTCGCGTGATGAGCGCTCTTGGAGATGCTGTTGTAGAAAAGTATGTGTGGGGTCATGCCATGGACTACATGCAAAAAGGGATTGTGGTAATTTTTGTTGGAGGTACGGGAAATCCTTATTTCACTACAGATACGGCAGCAGCCCTTCGTGCTAGTGAAATGCAAGCAGAAATTATTTTCAAAGCAACAAAAGTCGATGGCGTATATAGCGAGGATCCTAAGAAAAATCCACTCGCAAAAAAATATCTTTCTCTTTCTTATACAGAAGTTTTAACGAAACGGTTGAATGTTATGGACGCAGCTGCTATAGCTCTGTGTAGGGAGAATCAAATTCCAATTTATGTATTTAACCTATTTGAAGAGGGTTCCTTAAAGAAAGCGATATGTTTTCTTCAAGGGGGAACTCTGGTGACAGGAGATAACGAATGAGTATTCCAGAACAAGCAAAGACAAAAATGTTAGCAGCTCTTGAGCATTTCAAGCAGGAGCTCAAAAGTTTACGAACGGGAAGAGCTAGTTCTTCCATGTTGGATCATGTGCAGATTGAGGTGTATGGCGCCCAGATGCGTATTAAAGAAGTTGCGAATGTGACAACTCCCGAGGCTAGATTATTATTGATAACTCCTTTTGATCCACAGACTGCAGGAGCTATCGCTAAAGGGATTGAAAAAGCTAATTTAAATCTTCGTCCTATATTAGATGGGCACATAGTGCGTATCCCTATTCCCCCTATGGATGAGACTGTTAGAAAAGACATGGTTAAGCAAGGGAAGAAGAAAGCGGAAGAGGCAAAGATTGCCATTCGAGAGATACGTCGTAAGCAAAATGAAGTTGTTCGCAAGCAAAAAGCGGATGGAGATATTGCAGAAGATCAAGTGAAAAAATTTGAAAAAACAATCCAAGAATACACGGATCAGTACGTCAAAGAAGTGGATGATTTGATGCATGCAAAAGAAAAAGAAATCATGACTGTTTAATGCTTGCATGAAAATCGCGATTTGCGATAAGATGTAGCCACTTTACTAAACAAGATCTAGTAAAGTGCCCAGTGAGAGGGTGGTTCCCTTAAACTGGATGAAGCCATAGAGTTTATGGCCCCATCGTCTAGTCTGGTCTAGGACACCAGGTTTTCATCCTGGTAACAGGGGTTCGAATCCCCTTAGGGTCAACATAACCACGAGACTTTAGCTCAGTCGGTAGAGCATCTCACTTTTAATGAGAGGGTCGATGGTTCGAATCCATCAAGTCTCAAAATCTAAGCACTCAAGGAAACTTGAGTGCTTTTTTTTATATTCAAACTTCTTAAAAAGAAGAAAAATCATAACATTTTTTGTGGAAAAGATATGAGCAAATATTTTTTGTTGCTCCAATTCCAATCGATTTTCTCGGAAAATGTATATATTCGTGCTTTTGATTTAGGGGGAGGAGGTCTGAAAACGGCTTTGTTTTCCTATGATCAAGAAATGCAAAAAATGGAATCGATAGAAGAGGTTGTTCAACTTGGTCGTTGCCCAGATGAGGAAATACAATCAGGGTATTTGTTTGGTTTTTCTTTAGCGGGATTAGATAAACTTCGATCTAACCCTTTGTCAACTTTCGATCTGTCTATTATCTGTGCTATCCCTCGAAACAAAGTGAGGTGCATTGGAGATGAAATGGCTCACCTTATAGCCTCTTTGTTAAAGATTGATTAGAATGACCCATTTGACGATCGCGAAGAATGACCCACCCC
>JAZKAC010000175.1:0-3702 GCA_040389325.1 Chlamydiota bacterium | reverse complement strand
AGTATGCGAGAAATGCAATTTAGTGAGTAAGAAAAAAAGAATGCGGTTGCCCTGACGCGAGATCCCATATCTGCATGTCCTTTGGAATAGAGAAATTTTTCCCGTCTCTTGGATGTGCTTATGGTCTCTTCTATGTATTCTTTTTCTCCGGCTAGAACAGCTTTATAAATAAAAGATCTGTTATCGGAAGTTGTTGCTTTGAATTCAAGGGGGGCATTTTCTTGAATAACATTTAGCTGAATCCAGGAGTGCATCTTGGTTCTAGCTGGATTTTTCACCTCAATACGAAAGAGCTTATCTTTTGCATCATATTTATATTCTATGCACCTTTTAGAAGGGAGCTCTTCTAAGGTGAGTTTATAATAAAAGCTGTCTTTAAGAGTCTCGAAGCTTTTAGACAGCTTCCTGTAATGGCGAATGCCTCCTGTTGCAAGGAATACGGTTGCTTCAAAATCTTCTGGGTAACCTTTATCGACTCGTACTCGAAGAAGGTTGTTTTGAGGATCATGCCTTGCACTTAAAATGCCACTGTGGGAGCCTGTTCTTTTTTCAGGTTTATAGTAATAATAATAGATTTGACCTTTAATAAGTTCTCTACGAGTAAAGGTATAGGATAGAGCAGCGCCGCTTGGTTCCAGAAGACGGAATGTAGTCTTTTTGAAAGATCCTCCGTGGGGGAAAACAAGAAGATTGGAATGAGGAAGAAAGTTCCATCCTCCTTGTACGATCCAGTCTCTTCTGAGGATTTTACAGATTATATCTCCGCAATTATTTGTATTTTCGAAGGCGCCACTACTAGAGTAGGTGCGCATAAGAGAAAAGGGATGGGCTCCTTGTAAAGTTGTATCTTCTATCGACAAATTCAATTGTCCTGAAATCACGTTGACATGATGAAAAACGGTAGGGTCTTCATCTATAGAAAAGAGTCCATCTAAATTAGCCAATAAATAAAGAGGGAGAATAAACAAGAAAAAAAAGAAAGATTTCATACGCACTCAGGGCTTAACGGTTCCTTAATAAGCCTGAGGATCCTAAGCCTGTTTGTTTTTTTATGGCAAGTAAGAAATGGATTATTTTTCTAGTCTAAAATAGTAAGAGCTCATAAAGCTAAGGTGCCCGTCTGAAATAGACTAAAAAATGGACGAATCTCTCAGACGGCACAGTGCATCATTGACGTGAGAGCATGGATTTTGCGGTCACGCCAATTAAGATTTTTTGCAAAAAGCTAAATCTTCTTTGCAAATCCGACATAGCCCGTCAATAAAGAAGGTGTGAAGGTGAATTTAAAGCCGGGGTCTACTTTGCGAGTTAAGAGCATTTTCCAAAAGGCCTTATGAGCAAAGTCGGGGCGCATTCCTTGCATCATTTCTACTTGTAATTGGCTTAACTTACACATGCCTCCAAGTTCTTTAGGAGTGATGAAAAGGGGATAGACATGCATATTGGAAGGGGCATTTTTTACAAACCACTCAACGCCTTTGATGATGATGAAATAACTTATCGGGTTACGGTTAAAAGTGTGAAAGAAAAATAGACCATCTGGTTTAAGAACTCTAGAGGCTTCTTTAATAACTAAAGAGGGATCATTTACATGCTCTAAAAGATCCATAGCACAAACGACATCAAAACTATTTTCTGCGAAGGGGAGCTCTTCTGCTTTAGCCGTTTTGTAATGGACGCTATTTGTCATATCAAGCTTTCTAGCGACTTCTAGACTAGAAGGAGATAGATCAATTCCCGAAACGATGTGACCTTGTTTCGCTAAGGGGTTGGTGAGTAGTCCTGCGCCGCATCCGATGTCTAAAATCTTGCAAGGATGAGGTTTTTTTTCTTGTATCACTTTCTCGATCCAAGGGTTTCTTAATGTATTTTCAGCTCGTAAAAGAGCTATGGGATGATCCGTAGCATAGATCCAGTTGTCTTGCAAAGTGTCGTAAAAAGAGTTATTTATGATATTTTTTTTTCGCGCCATATAAAATTCCAGTAGATGATTTGGTAGATCATGAAGATAAAGATAAAACCTGTTTGCAGGTATAAGAATGTTTCTAAATTATGAGCTCTAGATACTAAAGCAGAAAGATAGGGGTGAGCCGTAGGGGACTCTCCTAGGGTAGGCCAGATGAGAGCTGCTGCAAGTAACATAATCGGATGGTTGACAAATAAAAGAGCATGCAGCCATTGCTCTTTTGCAGGGCAGTGGTGTTTATGCACAAATTCATCTTTGGTGATGAGTAAGCAAGAGAGTAAGGCAATAGCTGCAAACCACCAAATGGCTGCTGGAGAAAAGGGGACAAGAAGAATATAAATAAAGCAGGCTAAGACACTCAGCGTATCAAAAGGATGGCCGATTCTTTCCCAAAGAGGAAGACCTCGTTTAATATGAAAAAAAAACTCATCTGCCGTGATGGCTACAGCCTGGACGATAAAAGGGATAAGGGGTAAAAACCAAGGAATCATACTTCTCCTTTTTCGTATAGAGCGCCCGAGATGGTGAGTCCTGGACCAAAAGCTAAACTTAAGATAAGGCTTTTTGCAAGAACCTCGGGATCATGTACCATTTTTTCCCATATGTGAGGTAAGGTGGCAGATGACATATTTCCGAAGTTGTAAAGCACCTGCTTGCTATGATAGGTTTGTTCGTCACTTAAAGCTAGCAGTTTGGCTATTTTTTGAATGACTTTAGGCCCACCAGGATGGATAGCATAGAATGCAGTTGTTAGTGTTTTATGAGGATCCAATCCTCCTTTTTCTATCAACGTGTGTAAGAATTTTGTTATATGGTTACTTAAGATAGAGGGGATGTCTTTAGCTAGTGTCATTTGCATGCCGAAGTTTTCGCACACCCAAGACATGGATAAAGTAGAAGAGGGGAGGATCTCTTCATGTAAAGATAGAAGGTCCAAGGAACCCGATTTTTTTAAAGATCCACTTTTAGGAGTTACAGAGTACTTAATAAACCCGTCGGCAAAAAGAGTTTGTACGACAAGCTGTTCGGGTTCATGTAATAGGGGGTTGATATGTAAGGTGCAAAGTTCTGTATGAACAATGTCTACTTGGGATTGAGATAGGGAAGGATCTTGTAAAAAGCCTTGAGCAATACGTATAGCGGGAATGGAAGCATAACATCCCATATGATAGGCATGAGTTACATTTGTATGAGCTCCGAAATTTCTTTTAGAAACAAGTTTTTGTGCCGAGCTTGGTGCGACATATCCCGTGCAAGAGACGTGGATGAGATGAGCAGGGGGGATGCTGCCTTCCTTGTAAAAGTCTTCTAAAGCTTGAGAAGCTTCAAGATCAAAGTAATGAGATCTTTGTTTGAAGGTCATCCCTTCCGCTACAGGCCACTCATCTTCTAAACGTAAATAGTTAAGAGCCTGGATGGCTCTTTTTTGGATCTTGCCTTCTCCGAGTCCTAAGCTAAATAAGCGTTTTTGCATGGTAGTTTGAAATTCTAAAGCAAGATCTGGAGTTAACGACCCTTTTTGCCTTAGGCCCTCAGCTTTGGTGTTTGCTTTTGCCATCCAAGTCAAAATTTCTTCTTGAGTCATTTCTTTTTTAGGACGGATGATAGAGAAGTCGGTAAGAGAAGTCTGCATGAAAAAACGTCCTGAAAAAAGAAGAAGTTTTTACTCTAACAAAATCTTTATTTCTTTCCTTATACTTTAACACATTCCAAAGAATCGGTAAAATTAAACTTTT
>JAZKAC010000174.1:10380-16000 GCA_040389325.1 Chlamydiota bacterium | reverse complement strand
AAAAAATTATATTCCCGGAGGAATGTTTGGGGCCTGTATGGTTAATGTAATTCCACAGATAAATAACAACCCAAACTTGTCATAAAAAAGCTTTCCTGCTTTACTTCTCTCTTGCAAAAAAAGTATTCCATTTTCATACTGCTTAGTATAAAAAAACCAAAAGATATAATTATGACAATACCAAGCATTAATCCAAATAATTTCTCAATTGAAAAAACTTTCACCTATATCGGAGCTGGAGTGGTTATCGGATCGGCAACCCTAGGAATCGGTTACCTGATCAAAACCACCTACAGCAACGCCCAGCAAATAGAAGCCTTAAAAAAAGTGAATCTGATCAAAGATCGCCAAATAAGCGATTTACAAGAAGACATTCACATTTTAAGCACAAATCAAGAGAACTTTAAAAACGAATTAAATTTCCATTCCGTGCAGGTACATCAGAATCAAACTCATATAAAGCGAGTAGAATCTACTATAACTCAAATAGCACCTAATAAAAAAAAGCCCCCCTCAACCGATAAGCAAAAAACAAACCCACAGTCTCAGTCATCATTCGATAACCAAGTCAACATAACCACAAAAGTTGAAGAAACATTCATTAATAGCCAATCTTCTTATAATCGGCCCCAGAACCTTTATTCTTTTCAGCCACGGGATCTCTACCCTACAAGAAACCGGCAACCTGATAACGGTCTTGGCTTAAATAGAAATAACGAACCCACAACGGGAACTATTGTAAGTACTGAATTTTTAAAGGGGGCAAGTTATGAAGCAGGAAAGAAGGCTACAGACGCCGTAACAGGTCTTAGCACGATGCAGGCTCTACAGACTGGAGTCTCGCTTGTTAACTGGCTCTTCGCTTCACCAAAATAAAAAAAATTCGCCATCTCATAAGAGCAAAAAAAAACCCAGGAAAAATCCCGGGTTTTGCACCGTTATCGCTTGGAGAACTGGAATCTCTTTCGAGCTCCTGCTCTTCCGTACTTCTTTCTTTCTCTTTTTCTAGAATCTCTAGTTAAGAACCCTTCTAACTTAAGGTCTGACTTTCTGTTATCATCCTCTCCGACAAGAGCTCGAGAAATACCAAGTCTAGTAGCAATTACTTGACCATCCATACCGCCACCCTTGACTCGAATAATTAAATCGTACTTATCCGCAGAAAGACGACATGTTTTGAAAGGAGCTAAGATAGTATCTCTTTGCAGTTCGCCGGGAAAATAGCCATCTAAAGTCTTGCCATTTACATCAATCTTACCACTACCAGGTCTTAGACGGACGGAGGAAACGGCAGTTTTTCTTCTTCCTGTTCCAATTTGTTCTTGTTGCATAACTAGTTACTTTTCCATTAAAAGGTTAAATTTGAGCTACAATGGGTAGCTGAGCTTGTAAATCGTGTTCGGTATCTGCAAAGATACGCAATTTTTTCATTTGAGCTTCCGCTAGACGAGTTTTTGGCATCATTCCCTTTACAGCATGACGGATAATATAATCCGGCTTTCTAGCTAACATGATCTCGTAAGGGACTTCTCTCAGCCCGCTCATCGCTCCGGTATGGTATCTATATATTTTTTGAGCCGCTTTAGCACCGGTTACTTTAATTTTTGCAGCATTGATGATAACTACCCCATCTCCTGCATCTACGTGAGATGTAAAAGTAGGTTTGTGCTTGCCTCTTAGGATCTTAGCTACTTCTGCAGAGAAGCGTCCGAGAGTTTTCCCGGCAGCATCTAACAAAAACCACTTTTTTCCCACTTCGGCTTCTTCTTTCGTGAGAAGGATCGTTGTGTTGTTTTTCTTTTGTTGGGTCATGAATTCGGCCTTAATTTTTTTACGTTAACAATAACATTTATAATGAAAGAAGTTAAGGATACTCATTCTTTCCTTTTTTGCCAATCCCTAAATTATCTTGTGGAGTTTTCTTGCTAATCCTCTCGAAATCTTATACACTTTCCTCCTAAAAAAGCCAATAATGAGAGCGCACATGAGAGAATTAGAAAAATTTTTTATCAGAACCTACGGCTGTCAAATGAACGAACTTGACACCGAGATTATGGTGGGTCAATTAGAAAAAAGAGGCCTTACCCGAACGGAAGAAGAAAGCGATGCCGATCTATTAATTTTTAACACCTGCTCTATCCGAGACTTAGCTGAAAGAAAAGTTATGGGAAAGCTTGGCCAGCTCGGAAGAGCTAAAGCCAAACGCTCTATTATAGGGGTCACGGGCTGCATGGCTATGGCTAAAAAAGATTCTTTATTCAGAAAACTTCCTCATATTGACTTTATTTTAGGAACAAACAACCTAACCGACCTAAATCAAGTCTTGGATGAAGTGTTAATCTCGGGCAAACAAACTCACAAGACTGATGATGTTTTCGAGGAAAATCTTGACTACCTTATCGCTAAAAGAGATGATCCCGTAAAAGCTTACGTATCGATCATCCGAGGCTGCGATAAGTACTGCACCTACTGCGTAGTCCCTTATACTAGAGGTCAGGAGGTCTCAAGACCCCCCGACAGCATTGAAGAAGAATGTCGCATTCTTGTGCAAAAAGGATATAAGGAGATCACTCTCCTCGGACAAAACGTCAATAGCTACGGAAAAGACAAACCTGAATGGAGCTGTCTTTTCCACGACCTACTCTACAGGCTGGATAAAATAGAAGGACTTGAAAGAATCCGATTCATGACAAGCCATCCTGTTGATATTACACTAGAGCTTATGTACGCTCTTAGGGACCTTCCTTCTCTTTGTGAATTTGTGCACTTCCCTATTCAAGCAGGATCCGATCGTATCTTAAAAAAGATGCATAGACTCTACACGAAAGAACAGTACCTGGAAAAAGTATCTTTACTAAGACAGATTGTTCCAAACGTCTCCTTAGGAACCGACATCATTGTAGGATTTCCGACGGAAACGGATGAAGAATTCGAAGAGACCTATGAGCTTTTCAAACAGATCCGATACTCTGTCGCTTTTATCTTCACCTACAGCGCTCGTAAAGGAACTCCCGCCTTTCGCTGGAAAGATGATATCTCAGAAGAAGTAAAGCAAGAAAGACTCCAGAGGCTCTTATCTCTTCATAACGAAATCTGCGCAGAACAAAGACAAGACATGCTAGGGCAAGAGATCGAAGTCTTGGTCGAAAAGCGCAACAAGGAAGATCTTCGTTTAAAAGGGCGTAGCCGTTGCTGGAAAAATGTCGTATTCCACGGAGAAGATCATTGCATCGGAACGGTACAAAAAGTCAAACTCCATAGCTATAGCAATCAAACGCTTATCGGAGACTTTGTCCCCCTTTCCCCTAAACTTTCTTTAATCTAACATCTCTTAAGCCTCAGTTTAAAAACTGAGGCTATTTAAAAAAATCTAGAAAAAAAAATCCACCTTCTGTAACGTCCAAAGCATGTTTTTTCAACTCTTTTAAAAAGGAAAAATTATGAAACTATCCTGTTTTGCTTTGGCTCTTCTAACAACCTGTTCTTCCTTAGGATTGCACGCTACAACAACTAACAACACCCTATCTTCAGTGATATCGGGAGTCTCTCTTTTAGAAGCGGCAGAGCTGGCACAAGAGCTTCTCGTCCCATTTAAAGACGGGTTTCAGCTAGAAGACCTTGTTACAATTTCCTCTATCTTAGAGACTCACTTCAATAAAAATGTCACCCTATCTACCCTTGATAAAAGAAACGCCCTACAATCCGTTTTAACTAAAATCATCGACAAACAAACATTCTCTTCTGCGTACAAAAGTTTTTTAGAAGATTTCATCCCTGCGTTGACCTTTGTCGTATTTCCCGACTCCGCAGATGACTCCCTCACACCTCCCACCGACCCATCTCCTTCCGAACAAAAAATTATTACGACTACAGAAAGCTTCATGAAAACACTCAATGGAAAATTAGAATGGAAAGACATTCCCTCCTCCATTCTCTTTGTTTGCCAATTTTCCACCTCTTATAAAGAATTATCCTCCCAAGAAAAAGCTTATCTTGCCAAAAGAGTCTTAGGAGAAATCATTGACAAGACAGACACTCCTTTTCTCCCCGATGCCATCTTTGACGAAGTCTTTAAACGGATCGGATACCCCCTCATCGACTATCTAGTCTCTAAGCCTTAAAAACACAGCCCCCTTGCGCTTTAAAAAAGCCAGGGGGGCTTTTTCTTGCCTCTTTGGATTGATAGATAATAATTGAATTTAATTATTAAATTGATTATTTTTAAATTAAAACAAAGAGAATTTATATGAATCAAAAACTACTCACAACTATTTTCGCTATAACTGTTATATACACGATACCTGGGCAATGTGCTCCCCCGCCCCCTGCTCCTTTTGTAGAAAATCCCCCTCCTTCCACGATAAAGGCACTACCCTCTCAAGCTCTGGCTGATGCACTCCATAAAATTGGAGGAAAAGCCAATGATATCGGACAAATAGAAAAATCGGGAATCCCTTCTTCTGATTTAATTGCCGTCTTAAACACCTACGCAGGAGATTCGGGCAGCTCCAAATTTAAATCCCTTTTATCCTCAGAAAGAGATGCTCTTGTCTTTTTTAGCTTTAAACTTCAAACCTCGGGAGATCTTTCTGATGACAACCTTCACTCACTTATGGTGGCAGAAAAGTTAAGAACGGAAATGACTAAATCGGAAATCAACGAACTGATGTCTCTTTTTAATGAAATCAAAAGCAATCCAGAATACGTGTTAAGCCATGAGGATGTAAGAATTCTAAACGTAACGGCTCCCTTTATAAGTTATGATCCCTATTCTTTTGCAGATGTCTTAGGAACTTTAATTGAGCCTATCTTGCATGCAACTCCCGAATCCATAGGAGTTCCCGCCTCAACGGAACTCATTCTTATTAACGCAGCAAAAACCTTAACGAGACTACCTCAATACAAACTGGATAACTTACAAAATATCGCAGACAAATATCAAGGCTCTGAAAAATTCATCCCAACTGCTGATAATATTGATGATGTAACGGATCTAATGGAGACGGCCTATTACCCAAATAGCGCCCATCTTCTTCTCCCTTTCCTAGGAGCTGATGCTCTTATTGCTCTCTCTAAAATCCCTAATGCCTACCCCGACTCGTTTAAAGAAGACACCGTCAATCAGTACATTCAAGAGGTCGTTCTCAATCCCGCGGTTGAAACCTATTATAAAGCAGGAGCCTACCCAAGATACAACCCCAACTGGACTAATAATAGAGCTCAAAATAGGGGTGATCGAGCAGGGACTCAAGCTAGAGGCAAGAATGAAAATAAATAAGCAGCACACTTAATAGATTGTTGAAAAAATAGAAAAAGGAGTTTTTTATGTCGCCAAAAATACCTGAAAAAACATATTCCCTAACCCCAGCAGAATTTAATACATTGGAAAAAGCTATGAGCGAAAAATCCATGTTTAGTATTAACAGAAAAACTGCCGATTTGGCAAGCCGATTTGCATTTCATGGCTGTGATGGCGGGAAGGCCGTTACAGAGGAGAGCAAGACTACAGTAATGGGCAATATCAAAGAAAAAATTGAAGACGGGTTGAAGTGGGGAAGCCTTCGAAAAAGCGCTTCAGCCCTTTGGAATTTATGTTCGGGGGGGGGGGGGGGCGGCTCCA
>JAZKAC010000174.1:0-10370 GCA_040389325.1 Chlamydiota bacterium | reverse complement strand
AATAGTGCAACTCTATTTTTGAAGGCCTCGAACATAAAGCACGCATTCCTTATATGTTCTAATATTTCAACATCGATTGAAGGTATAGGAAAAGGAGGCAAATTAAGTCATGAAGAAAAAAAAACCTTAAAAAACATAAAGGCAACAATAAAAAACATAGAATCCAATATTTCTACGCTTGACGATTCCATGAGTAGAGTTGTGACCAATCTCTCTTTCACTTCCGGCCAATCTCCCTCTCAAGAAAAGGCCTTAAACTCTACAAAAGAACTCATAAAAAACATCAAAACAAGTATAGAAAAACTCAAGAAAACTACAGATGACGCAATATCCCCTCATATACCGACCGCTAGTTTTGTAGATAAACTCTGTAAGGGTATTTTACAAAAGCGCACTTTACTATCCGCAACCCTTTCAGATAAACTCTGCGAGGGTGTTTTAGGAAAGGGTTCTTCTGCCATATTAAGAGGAGGCGTGAGCCTGGCCCATAGATCGACAAGAAACCTCGATAAACAAGGAGCGCACAATCTTTCATGGAATTTGCAAGACAGCGTAAGAAATCTACAAGCGAGTATCAACCCTAAGACCACTAGCCATTCAGCAGTCCAAAAAGCATTTATTAAAAAACAAAAATCCATACTGAAAGCAATAAAATCCTACCTAGAAGAAGTACCTAATATGAAAAACCTAACTGTTACAGATAGAAAAGATCTAAAAGGACACCTAGACAATCTGTACTCTTACACGAAGCAACTTGATATTGCGAAACTATCCACCATAAACTCCAAATACACTAGTCAGCACTTATTTGATCTACTTGTTAACCCTAAATCTTAAATGCCGCCGCAGTGTTTCCCTGGCTCTAAATCCGAGGAAAACGTTCCACATTTTTAATAACCGCAAAAGTAAAAAGGAGCAAGAAGCTCCTTTTGTGATTAAAATAGGAATGCTTCACGTTTGCGATTAAACAGTTACGATGCCTAGCATTAATTAATTGATACAAATTAATTGAAGTTAATTATAATTTATATTAGTTTTTAGTTATAAAACAAAACAAAAGAGATCGTCATGAATTACAAACTATTTCTAACAGTTTACGCTGCTACAACTATATGTATGGTTCCGGGGAATACACAAAATACCCCCTTTACAATGACACAGTCCCTACCCCCTCAAGCCCTACCTGACGCCCTATATCAAATCGGAGGGGAAACCTATGATATAGGCCAGCTAAGTATATCGGGAGTCCCTTCTAAAGCTCTTGTTAAGGCTTTCACTAAATACGCCGACGATTCCGATAATTCAAAATTCAATTCTCTTTCTCAAATTGAAAGAGACGCTCTCGTCTTTTTCGGTTTTAAACTCCAAAGCAAGGGAGAGGTCTCCGATTCAGCCATAAATTCCCTTATGATGGCAGAAAAGATGCGAACGGGGATGCCAAAAGCTCATATCAAGGAGCTCTTGTCTTTGATTGAAAGAATTAAAGCCAACCCTAATTACGAACTAACTCATGAAGACGTGATGCTAGTTGACTCAACAGCTCCTTTTATCAATATCGATCCTTATGCTTTTAGCGACGTATTGGGATCTTTACTCGGACCCGTTCTACATGCAACTCCCGAGAACATAGGAATCTCTTCTTCCACGGAAGACATTCTTGTTAATGCGGCTAAAACCATCACGGGACTTACCCAAGAACAGATGGATAATTTACAAAACATTAGCAACAATTATCAAGATTCTCAACAATTTACCTCTTCATCCGATAATGTTAACGACATAAACCAGGTAGCGGAGACATCTTACTACCCAGATAGCGCCAACCTCCTTCTTCCTTTTTTAGGAGCTGACGCCCTTATCACAATGTCTGAAATCCATTACGCTTACCCAAACACCTTTTACGGAGAAGGCTATAATCAATATAACAGAACCGTAGTCAGAAACCCGACAGTAGAAGCTTATAATAGAGGGGGCTATTACCCAAGATACAATAACAATTGGGCTAATAACAGATCTCAAGCAAGAAACGATGCATCTCAAGCTAGAGAAAATGGATCTAACAATAGATCTCAAGATAGAGCTAACGGCTCTGATAACAGATCTCAGGCAAGAGAAAATGGCTCCGACAACAGATCCCAAGATAGAGGCGATAGATCCGCCAATCGCGGAGGCGGAGATCGCGGTGGAAGCCGAGGCGGAGGCGGAGGCGGCGGCCGTAGATAATTATTTTAAACACTTTTTTTTGTAATTTAATTTTTTAATTATAAGGATATTAAACAATTTCCTTCCCGTAGAGACAGGGTTATATACAAAACATTCTGCTTATTGAGCATATACTGTTTGAATTCTGTTGTCTTTTGCTCTATTATATAGGATTGAATTTTTAAGGAAATTGTTGTTGATGACTTCTAGCGTAAAAAATTATTGGATTGCTTCAATCCCTAAAACCGTTTGGGTTATTAGTGTCGTGACCCTTCTCATGAATCTGTCATCGATCATGATATTTAGCCTATCACCACTATATCTTACTCAGGTTCTAGGACTTGCAACCCTTCACCTAGGCGTTCTTGAAGGATTTATAGAACTCACCTCATGGGTTACTCGCGGTTTTTCGGGAGTGGTTAGCGATTACCTAAAGAAAAGAAAACTTATTTTAATTTTTGCTTACGCCTTAACAACCATTTCAAGACCTATATTCGCTCTAGCACCGACTATCGTATGGGTTTACTGCGCAAAACTAACAGATCGGATCTCTAACGGCCTACAAGCCTCTCCAAGAGAAGCTCTTATTAGCGATGTTGCACCAAAAAATCTAAAGGGAGCCTGCTACGGCTTTCGTCAATCTCTAGGCGTTTTCGGCTCGCTCCTTGGAGCTGCCGCTTTAATGTTTCTTATGCGCATTACCCACAACGACTATAAATTTATTTTTTGGATATCGGCAATCCCTCCTTTAGTAGGCCTACTTGCCCTACTGTACTTTGTAAAAGATTCCCCCTCCACCGAGACCCCTAAACAAAAAGAGATCAGAAAAAAGATCCCCTTTCTAACCCAGCTAAAACAGATTTCCAGACTTGATTACAGCTTCTGGAGCATCATTGTAGTAGCGAGCATTTTTATGCTTTCAAACTATAGCGGAGCTTACAGGATTTTACATGCAGCTAAATCAGGCTTTCCTCTATCCGATGTATCTCTTGTGATGGTTGTGCAAAATGTAGGGATCATGTTGGCAGCTTTCCCAATAGGCAGGCTTTCCGATCGCTTTAGCAGACGTACATTACTTGCCGTCGGCTTTCTTATAGCTATCATATCCAACCTTTGTTTTTGCTTAATCGCAGGTCCCTTCGGAATACTATTAGGCTCCGCTCTTTGGGGGGTACAGATGGGGATCACACAAAGTATATTACTTAGCATGATTGCAGATGCAACACCTAAAGACCTTCGGGGCTCGGGCTTTGGTATCTATTATCTAGCTAACGCATTTTCCATGTGCTTTGCAAACATCCTTGCGGGCTGGTTATTTGAAGCTTATGGCTCCTTATGGGCATTTGGCTCAAGTGCTCTTATCGCGGCCGTAGGACTAGTTTTAATCCCCTTAATCAGACGCCCATCAGAAGTCTCTTTAGCCTCTTAGTCGAGGCTTGCGCTTATTACAGGCATTCGACCCGTTACTGCCATTAGGAAGGCCCTAGTAAGAGCTTCTTCCTTCTTCCAGTGTTCGCTCGCACTTGCCAAGCTCTCAACTCTTCCACTCATCGACCCCTCCCTAGGGAGTTTAAGAACCAAAAACTTCCCGTTTTCTGGATTACGAAAAACGCCAACAAAATTCTCCGCATTGAGTACAACAGGAACCTTCCCATCGGCTTTTTCTCGCGTCCATGCTTCTGCAATTCTTTTATTCACATAAGATTTTCCACAGTAAACAGAGGTCACTTCCACTCCTTCCTTAGTAGCCTGAAAAGTCCTGCTAATAGGCCGCCATCGGAACTCCTCACTGACAACCGTCATATAAGAAATAACACTCATTTTCCCTCATTTTTTTCATTTTTCAAAAATTAGAACAACTTTGCAATTATAAGAGGAATCTTAGACCTTTTTGACATCTCCGTAGCGATGAAAATAGCATCCGTTGACAATGCTATCTTGTATCTATCTATTTTGTAGCCTTCCTGCTTGAAAATTTGTAAAACGTCACACCCTCCACCCTGAGAAGTAAACACGCCCACAATGTTGTTTGCATCGATAAAAAAAGAAATTTCTTTTTCATTAGCCATCGTTCGCGCAAATGCTTCTGCCGCTCGCTTATCCGTACAGGGTTCGCTTCTCTGGATTACCTGAGAGCCTAATCCCGCAGGAACATTAATATGCTCCACACAAATAGCCTGCCAACCCAACTTCCCCTCCGTAACCGTCACATAAGAAATAGAACTCATTTTTCCCTCATTTTTTCGAAAATTTTAACAAGAATACGCTCGATGGCTATTTATTTCCAAACGAAAGTTAGATTTGTTCTTGTAATTTTTTTTCCAAAAAACGATAACAGAGAGAAAAAACAAGGAACTCCATGTCAAAGGCCCATCCCATCTATTTGGGACTCTTAACCCTATTTATAGCAAATACGGGATGGGCTAGTAGATCCGCAGGAGGTCCCTCTTCAGCCTCTGCAGGTATCATAGAACAGCAGATCGAACAAGAATTTAACGTAAAGGGACTTCCAGAAGATAGGCCCGTCCCTCTATTAGAAATCGATATCCCCGAAAAGAAACTTCACATCCCCGAAGGGATCTCTGCCTTCATCGATCACATCTACTTAGAAGGCAACACCCTCTTATCTGCAAAAGAAGTCAATAAAGCCTTTTTCCCTTATCTACATAGAGAGCTTACGGGACAAGATGTCATTACCCTTTGCAAAGAGATCGAGTGCCTTTATGCTAAAAAAGGCTACATCCTAGCTTGGGTATATCCTCCTGTACAAGTTATAGAAAATAATACGCTTCGTTTACAAGCATTAGAGGGTTTCTTAGATGAGATTCACGTCACGGGAAACACCTCTTATAAGACCTCATTTATTAAAAAATACGTATCTGGCTTAAAAGGAAAACCTCTTAATTACAACGACCTCACGAAAGCTTTACGACTCATGAACGAAAATATTGATTTAGAAACGGAGGCAATCTTAAAAAAAGGTAGTCAAGTAGGATCCATTGATCTTGTAATCAAAATTCAAGATCAATTCCCAGCTCATATGAATATCGGATACAACAACTGGGGATCCAATGTACTTACCTATAATCAACTCTCTTCTGAAATTAGGGTAGGTAATCTTTTAACGAGCGGAGACTTACTTAGCCTCATGACCTCCGTCGGAATCCCAGCTGTCATGTACTACTTCAACCCTGTCTACTCCGTCCCTATAAATGGACTTGGAACTCGCTGCGATCTTTCTTACCTCTTCACCCATTCTTATATACAAGAGCTAAAACCTTTAGGTTTGGCGTGCTGGTCAGAACTTGCAGGCATTGCTTTTATTCATCCCCTCTCCCGTACCCGTACATTTGCTTGGGACATAACAACGGAATTCAAAATTAAGCAATACAAGAACTTCATAGAAGACATCACGGCAACATACGACAAACTACGAGTCGTTAGCCTTGGCACCAACTTAGAGTACCTAGACCTTCTTAGAGGACGCAATTTCATCAACGCCTTTGCCCGCGCAGGAATTCCCTACATTCTCAACGGATCAGCGCCAATCGACCCCAAGTGCAGCAGGATCGGAGGCGGGGGGCGTTATTTCATTTTAAACGTAGGGTACCAAAGGGTGCAGACGCTACCCTTTGACACCTCTTTGCTTTTCACATCCATGGCTCAAGGTTCTTTCAACAAACTTCCTTTAAGCGAGCAGTTTACTATCGGAGGTGTCGGATCGGTGCGCGGCTACCCTGCAGCTATCGCTTCAGGAGACATCGGATACTATCTTAATGCGGAACTCTACGCTCCAGTGCCGGGACTCGTAGATAGAATCTCTCCTATCAGCAAAAAAAAATGGAAAGAGACTCTGCAACTTCTTGCCTTTTTAGATCATGGAGGCGTCTATACCAACACACCCGTTCCTTCGGAATTTTCTCCAGCCTACCTGACAGCCGTTGGGGTAGGGATTAGATTTTACGGACCTCGCGATTTAAATATTAGCTTCGATGTAGCTTTTCCCTTGACAAACACCTATAAACTATTTAATAGCTTTTTATATATCCGAGTAATCACGAAAGTGTTCTAAGGGAGATTTAGAAAAAAAGACTTATGAAAAAAACAACTCACCTTTGCGCTGCGTTTTTATGTATCGCTAAAACCCTTTTTTCTCTTCCTCAAGATCCTTCTATCGCAGAAGGATCCGCTCAGGTTCATCATAAAGATAAAAAAACCATGGTTATAAAGACCTCGGAAAAAACCATCATCAACTATAAGAACTTCAATATAGATCACGGAGAAAAAGTAGAGTTCCTCCAGCCGAACTCCTCTTCTTGCGTTCTAAATAGAGTCTTAGGCTCTGACGGATCTAAAATACTTGGAAAAATCGAAAGCAACGGAACCGTTTTTTTAGTCAACCAAAACGGCATCTACTTTAGCAAGGATGCCAGGGTTAATGTCGGATCTCTTGTCGCCTCCACCTTAAACATTACCGATGAAAACTTTTTACAAAATCGCTTTTCCTTTTCCTTACAAGATAAAAATAGACTCACGGAAATCTACAACGAAGGCTTCTTATCCGCTTCTCAAGAAGGAGCCATCGTCTTGATGGCTCCTCTCATAAAAAATGCAGGCACCATCCAAGCTCACGCAGGTCATGTTGTCTTAGCCTCGGCAGAACACGTGACGCTTAGATTTTATGACGACAAGCTTCTTTCTTTTGCGGTCGAAGGAGAACTCAAAGACGCCCTTTTAGAGCACCTCGGTAATATACAAGCTAAAAAAGTCTCGATGCAACTTCCTATAGCTAAAATAGCAATCAAAGAAATTGTCAATCACGACGGAATAGAACAGGGGGTTGTCTTTATCAAAGAAAACGGAAAAATCCTCTTAGCCGCAGAAAGCTCCATCCAAACTCAAAATCTTTCCTTAGAAGGAGGTCACCTTCAGGTACAAGGCAACATCGATGCCTCTAGTACCTATGCTAAAGGTGGCTCCATCAGGATCACGGGTCAAGATATATCTCTTGAAGGAGCCCATTTGAATGTTTCAGGAAAGACGGGAGGAGGAACTATTCTTATAGGCGGTAACTTCCAAGGAAAAGGAGATCTCCCTTATGCTTCTAATTTATCCGTCGATAACAATTCCATCTTACTTGCCAACGCAATAGAACAAGGAAATGGAGGCCTCATAGTCCTATGGTCTAAAGAAAGCACCTCCTTTGCAGGAACCTCTTACGCTCAAGGCGGCTTTCAAGAAGGCGATGGAGGCGTTGTCGAATCCTCTTCTTTAGGAGATCTTTTTATATCAAACGCATATGTTAACACCATAGCTCCTCTTGGCAACATAGGAACATGGCTTTTAGACCCAACACTTATAAGCATCTCTTCAACAGGAGGAGGAGTTCCTTCAGGATGCTCTACAAGTGGAAATATTGCAGTAGCCACCTTAGAAGCTCAAGCCTCTACGGTGACGCTTTGCGCTAACACCATCTTACAAGAAGTTCCTATCTCCATGAGCGTTTCGGGGGCGGGATTAATTTTTCAAGCACCTGTAGGAACCGTGGGGGCTTTGACCTTAGAATACGATATCACCACCATAAGCGGCCCCATCGAGATCACTAATTTAGAAACTCTGATCTTAGGCTCTATCACCTTAGATACGACAGGCAGCGGATCGAGTGGAGCCGACATTGTTATAGGCAGAATGAATACCGATAACAATTTGGAATCGTTAACTCTCACTGCGGGCTTAGGAAATGTAACTTTAAATACATTAGGAGATCTAAACCCTTTTGGCCCCGTTACGATCTCTGGTAGTCAGATCACCTTAAGCACTCTTTTTACAAGTAGCAATCCCATCACTATCTTGGGAGCTTTGTATGTAGAAGGAGAAGGCATTATCAGCACGGTGGCCTCGGGACTCGGTGCCGACATCACCTTAGGAACCGTTGATGCCTCCTCAACTCCCTCATCTCTTACGTTAGATGCAGGTAGCGCAGGATCTATATCCTTAGGAGATGTCGGATCTTTAAATCCCATATATAACTTCACTCTCATCAAGGCAAGTGAGGCTTCCGTACAAAACATCACTTCCCTCTCGGGGTCCATTAATTTCACTACCCCTATTACATTGACCCTTCCTTTAACAACTTTTACCATTCTTCAAGGAGACGGTTCTTCTTATACCCGAATACCTGTTGTAAACGGAACCTCTCCTTACACACAATCCCTTACCCTCAAAACGACATCAAGAGATCTCATCTCCTTAGGAGAGACGGGGCTCATTACCCCTTTAAATCACGTTGTCATAGGTTCGAATCAAAGCTTATCCGTAGGCAATGTTCTATCTTCTGATTTTACACTCACGAGTAAAATCGGAAGGACAACCCTTACAGGAAACATAGCAACCACATCCTCTCAAGGAGTCTCCATCGAGACGGGAAGCCTTATTCTAAACGGGATCATAGAAACGGATAACATCTCTTTAATAGCTCACGGCTCCATAACAATCGGAACCCAAAGACAAAACATTCTCGTAAGCTCTACGGGACAAGTTTTCATTAATGCTTTAAATGGCACTTTAGGAGCACAAAACGCTCCCGTTGCTTTAAATACGGCAAACCGTACGGACCCCATCGTAATAGGAGCTAAAGCCCTAGCCGCCCTCTCAGGGTTTTCGTATGAGAAAAACTTAATAGTACTTGATCCCACAAATCCCCCTTGCATATTCATCTTTAATAAAAGCCTCATCAGCAACTGCAATCTAGCGACAAGGCTTGCCTTTAACCTCCTCCGCTCATCGTTATTCATCAACAGTTATTTTAATGGACAAAGACTAGGGTTTGGACCTTTAAGACAGCTTGGACCTTTATTCATCTCCTCTTACTACACAGAAGACTTCCCTCTTAAGGTGGAGATCCCCGTAGCGCCCGAAGAAACGAAGTGTCAAGGTCAAAGTCCTCAAAAAAAACCCGTCCCTTTTCCATTGCAAAAATGAGCTTTCTAATGCCACAATATGCTTTTTAACAACTTATTACCGCGACAAAAAAATGAAAGTAGTCTTAGCAGAAAAACCTTCCGTTGCACGCGATATCGCAGCGCATCTTGGAGCAAATCAAAAGTATGACGGCTACTTCCAAGGAAATGATTATCAGGTCACCTGGGCTTTTGGTCATCTCATCTCTTTAAAAAACCCCGAAGACTACGACCCCGCCTTGAAAAGATGGTCCCTTTCAACCATTCCTTTTATCCCAAAAGCATTTGAGTTGAAGGTTGTCGACGATAAAGGGATCCGCAAACAATTTGCTACCATAAAAAAGTTATTAAAAGCTGCAGATGAACTCATCTGCGCAACGGATGCGGGACGTGAAGGAGAACTTATCTTTCGCTATATCCTCACTATGACGGAATGTGAGAAAAAACCGTGGAAGAGACTATGGCTGTCTTCTTTAACGGATGAGGCGATTCGAGCCGCCTTTCAAAATCTTAAGCCGGGTAGTGATTACAACAACCTATACGCTGCAGCAAGGTGCCGAAGTGAAGCAGACTGGATCGTAGGACTTAATGCCACAAGAAACCTTACGGTACGTTACGGAGCTTTTAAGACGCTTTGGAGCGTCGGCAGAGTGCAAACACCCGTTTTAGCGATGATAGCAAGACGTGATGATGAAATCCGCCACTTTAAACCGGAAGCCTTCTGGGAGCTTTTTACCAAGTATAACGACGTGGATTTCAAGTTCAAAGGAGATCGTTTCACCTCAAAAGAGGCAGCCGAGGTAATTTGTAATAAAATAAAAGATCATCCCCTCATGATAGAAAAGGTTACGAGCAAAAATGAAAATGAACACCCTCCCCTTCTTTATGATTTAACGGAATTACAAAGAGATATGAACCGGAAGTTCGGGATGTCGGCTGCCGATACTTTACAAATTGCCCAAACGCTCTACGAGCAAAAGCTCATCACCTATCCCCGTACCGACTCTCGCTACCTAACGGCCGATATGAAAGGACAGGTAACGGAAACCCTAGGACATTTAAAACAGATTAAAGGTAAGGAGATCGAGCTTTTGGATCTTGGCAACCTTTCCTTTTCAAATCGTATCATTAATGATAAGAAGGTAACCGACCACCACGCGATCATCCCGACAGGTAAAGGACTTCATAATGTACCTCCGCAGTCTCGGC
>JAZKAC010000173.1:0-2327 GCA_040389325.1 Chlamydiota bacterium | reverse complement strand
GTAAGATGAGAAAAAAACCAGTTCTTTGCCAACTCGGCTACTTGCTCTAAACAGCCAGGTTCTTCAAAAAGATGCGTTGCATGCGGAATAATTTCCAACTTTTTCACCCCCTGCAATGCTAAGTAAGCGTATTCATTTAACTTTATCACTTCCCCATCCTCTCCTCCTACAATAAGAAGAGTCGGGACTTTAACTAAGGGCAAGCTTTCTTTTGCAAGGTCAGGCCTTCCTCCTCGAGAAACTATAGCTAAAACTTCTTTTTCTTTTGTAATTACAGACTGTATAGCTGCTGCTGCCCCCGTACTGGCCCCGAAGAGACCTAAGGGAAGCTCTTTTATTCCTTCTTCTTGTTTTATCCAATCAATCATTTTTTCAACTCTTTTTGTGAGTAAATCGATATCAAAACGAGTCTCATAGTTTAGATCTTCTTCCTTAGAAAGAAGGTCTACTAAAAAAGTTGCAAAGTGAGCTTCGTTTAAAACTCGCGCCACAAAATTATTTCTTGGAGAAAGTCGACTGCTACCGCTTCCGTGGACAAAAAGAATAATCCCTTGAGCTTCTAAAGGGATCGAAAGAATCCCTTCAAGGAAAAAGGATCCTATAGGGATCCGTCTTACTGATGACTGCATAAAAACTCCTGTAAAATGGAAGTAACGGATAAAAAATAAATAGGGTATTTTTCTGTTTTTTCTCGAGGAGGACACGTGGTATTTGTACAATAGATTCTTTGTACATTCAGCTCAAAAAGCTGCTTCCAGAAATCTCCCGTAAAAAGTCCATGAGAAACCATAACGACGATCTCTTGAGCCCCTAAAGCTTTTAACACTCTAACCGCAGAAATAAGAGTCTCTCCCGTATCTAGTATGTCATCTATAATCAAGACTTTTTTTCCGATGGGGCCCATAAAATCCAAATGTACCAATCCGTTATTTTCTCTTTTTTTATACATAGCCAATACAGGAATTAAAGAATCTAAGACCTTAGCTACCTCTTTAGAACGCTCTAAGGCTCCTTCATCAGGGGAAATGATCGCATCTGGGATAAATGAAATCCGCTTTAGTTCATCAGAAAAAATCTTGGCAGGGAAAAGTGAATGAATCGGCAAGGGAAATAGCTCTGCGGCCGCCTTGCTATGTATATCTATCGTAATAATTTGATCTACTCCTGAACTTAACAAAAGTTTGCCCACTAAAGCCGTGACTTGACTCTTTGCCGCTTCTTCATGTTCATGTCTTGTATAGGCTAGATAGGGGATGAGAGCCACACACTTCTTAGCCCCCTCTTTTTTTAGAGTATGCGCTAAAATCATAGAGGAAAATAAGTTGATTTCAGGAGGGGAGATCGACCCCAGTATAATGCAAGTTTGACCCAAAACGGGGGTCTTTAACATAAGGTGTAGCTCTTGGTTGCTAAACCTACTGCAATCGAAATCTCCTCTTGAAAAAAAAGGGGATTTCAGTATTTCTCGAGCCATTTCTTCATAAAAAGAAAAGGAGAATAGAAGATTCATAAGTTTATCTGCTTATTTTGCTTTAATAGCTCAATAACTTCTTGGTCTTGAACTTGAGGAAATTCTTGATAATAGGCTCCGACGGATCCTAAAAAAAGCCCATCTTGATCTACTTGTAAGGCGATAAGTTCATCTACCTGCTCTTTTATCTTATCTGCCGTATTTTGGGGAGCGACGGGAACTGCTATAACTAATTTAGCAGGGGCAAACTGTTTAACCTCGAAAATCGCAGCTAATAGAGTTAACCCAGTTGCCACTCCATCATCCACTAAAATAACAACTCTATCTTTTAAATCGGGTTTTTTTCTTTCTTGTAAGTAAAGCTTTCTTTGCAGCATCATTTTTTTGTAAGTTTTTTCTTTTTCTTCTTCCAGCCACTTTTTATCTACCTGCTCTAATTCTTCAGGATGACCTACCATGGCCCCTCCCTCACTGACGGCAGCTATTGCATACTCTTCTTGAAGAGGGTGACCGATTTTATGAGCAAAAATAAGATCTAAAGGAGCTTTTAAAGCAAAGGCGATTTCTGCAGCGACGGGAACTCCTCCTCTTGGAAGAGCTAGGACTATCACATCCTTCCCAAAATAATGATGCAGGGCATTGGCTAACAGCTTGCCTGCTTCAGGTCTGTTTAAAAACATAAATAGATTTTGCCTGTAAATAATTTTAATTTAATTACAAGTTATCGAAGTTGGAATATTTTTTAAAGATGAATAATAAAAAAGGATGAAGAGAGAACGCTCTCTTCATCCTTTTTAGAATGGATTAGAATCCGTAGATGAATTCAATTTCATACTGTTTGAAACGTTTAGAAGGA
>JAZKAC010000172.1:19010-28037 GCA_040389325.1 Chlamydiota bacterium | reverse complement strand
TTAGTATGGTAGCTGAGAAGAATATAGAATCTATTAAAAAAAATGAAGAATTTAATATTTATGGTGTCTATACATTAGATGTTTATCAGGAAAATCCTAAGAAATATCCAAAATTATCCGATTTTTTAACTAATACAAAACTTCTTATCTATTTCTAATATTCCATACGCACATTTTAATGATTTAAAATCCAAAACAGTAAAAGAACAGTTGCCAAAAACTTTGCTTGCATTAGAAAAGGTTCTATCTTTAATGAAAACATACTTGATAGTAGGTTTGAATTTATGATTTTTTATTCCATCACTTTGAACTCCGCCGCCTATAGAATGTCCATATCCAACAATTTCTTCGGCTCCTAATCCATCCGTTTTATCCTCTAAGATCTTAAGCATAATTTCATAAGCTTTTGCCATCGCCTTTCTATTGGGAGGACCGGAGCTCTTGTCAACTCCTGTATAGTTAAATACAATTGCATTGGCTTTTAATTCGGTTAAAAGCGGCTTAAAATATTTACTATCATACATTTCTTCTTGATAACATCCCCCATTCCCAAAAGATCCTAACACCCATCTCTTTGAAGATGATGCTCCCCTATTCCCTAAAATCGTCGCATCTATTTTATATCCATCAACATCAAGAGTAAAACACTTATGACTCCACTCATCGGTAGAGCCTGGATTTTCGTTCTCCCAAGTCTTCATTGTGGCAGGGATCCCCACATAGCCCATACTCGAATGAAATACATTATAAATTGCAGTTAAAGGAGAACATGCCATCCTTAGTGCCTTGCCTACACTACTATATGTATCGTAATTAAATACGGGGTTACTGCCCTCTGTAGCATCGGAAGCCTCGTAATACTTCTTAACATTATCGTAATTCATCTTATTTGTACTAATTGACATCTATCACCTATAATTAAAAATATAATTATATCACAAACGGCCTTAATTGTTAATTTTTTTAGCTCAAAAAAATGATAAAAAAAACAACTAGGTCTTTAACTGATTAAAAATAGATATATTATGAAATTAATCCGATGTCACCATTGCTTTTTTCTTACAGTATCGATATAAGGGTCTTAAAATAAGTAGCATCCTTCTTGGAGCAAGCAGAACGGGAAGTAACTTATACCAAAAGCTCGGGATCTTGGTGAGGTGTTTAAGACAAAGAAAGAAGGTCTTTCTTATGGGGAGGTCTCTTTGAGAAGATAGCTTTATCTTGCGTACGTGACCTAAAAAGTGCAAAGAGCACACTTTATTCATGATCTTTATATGAAGTCTTTTTTGGTTGTTAAAAAGACCTTTGGCGATAACTTTATAGCCGAGGATGTCGAGGGTAAAACGCCCGTGGGATCCAAGCTGCTTCGCAAAAGAATCGTTATCGCTCCTCCATCCGACGCAAGGGGTGTGAATATATAACCAGTTCGGATTCTTTTGGATCATCCGTCCAATGATGTAAATGAGCACGTAGGCATTAAAATATAAGGACACATCCTCTTCTTCTACAATGGATAACCAAAGGGATCTTCTTATGATTTGAGCGGATAGGAATCCGAAAAGAACAAATAAAGAAGAAAAGCAGGAAGCAGCGTCTTGAAATAACCTATCTTGATCCCTTCCTTGAGCGGGCTCCATCCATCTTCTTTGCAAAGATAGATCATAAGCTGCTCTATTGACGGTGATTCCCGTCAGGGAATCATCAAGTGACTCTAATACTTTTTTAAGCCCTTCGGGTTCTATGATATCATCATCCCCCATAAGCCAACAGAAGGTACCGGATCCAAGCTCCACGCTTCGTAAAAAACAGCGATCAGGACCTACATTTTTTGCAAAACGCTCATAGATAATGTGCGGATAGAGCTTTTGCCAGCTACGGACTACCTCTTCCGTTTCATCAGAAGAGCCGTTATCACAAATAACGATCTCTATCCTTTCATCATATTGACTTATAATGGAGTGCAGAAGATCAGGTAAACAATGAGCTCTATTATAAGAGGGGATACAAATGGATAGTAAAGCACTCATGAGATCTCTCCTAGAAGTTGACATGCATAAGATACTACATCGGAAGGTATAATCTCTTCTAGATAGATTGCCCTAGGATGGCTCTTTTCTTTACATCTTCTCATACATCTATTGTGGATGAGAAGGTAGCAATTAGATACTTCGGGAAGCCAGAGCTCTACGTTCGCATTATAAAGATATAATCCGATAAAAGGGGTGCCATGCATAGCTGCTAGATGAACGGGAAGTGAATCTATGGAGATAACCATGGCAGCCTCTTCCAATATCTTTGATAACCCTTGAAAGTCTAACTTATCGCAAAGATTTTCTCCTAAAGACGCTATCTTGGATTCTGCAATCAAAGCCAGGTCTTTTTCTCCTTTTCCCGTCAGGACTATCTCATATCCTTTTTCTTGTAACGCCCTTCCTAAAGAGCCCCAATAAGAGCTTTGCCAGGCTTTACGAGGATCTGATGTCCCCATATGCAAAACAACCTTACGCCTGCCCTTAGGATGTATCTTAGGGGAATATGAGACCTCATCTTTAACCTCTATCCCTACCTTCTTTAAAAGAAGAGGATATACTTTAGGAAGATACCTTCCCAAAGTTACAAGATCAACGGGATCCGTTATCCATACATCATACCCCCCACTTCTAAAAGCTATCCTTCTATTGATCTTAGCCCTACGCATTAAAGGAATGCTATTTGGGAAGAAGGGATGCAGTTCGATGCTCATATCGTATCCCACTTTTTTTATCTCTTCTATCCTTCGTGGATAGATAGTAAAAAAATGGAATACTAAAGAGAATAGGTTCCTTACCCTACCTTGACCTAACACCATCCAACTAGGGACTTGATGCACATGATCGATTCCTTTAAGCCCTTCTATCACGGCAAAAGAAGAAGGGGCGCATAAAAAACCTATTCTTGCCAAAGGCCACTTATCTCGAATATAGGGGATCACGGAAGTAGCTAGTAGGACATCGCCTAAAGAAGCCCAGCAACAAAGGAGGATCTTAGGATTCTCGGGAATAGATTTTTTGATCTTATCGGGAAAACAAAATCGGATGAAATACGCGATGGGATCATATATATAGAAAAAAAGATGAGCGAATCTTCCAAAGAGAATTTTACCGTTATCCATATCGTAGCTGCCTTAACTGTCTAGGAAGTGCCCAACATACGGTTAACGCATAAGAAAGAGCAAGTCCAAGTAAAATGCCCGTTATCCCAAACTTAAGAGAAAGGAAATACTGCAAGCTTAAACTTAACACCGCTTGGATAGGAACTAAATAAAAAAAAGAGGTGAGCTTGCTATGGCTTTGTAAGGCCATAGCATAAAAGTCTGCAATGACTCTAGTCGCAAGATATAGGCTAAAGGCACCAATACCTATCCATCCTAAAGAAATATGAAAAGCTCTTTCTATAAAAGGAGATAGACCTAACACAAAACAGGTAAATAGCAAAACACCCAAAATACCTATAAAGCAATGTTTATAGACGGTTTGCTCTACTTCTCTTACCTTCCCCATTAGTAACTGCTGGCTACACTCGGGCATAAGAGCCTGGATAAAGGCCGCATAGGCAAAAGAAGCTACGCCAAAGATCTTACAAAGAAGGTTATACTCTATTATTCCTTCTATGGATAGGGTCTTGGTTATGATTACAGAATCGGATAAAGAAACTAAAGCAGCCATGATCGCAAAAAGCCAAAATCCCCTAGCTCTTTTAAGCATGTCCCATTGAAAAGATCCGCTCCAACTCACCTTGTAAAAGACCTTTATAGCCAAAAGACAAGAAGCTACTGATGGTATACCCAAACTAAAAATTAAGGCAGAGGATAAAGATAGCTTTCCTAAAAAACCGAAGCTTACTATGCAACTTAAAGAAATAAGATGGGCAGCGCTTTGCACAAGATACATTTGATATCCTTTTTGCCTTGCAAGCAAGACCTTCCCCCCAATAGAGCCCCAGGTGCCTAAGATAAAAAAACATCCGACAAGTAAAAAGACTTCTCGTAAATTTTCTATAGGTCCTATCTTATGTAAGAAAAAAGAAGAAAGGATAGGAGATAGTTGATAGAGAAAAAAAGCTCCGACTATTAAAGAACATAGACTAATGAGAAAAGTTGTTTTAAGAAAAGGTCCTTCCTCTATGGCCGTTACTTCATTTTCAGCAAGTGTATTTTGAACGCTAGACCCCATCCCAAAATCCAATAAAAAAAACCAACCTTCCAAGCCCCCTAAAATAACAAGAACGGCATATTCTTCTCTTGGCAAATAAAGAAGTAAAATAGGAACCGTTATAAATTTACATAGTAGGATGATAGCTCTAGAAAGATAGGCACTGAAGATGGTCTTATACCGAGAGGGGATCTGCAAAAGAAATTCCATGAGCCTCTCTTAGGTGATACAATAAAAAAAGAGCCTCCGAAAAGAGGCTCTTTTTAGAAAGCGGGTTAACGGATACGTTGCCCTTTTTCGTAGTAACTTTCTACAACCTTTCCATCTTGGTCATAAGAAAGCTTAGGGCCGTGAAGCTCATCATCAACAAATATTTGTGTAAGATACGGCTTGCCGTTATCAAAATATTTATTCATTTTTCCGCTTCTTTTGCCGGCTACATACGTTGCCTCAAAAACAAGGACTCCTTGTTCATTCCACTCTTTATGAACTCCGTCTTTTTGTCCGTTCTTGTATTTTACGATTCCAGATTGCTTGCCATTTTGGAAGTAGATTTTTTCTTCCCCTTCTTGCAAATCATCTTTAAAAAGAACTTTTTTATACAATTTGCCGTTAGGGAAGTACTCCATGGAAAAACCGTTTTTCTTGTCATCATGAAATTCAACAACCTTAGTTTCGTTGCCTTTAGGACCAAAAGCCTTTGCTTTTCCTTCTTTCTTACCAAGAACATAAGGAGTGACTCCCGCCTTACATCCTGATGGGTCGTATTCTATAAAGTCTCCAGAAGGTAGATCTTTATCAAAGACTACTTCCATCGCCTTTATCTTACCAAGCGTTTCATGCATCGGGTAATATACTTCATGAGGGCCATTTTTAAGGTTGCCTGCAAAATGGTAGATGACTTCTCTTCCGTCTTGAAGCTTTTGATAGGATCTTCCCTCTAGCTTACCTTCTCTATAATCAGCTTCTTCCAATAAAGCATTCTTATCATCCCAAAGAGATTTTTTTCCGTTTAGCTCACCTTGCGCAAAAGATATACTAGTTTGTAAGGCTCCATTTGGATGAAAAGTCTTCTGCTCTCCTTCAAGTCTTCCTTGACTATCATGAAAAAATATTTTTGCTATTTGAGACTCGGTCCCTTCTTCTCTAGCGCTCTTAGGATAAAACTCTTTTTGAGCTCCAACCGCAATCCCGTTCTCGAAATTTTTTGAGAGCCAAAGGCTTCCGTCTTCATACCAAGATTCCATCTTTCCATGGACCTGATCTTCTTTATATTGAGCGTGAACCTTTAGCCCGCCTGTAGGGTAGTATTCTAAGACCTCTCCATTCTTTTTTCCGCCTTCATAATGCAAGATCTCTTTGACTTTGCCTTTTTCATACCAGGTCTTAACTTCTCCTACGGGAACGTCATTTTCATATCGCACGTGTAAAAGAAGTCCTTTGTTCTCATCCCATTCTTCAAAAAGACCATGTTTCTTTCCGTTGAGAAGACCGCCCGAATATTTAAGAACTCCGTTCTTATGCCACTCTTTGCGAAGTCCATCTAAAAGGTCATTTTTGTAGTTTTCTTCTACTTTTATTTGCTTATTTTCATACCAAGACTTCGTAATGCCCTGCTTAACGCCCTGAGAAAGCTTTACCTGTAAAGAAGGAGTCCCGTTTTCATGCCACTCTTCATAAAGACCGTCCTTTACCTTATTCTTATAAGAAGCTTTCATCTTAATCTTGGAAGAGGGGTAATATTCCTTTTGAACTCCTTCAAATTCTCCCATGACATAGAAAAATTCCGATTTAAGAGTTCCATCTTCATACCACTCTTTAAACTCACCTTCTCGCTTCTTCTCTTTAATAAGATAAGTCGCCTTAGGATTTCCGTTTTGATAAAATTCTTGTACGGGCTCAACTAAAACCCCTTCAGCATTATGAATAGCTATGAAAGAAGGCTTCCCAGTTTCAAAGTTTCTATAATGCTTACCGACGGGAAGGCCTTCTTTATATTCACCTTCTCCGAGTAATTTACCCTCACCTGAAAACCACTGCTCTTTCCCTGTTTTTTTTCCGTCTTTATAAGCAATTTTATAGGCTTCTTTTCCGTTATCATGATAGCTGAAATGAGTTCCTACGGGAGTCCCGTTTCTAAAATCTTGAACTTCTATAATGGAGCGCTCCGTGTTATAGACGATCTTCGCAGGATTTACTCCGTCGCCATGTAAGACCCCGTTAGAATATCGAAGGCTCGCTCTCATGGATCCCGTTTCAAACCACTCTATTGCGTTGCCGTCAGGGACCCCATTTTTATAAGGGACGATCGATTGTCTTTTGCTGTTTTGAAAATAGCGACATAGATCCCCTTCCAATTTACCGTTTATGTAATTTCCTTCTTCCAGCTTGTCTCCATTTTCAAAATAGGAAAAAATCTTATTACACTGTACGCCTTGATTAAAGCAGCCTTCTGCTCTTAACTGTTCATTTTGATGAAAAATTTGAACTTTACCGTGAAGAACGCCTCGATCATAATGAACAATCTTTTCACACTTGCCATCCGCAAAATAAGAAATGCCCAAACCGTGAGGAACGACAGTATTGTTCCATGCTTTATGTCCTGCAGAACCTTCCGCTACAAGGATCAAATCCATCTCGTTAGCAGGAGCCCCATTTTCATGAAACTTAATCTGTTTAACGGGAAGTGATTCTCCATTTTGAGTATCTTCAAAAAAAATGACCGTCTCAGGAGCTCCCCCTGGGTGATATACGGTTACTTTAGGCCTCCAGTTTGTCTGCCTTAACTGCAACTGCTCCGCTACGGGAATTACTTCTTCTATCTGAGAAGAAAAACAACAAGATGCTACACATAAGCTACTCATCAAAAGAAAGATAATATTTTTTTTTGTCATGGAACTCCTCACCAAGTCTAAAAAAGTTAAGAGTCAGGATAAAAGATCCCCCTCTTTCCCACAAGCTCTTATTGAAGAATTTCATCCTATGAATGTAGACTAAAAAACAAAAGAGCTCTTGAAACTATATTTCAAGAGCTCTCTATTTTATAAATTTCGAATAACATAAAATTTAAAATATACAGTTCTAAACTTTAAATATTATTTTTTCAAGAAAAAGCCATCCAACAAATAGCTATACCCCAAACCAAGGTAATAATAGCTACGCAAGCGTTCCACTTTGCACTTCCCAATGTCTTTAACACTAGTTTAGGCACAAAGAAGGCAAGAACGGCGCGAAGGATAAGTACCCAACCAAGCACTGCCACTAAAAGTGAGCCCCCTTGAATAGGCCCCATACAGCAGGTGTTAACAATTGCAAGTCCAACTAATAACTGGATCACTCCAATTATATGAAAACAAGCAGGAGAATTTTTAACCGATGTTTCAGCTTTCATAAGAGCCGATCTGCAAAGTAACATCCAAAGACCGTGTATGACCAAAAAAGGACCAAACACACTTCCTAACCACATAGCATGTAACATACCCATCTCCTAATATAATGGTATTGTCTTCAAACTAAGGATTAAATTAATTATTTGTCAACAACATCTTTTTTTCTGATGGGATAAAGGGGTGCCGTCCCTATAAAAGAACTCTTTGCCAATCCCTCTTTTATATAAAAAGGATAAGCAAGATCAACGCTTAGAGCCCTGTCATCTTTTTTAGAAACAAAAGTAATAAGTGAAGAGGGGAAGATCCTCCCAGAAGAAAATAAAGTAAATTCAAGCTCTTTTACTACTTTCCCCTGAAATTGCATCTTCTCCACCCCTTTTAATTCGTAAGATAAAGCCCCCTGCTCAACGGGAAGGGGGGCGTCCGCTTTCCACTGTATAAAACAGCCTGAAGCATTTTTTGTAATTTTACATACGACATCGGAGCCGCTTGACATGGAAAGAATTTGAAAACGGCCTAGGTCCAACAAAAAAGTCTGCGAGATAGACCTAAACTGATGATACGAAAGTAGCTGATGTCCTTTCGTTCCGACAAGGACACTCACTAGACTTATGATAGCTAGGCATACCAAAATCTCAAGAAGTGTAAAAGCTTTTTTAACTCTCTTCTTGATCATCTTCACTTTCGTCTTTCTCTTTAGCGGCAGCCTCTTGCTGCTTAGTCGGGTTTTTACCCAACTTCTTCTTTTTATGTGCTGCTAAGGCAGGTGAAGCAATTTTAATAATGGTTCCTTTCTTATTAACGGTCATTACATACTCTTTGCCCCATCCGTCTTTAAGTAGTTTTTTTGGGTCTTTGCAAAGACCTGAACGAGTTAAATAATACTCCGCATTGCCAACAACTTCTTCTAAAGGAGTTCCATCGGAAGCCTCTAAGGAAAGGATATCTTGGATTTGCAAAGCACCTTGTTCTGTTTTAAAGGCCTTTCCCTCTTCCAAACTCCCCTTCACGTTATAACCGATCACGCTTCCAATCAATCCGATTAAAAAAATCACAATCATGATTTCTAAAAGAGTAATTGCCTTCTTCTTTCGCTTATACACTTCACATCTCCTATAAATTATGATGATATAAATGAACTTACATCCGTTAAGGGGAGTAGAATTGATAACACAACCAATCCGACAACCCCACCCAAAAACAATAATACAGCTGGTTGCAAAAATGTTACAAGTTGCAAAAGATTTTTATCTAATTCTTCCTCATAAATTTCTGCTAAACTTTGCATCATACCGACCATATTGCCCGTTTCTTCTCCAATTTTTATCATACGAATCACAAGCGGAGGGATGAACGCGGACTCGGAAAAAAGATCACTGATTTTCTTTCCCTCTATGACTTGCTTTTCCGTTTTAGAAAGCAGCTCTTCTAAAAGGCAATTTCCTACG
>JAZKAC010000172.1:0-19000 GCA_040389325.1 Chlamydiota bacterium | reverse complement strand
TTTCTAGAAAAATAAAGAGCCTCCACTAACGGAACACCGCCTGAAAGGAGCATGGTCATCGTCCGAAACAGTCTAACAAGAGCCGACTCTAAAATTATTTTCTTACAAAAAGGAAGTCGTAAAAGCCCTTCACTAATTTTTCTTCTAACGATTTGGGATCGGCTGGAGACATAGGCCGCTGACAAAAAACCGATCCCAGAAAAAAGCAGTAAAAAGCCGTGAGCATTTAAAAAATTACTAACAAAAAGAACCGTTTGCGTAAGGGGGTGCAATTTCCTATCTTCTAATAGCTCTTTCATGGAGGGAATGACAAAGAAAAAAAGGGCTACAACGACAAGAAAACAAAATCCGCCTAAAAAAGCTGGGTAAGCAAGCGATGACGTAAGCTGTTTTTTTAACTTCTGTTGCTTGGAGATCAAAAAAGTGAGTTGATCAAAAGCTTCAAATAAAGAACTGCTTTGCTCTGCAGATAATACCATGGATAGATAAATCGGATTAAATGTCTCGGGATAGTGACTCAATGCCGAAGAAAAACTATATCCATTTTTTAATCGGTCACAAAGGTCTACAAACAATGCATGATTTTTTGCATTTCGCTGTTTTTCTTCGATGGTTAACAAGCTTTCATACAAAGGAAGCTTTGCTTTAAGAAGTTGACTTAGCTCTCTTGTAAAGGCTAGAAGCTGAGTAGGAGAAAGGATTACTTTTTTTTTATCTTCTTGCAAGGAAGAAATATCCGTTATAAGGACCTGCTCTCTTCTCAACCGTTCTTTTGCCATCACTAAGGAATCTGCGTCAATAACACCTTTTTCAGCCCTTCCGCCAACCCCTATTGCTTTGTACTGAAATAGTGCCATAAGTTATCCCCTTATTCCCCTTCAAAGCCGCGAGTGACTCTAAGAACTTCTTCTGCAGAAGTGATCCCTTCCACAACTAGTTTAGCCCCTTCTTGACGAAGACTTGACATCCCAAGCTCTAAAGCAAGAGCTTGTAGCTGATGCGCATCTGCAGAACGAAGAAGCTGTTGCTTGATCGCTTGCGTGATCACCATGAGCTCATAAATTCCGTGTCTTCCTTTATATCCCGATTCAAAACAATGAGGACAACCTCTTGCTTTAAAAAAAGATCTTCCTTCTAAAGCATCGGGATCCAAATGCAAGAGCAACAACTCTTCTTTAGACGGAATATACGCCTCTTTACAAGATAGGCAAAGAGTTCTTACAAGCCTTTGCGCAATAATCCCTACAATCGAAGAAGTCAAAAGATACGATTCAATGCCCATATCTATTAAACGGGTTAATGCAGAAGGCGCATCATTTGTGTGCAATGTACTTAAAACTAGGTGCCCCGTTAAAGAAGCTTGAATAGCAATTTCGGCCGTCTCCTTATCTCGAATCTCTCCGATCATAATGATATCTGGATCTTGTCTTAAAATATGTCTTAACCCAGTAGCAAAGCTTAAATTGATTTTATGATTTACCCCTATTTGCGCCATGCCTTGCAACTTATATTCTACAGGATCTTCTATCGTCATGATATTTACTTCTGCAGAATTAAGCTCGGATAATGCGCTATATAAAGTTGTCGTCTTCCCGCTACCCGTAGGCCCCGTTACAAGAACGATACCTTCAGGCAAGGTGATTAGTTTTTGAAAGTTCTTTAGGACATTAGATCTCATCCCTATCTTGGAAAGACCTAAAACAACATTTGCTTTATCCAAAATTCTAAGTACGATTCTTTCTCCGAATACACAAGGCACCGTGCTAACGCGAAAATCGATGTGTCTTCCGCCTACTTGTAATTTAATCCTACCGTCTTGAGGTAACCTTTGCTCTGCAATATCCAATCTGGACAGTACTTTAATGCGAGTAATCAACTGGGATTGATATTCTTTTGGAGGAGAATGTCTCATCTGCAACACACCGTCGATCCTATATCGCACTCCTAATCCTTGTTCTAAAGGATCAAAATGAATATCTGAAACCCCTTGCTGAATGGCTTCTAAAAGGATAGCATTTAAGATCTTTATAACGGGAGAGTCCGCCTTGCGATCTAAAAGATCATACCCTTCTACATCCTCTACCTGCAGCGTGCCTCTATCTTGTTGCAAGCTAGCCATTAAATCCGTTGCATCCGATTCCGAATGATAACAAAGTTCAATAGCCTCTTCAATTTCACTTGCTAAGGCTAATCCTTCGATCGTCTCTTTTCCTAAAGCTTGTCGTATTTCTTCAAGAGCCTCTAAATCTAACGGGTTTGAAATTGCTACAACAATCCTCCCTTCTCTTTCTTCCAAGGGTAAGACCCCTCTTTTTTTTACAAATGGATAGGGCATGAGACAAGTCTTGGATTGCACAAATGTCGATTGCGTCACCTTAGATAAAATAGGAATACCGAATCGCTCACTCCACTGCAGTAAAATAGGATCTATAGACAAGGGCATCTCACTCATTAGTTTGTAAAAAATAATCGCAAACTTCTCACAAAGAATTTTTTACTTTCTTTGTCTTGAGAGTCTACTACTCTTTGTAAAAATTCGGGGAGGTCTCCTGGCCGTTTTTTTAATTCTTCCAGTCTCATTCTTTCTAAAGCCTCTTGCGGATCAGGGATAATATGAGGCGTGATGAAGAAAAACATCTCCGTATTGCTATCTCTAAGCTTTGTTGAGCCAAAAAGTTTACCAAGGCCGGGCATTTCTCCTAAAAAAGGAATTCTCTCCTGGCTATCTTCCGAGGACTTTCTTCTTAATCCCCCAATAATAACCGTCTCCCCATCAACGACCCTTACTTCATTTTCAATGTGACGTCTGTCTACTAGAGGTCTAGAATCTATACTATGTCTTGGGGTATCAAAAGAAATATCCGTCTGTAAGGTTACAGCCCCTTTTTCCATTCTGGAAGGATCATCGCACATCTCAGGAGCATGAACCGTCGGGGTCACCTTAATATTAATTCCGTACTGAGCCCGTGTATAAGACTGCTCAAAAGCAATCCCTTTATTCGTATCAATCGGAGCCGCTCCATTATTAATGGAGATCTCTTGCACGATATTGATAGTAGCGGGAGTTTGATTTACCGTGACGACAGAAGGCGCTGCATGGAACTGAATGTTTTCTTGCGTCATTAAAAAGTTGTAAGCAAAACTTAGCTTGGAGTCAAAAAAATCATTTGAAGAATGAAATAAATACTCAAATACGCCCCTTCCCGTAGGAGCAAATAAAGAAGCATACTTAACGGCATTATTTCCTGTTCCCATCTTTAAGAGATTAAGTCCGAAGCTATCATCATTTGTTAAAACTCTTTCAAATAAGAGAACTTCTATCTGCACCATTTTTTTAGGAACATCAAGCTGCTTTAATAAAAGCTTAATACGGTTTAAAACATCTTTTCGTACTACCATAAGAAGATTGCCCGTCTTCGGATCGGGAATAAAATGATCAGCTCCCGACTCTACCTCAGCTTGAGCAGAGCTCCCGTTTTTTAAAGGAGTTGGGGCTACTGGCATCGGAGCTGCAGGAGAATATCCATCGGGAGTTCTGAAAGGAAAACCTTGTTGGTTGTAGGAAAAATCGGTACTTTCTTTTACATCCGTAGAGGCAACTAAAAGGGCGCTATATACTTTTTCCAGGATCTTGGATAAGTCCGTCGGATCGCTGTGTCTACAAGTATAAAGGTGAACTGTCATCTCTGCAGGATTTTGTAGTTGCTCTTCCGTATCTTTAATGATTTTCTCTGCTCTATCAACGATTTCCTCTTGGCCGATCAGAACTAACGAGTTCCCCTGTCCCATAGGGAATACAACCAACCCTTCTTGCTCTACTTTGTTAAAAGGGGGACGATTTTTTTCAATAGAATCACCAAAGAAAGACAGAATGATTTTTTCCATTTCCTTTACGGGCATTTTTGTTACGGAAACTACCTTAGAAACTTTACCGTTAGGATTTTGCCATACTATTTTATGAAGGTTAAGTAATTTTTCTATCTCTTCTTTAGAAGAAACAATCGCTACCTTTGTGCCAATTTGATGAACAAATGTCTGTTTGGCATCTGCAAATCGCTCAAAAAATTGAAAGACACTCTTTGTTTGCTCGGGAGGCGGAGAGAAGACATAAAAAAGACGCGTTTGACTAGGGATTCGTAAAAGATCTTCTGTAGAGGAGGCAATAGTCTGAATAAAAGAGGGATCTTGCTTAAGAAGATAGAGTTGTTTTGTATACGCATTAATCTTTTTGGATCCGATACCGTTATGGGCCAATATAATCTCCAGCACTTCAGACCAAGACTCTCTCGGTATGGGAAGCTGGGAGTGCATGTTAAGCTTTACCCCTGCCATTTCGGGAGGAACGATATATAAAAAGTCCAAAGCTCCGTATTCCATGACAAGCTGGCCTAAGGTCGTCTCCTCTTGATCCCAAAGAGCATACCCTTCTTCTTCTTTCTTAGACTCGGAAACCGCATCTTCTCTCCATTGATTTTCTACCGTCTGAAGAGAAACTTTTAAAACACGAACTTCGTCCAATAGATTTTGATATTCTTTTTCCGAAGCTTGTTTTTTTTGTAAAAGAGCTATCGCATTGTAACGATCCATTAACTCGGAACGCAAGAAAATCAACTCTTTATTCACCTTAACGAGCAAATCATCCATCTGCTCTTTTTGCTGATTTTCTGCGCCAGCATCACTCGATAGGGGATACACGCTTAATACAATTACGCAAAAATGGAACAAAAAAACTTTATTCATAACCAGCCTCATTCATTTTTTTGTTAGTAGGAAAAAGATATGTAGTCGAATCGGCTTCCGATTTTTTCAAAAAAGCTTGTTTTTTTTCTACTTGGGAAGAAGCTTTTGTCACGTGATTATCTAGAGTGACTGCCGAGGAAAAAGGCCACGCCTGCGTTCTCATTTCGTCTATCAAAAATCCTTTCATCATTAACTTCCCCTGTTCTTTTACAAGCGCTTCAAAGATAAATAACTCTCCACGAATCTTATGACAAAGATAAGCCTCTATATCAATTGATCGCCTTAAATGGCGCCAGCCTCTTTCCGTTTTAAGAAGCCTATCACCCTCTTTAATCACATACTTACGTTTTCCAAAAGAGCACGTCACCCGGTTGCCCGTCTTCCATCGAATGGATTGAGGTAAGCTCTCTCCCCTTCCTCCTGCCCAAGCAGGGATGCTTGCCTCTAATTTAATAGGAAAGGAGTAAAAGGCATTAGGATCCCAAACTTCCAACTCAATTGATTTAGGAGCAACTTTCTTTACCTGTGCTACGGGACATTCTTCTTCGTCTTCTGCCTTGTCAATCGGAATCCATTCCCCTTGATCAAAACGTAAAAGATCTCCTTTACCTAAAAAACAAAAAACTCTTTTCCCTTGTTGAAAAACCTCTAATTTTACTTTGTCTTTTAAGGACTTGTATTTATCCGCTCCGAATCGAGCCAATACCACATCTTGTCCCCATAATTTAGCCTTCTCTAAGATTTCTATATAAGAATGAGTTTCTTCTCTCCTTCTAGCCTTAGGATCGGGTTGCAACATAATTCGTGTTTTTTCTTCTTGAAAGACTCCATCTTCTTTTGAACGAGTAAAAAGTCCAACTTCAAGTAAAATCCCAGTCTGATCCGAAAACTCGGGTTTAATCCAAAGAGGAGTCTTATGATCGGAAAAACGATACACGGGAGCTAGTCCTCCTGGCAAAGAATCGCAGCTTAAGAAGATCTGCTCTCCATTTTTTGCTTTATATTCACTTCTTGAGCTTTTTAAATATAAAAGAAAATCTCCCTTTTTGCCTTGGATTTCGGGATGAGGATTTTTTGCTAGCAAAACCATTTCTTGCGTTAAGTCGGGCAAAGAAGTTTTTTTTACAAACCCTTGTAAAGCAAGAGGCCCTTGCCCTATCTTTCCTAGGGAAGGCCTTATGGAGGAAGTTGATAACTGTTGAGAAAATTCTATTTTTTCATAGGGCGATTTTGTACAAAGAGCAACCAGTGTACCGATTGCAAGCAAAGCAAAACATGCAAACGTAGCCAACCTGATCCACCTCGTAGATTGAGCCCAGACCTTTTCTATTTGAATTTTGCTTGAAGAAAAAATAAACACGGAAAATCTCTAGTTTTTTGCTATTTTCACCTTCGAAGTGTAAGGTATTTTCGGAAAAAAACAAAGAGAACTCTGAAAAAAATATTTTTTTAATTTCAGAATGTGAAGATGACTTTTGAAAAGCACTCCTAAAAAAAACTCTCCTATCATGAACGCAACAGTTAACTATCAAAATATTAAATCGAACTTTTCTCTATGAAAAAACATGAATTCGAGTTCTTTATTTAAGGTAAGATCTCGTTGCTATCGTAAGCAAAAAAAATCGCTTACTTCGCTTTCTTAAAAAAAAGTTGATAAAAAATATTCATCTCTCTACATTCCAATTCAGAACTTACAATAACAAAAAAACGGCATCATTTGCTGCCTTATAAGGAACTTTATATGGATGAACAAAAACCAAAAACTGGAGTTTCGGTTAAAGAAATCGAAACCTTTACAAAAAAACATCGATTCGAAGTGTTTTTTTGTTTAAGTCTGATTCTATCTTGCTTTTTTAGCTTTGTCTTCTTTGATGGATGGGGGACAGTTGCTACTGCCGTCGGAGGCATTTTAGGCATTTTATTCTCGACTAAAATCGCAGAACTCATACAACGCTTTGCCATGTTTTTTAATAAACAAGAAGATCTAACTCAATTGATTCTTGGCATTGCAGGTCTTGTCTTATCCGTTTTCCTCCCCATCTTGACATTTTTAGTCATAGGCACTTGTGGGGGAATCTACTTACACCAATTAACGGATACTATATTTCCGCAAGAAGTAGAATAGATTTAAAAAAGCCTCCGAAGTAAAAAACCGGAGGCTAATCTAACTACACTTTAAAATCTTTGTACACAAAATCTACCGATCTACTTAGCAAATTAATTTTTTTTAAACATTTGCTCGAATTTTTAATGGATTTCAGCTCGATTTTAAGTAAATTTTCCAATGCAGACGCCTTCTCGATTAAATCTTTTGGAGCCTCTTCATGTATCAAATCAAGAACAAGACTTTCTACTCTATTTGAAATATTTGTAAAATCACTTTTCACTTTTTCAAAATTAAGTGATTTTTTGTCTTTCACATCACCAATAATACCATTAGCCATCTTGTCAATTGTCTGCCGTATTTTTTCTAAATCCTTTAACAAATTTTTACCGTCATGCTTGATTTCGGAAGAATGACTGTGCTCCATTTTTACAAAATTACTTATATTGGGTCCTGCAAGTATCATACGATCCCTTTTTTTTAAATTCCGTTAATAATAAAGAAAAAAAGAGCACCCAAATACACGGTTAATTATCAATGATTTAAATCTCAAGAAGTCGTTGTAAAATCCTCTTATGTCCTGATGAAAATGTCAAAGATGTTAAAGAATCCATTTTAGCCCATATATATCCTTCCACTTCTTTTTTTTCTAAAGCGTAAAAAAGCGAGGGCGAAAGGTCTACTTGATATTTTGTAAAAGATTGCTTTTCTTGTGGCAAATCATCTCCCCTTTCGGCAGGGAGAGCAAAATAGGTATGAATGAACTCCTGCTCATTAGAGTAGGGGAACGATGGGAATTCCATCAATCCTCCAAGCACTTGCCCCTCTTTTTTCTTTTCTATTAACACTTCTCCTTCATATATAATGATAACTACCTGCTTATGTAAATGTATGGATTCTTTCTTTTTCTTTTTGGCAGGAATTACATACGTTTTTTCTTGTAGATAAGCTTCACAATTTGCCTTTAAAGGGCAATCTTTACAGTGAGGGTTCTTTTGACAAAGCGTGGCTCCAAGCTCAATTAAAGCTTCCATCGCCACCCAAGGCTCTTCTTCTTCTAAGAAAAAAAATGTCTTTTCTTCTAAAAGACTTCTTTTCACCTCTCCTTCCAATCCATAATAACGGGACATGACTCTTGCCACATTACCATCTACGGCAGCAGCCTTTTGATGAAAAGCAAAACTAGCAATGGCTCCTGCCGTATAGGGCCCTATCCCTGGCATCAGGAGTAATTCCTGCAAAGAAGACGGAATACCTTTCCCGCTTTCTTGTAAAGCGATAGCCGCTTTCTGAATGTTTCTAACACGACTATAATACCCAAGTCCTTCCCAAGCTTTAATCAACTCTTCTATAGGAGCCTTTGCAACGGCTTCAATCGAAGGGAAGAGCTTCATCCACTTTATAAAATATTCAACTACTACGCTAGCTCTTGTCTGCTGCAACATAATCTCGGAAATCCACACTGCGTAGGGAGTAGGACTTTCTCTCCAAGGGAAATCTCGTTTTTCTTGAAGAAACCAATCTTTTAGGTTCTCGGGTGGCGTTCGTGTCATTTTCTTCCTATGAATAATCTGTGCATACAGTGTAATCCAAGCAGATAAAAAAATAAACCAGATTGGTTATAAGATAGTTACATTTTGGCACGTTTCTTGCTCCTTATATTTACTACCTAACCGAAAAGAACCTAAAGGAGAAGAAGATGGATCATTTTATCTCTACTATTGCCGGGATCTTAGAAGAAAAGCTAAAAGAATCTATACAAAAAGAAATTACGCTTCTACGAGAGCTGCTTGGTAATTTCTTACAAGAAGAGATGAGCTTATTAAGACAAGATAAGCCAAGCTGGACTCAACTGATGCAGGATCGGTTTACTTTAATTGAAGAAATTAAGGAAATTCGCAATATCCGACCTCCTGCGGAAACTCATGTAAAAGAGCCTTCTTGCGATTCCCTCTTCCTAACGGATCAACTCCTTGCCTTATTACAAAAAATCCACCTGCAAACAAGTCATAATGAAAACCTTTTAACTCGAGCTCAACATCTTGTTGCAATTCCTTATCCTATGCATTATCCTGAACGATTAACCGTTAACCCGCGTAAAAAAATTTCTTTAATGACCCTCCCTTAAAAAGAGTCTATGGATCAAATAAATTCCTTCCCTACGCCTCCTAGCGCGGGCCTCATCGAAGGATGGGCCCCGCACTACATCGATCACCTAGCTCCTCTTTGCTGTCTTTTAGGGATTCCTTTACTTGTTACGGAAGAAAAGATTGCCGAGACTCTATCCCTATTTTATCCTAAAGTATCCGTTTACCCTATTCCCACCTTAGCCCTTCCCGAGAAGATCACGGAATGCCTGGAAGTTCTTTTTGTCTGCACCCCAAGAATCCTTGTGGATGAGCTCCTCTTTCTTTCTCAAGCCCTTCATAAAAAAAAAATCCATAGTGTCTGGTGTCCTCATGGCAATTCGGACAAGGGTCATAAGTCAGCTCACATGGAAGCCTTGGATAAAGAAGAAATAGCTCTTGTCTACGGAAAAAAAATGATTGATTTTCTTAAGCAGAAAAAGGCCTTTTCTCAACTGAAATCTACTGTAGAGGTCTCCAATTTTCGCCTACGCTATTACCTAGAAAACAAAACATTCTACGACAATCTGCTACAAGTAGAGATCTTAGAAAAGCTTCCCGTTGGGAAAAAACTCCTTCTTTATGCCCCTACTTGGCAAGACGGGGAAGAATCCTCTTCTTTTTATGAGGCGACACCTCACCTCATAAAAAACCTCCCTAAAGAGTGGAATCTTATTATTAAACCACACCCTAACCTTGCTCTTAAAAATGAAGCGCTCTACGATTCATTTTTAAAGCTATCTCAAGATCATCCCAACATCCTTTTTTTAAACGATTTTCCTCCCATCTACCCTCTTCTTTCTATCGTAGACCTTTATATCGGAGACTTCTCTTCAATAGGCTACGACTTTCTTGCTTTTCAAAAGCCCATGTTTTTTCTTAACCAGCAAAAAAGATCAAAAGAATCGGACTTGGGGCTATATCTATACCAATGCGGCACGGAGCTTAAACCTTGTGACTATCCCAATCTTTACACCATCATCCAAAATACACTACCCGAAGATAAAGCTCTTTTTTCTTCCATCCGGCAAGAGGTCTATCAATATACCTTTGCAGAGGAAATAGAACCTGGTATACTAAGAGAAAAAATCTTTAGCTCGTGTACCCAACGTTCTTAATATGCAAAAAAAAACCATAGCTATTCTTACAGGCCCCGACACCTACCTAGATCATCTGGCTCCTATCTGTTATCTTATGAACATGCCTTTGATTATAACGGAAGAAAAGACCTACTCTTCGGCTCTAACGTTTTATCCTCAAATAGAAACGATTAAAAAGGATCACATAGAACTCTCTACGGATTTTTTAGCAGAAAATTTCGATGTTATCTTTGAGAGCGGAAAATTCTGGTCTATGGAGCTTAAACCCCTATTTTCTTTGCTGCATAAAAAAGAGATGAGATTCGTATTTTGCCCTCACGGAAACTCTGATAAAGGCCACTCGATAAAAAACCCTATAGATCAAGATCTCTCGCTAGTTTACGGAAACCATATGGTTGATTTACTTACAAAGACGGGGGCGATACGGCATATCACATCTCTTGTAAGGACGGGTAACTACCGCTTGCCCTTTTATCGCAAATATCAATCTTTTTATGACTCTTTAGTAGAAAAACAAATTTCTCATAAAATAGATGCCGCTAAAAAAGTCATTCTCTACGCCCCTACCTGGCAAGACGGAGAAAACCCTACCTCTTTTTTCACCTGTACAAAGAAGTTAATAGAAGAACTTAAAAATGACTTTACTCTTATCATCAAACTACACCCCTTCCTAGAGGAATTTCATCCCGCCCACACCTACTACATCACCTCCTTATATGAAAATGTTCCAGGCGTGATTTTCTTGAATAACTTCCCCTCCATCTACTCTCTTTTACGAATCTGCGATCTTTACATTGGAGACTACTCTTCCATAGGATATGACTTTTTAGCCTTCAACCGACCCCTATACTTCCTAACGGAAAAGGATCCTGCCCTCAGCATGCTCCATCCTTGCGGATTGGTTATCCCCGAAGTAGAAGGGATAAATGCATTTATCCAAAAAACTTTAGAGTTTAATCAAAAAGAAAAAGAAGCTTCAAGAAAAAGTCTTTACACTCACGCATTTGGAGAGGAAAGATCCTTTGCGGATATAGAGCAAGAGATTGCTAAAAAAATCACTTGATGTTTTTAGAATGAAAAAAGAGGAAATCGGAAAAACCGCTCTCCTCTTTTTGAATTTTTACTGAAAGGAGGGGGTTTTAACGGGAGGAGGGGGGAGTGTACTAGGTTTTTTCTTCTTCTTATTGCAACCGCAATCTTCATTTACCATATAACCATCTTTGCTAAATTCCTCTACACTGAAAGAGAAACTAGAAAGAAAACCCAACATAGATATAACTGCAACCATTGATGCCGCTTTTTTCATAAAAAACTCCCTGGTAAAAGCCCGTTTACAACGGGCCTCTTAACATAACTATTAACTACGACCACCGCGATCTTTATCACACTCGGAACAAGCTAAAGAAGGATCTTCTTTTTCTTCTATAGCTTGTTCTTCAGTTGTATTTACATCATGACCTGGACAATTGCAAGTTAAATGTGGAACTTCTTCAACAATATTTTTAACTTCTGTTGCTTGAGCGGATACGATACCGATTGATAGCAAAGCCATCGCAATAAACATTTTTTTCATACAAAAATCCTTTTTCTTGTTTTTACTATAAGAACATTTACTACTAGCTCTTACCTAGTGAAAGATCTTATCAAAAGATTCAATTCCACTAAAAGCTTTAAATTTATCCAGCTAAAGGGGGCAAAATAAAAACAGTATGGATTTCATTAAAATCTTGCACCAAAGCTTTTGCTTTAATTTCATAAGAACTACTCCCTTCTTGTAGGCTATGCACTTCCGTTACAATAGCCACTTCAAATCCAGGAGGGAATACCCCATCTAATCCAGTTGTGATTAAAAGGTCTCCGATCCGTAACAAAGAAACGCCCTTGCCGTGCTTTTCCGATAGGGACTCTCCCGTTCTAAGATCTCTTGCAGGACCTTCTTCATCAGGAAAGTCATAATTAAATCCAACCCCTTGTAAAACTTGCCCTCTAGATCGCCATAATGGAAGGCTACTTCCTAAGAGCTCTCCTTTAGCTAGATAATAATCTTCTGAAAAATACCCCGTCCTGGAACTTACTTCCTGCAGCTGTAAAAATAGATCCCTAGATTCTTGCTCTGAAGCAAAAAGCTCTTGTCTTGTTTGAAGAGTTTGTAAAAGGGCGTCTATCTGACGGGCTACAATATAATTTTGTTCGGATCCTCTAACGGCACGTACGGCAGGAATAAGTTTAGAGTCCGTTAGAAGTCTTACCTTAGATCTAACCATCCCAACCTCTTCTACAAATCCGATCAGCGTATTACCAACAACAACGGGACTATTTTTCCCTATAAAGGTTCCTTGCAATGATTTATTTTGTTTTTCCCCTACGTTAACCCAAATAAAGCTACTCCATGAACAAGGCTCTCGATATACAACCTTCGCAGGCACTGCCTTCATTTGTAGTTTAAGGATGTTCATTATTTGCTCTTGTCTTCTTGCATAAAAAAGACGCAGATTCTCTCCGACTTTTTCATTTTGCACTTGCTGTAACCGATGCATCTGCTCTTCAACTCGGTCTTCATGCAAAAACCATTCATTGATGTTCTCAAGCTGCATCCTAAGAACTTGATTTTCTCTTTTTAAAACCTCCAGTTCTTTCCAATTACTTTCCGTTACTAAAGAAGGGAACGAAGATGAGGAAAAAGCGAGCATGGCTTTTTCCTTAAAAAAATGACATATCTCCCAAGAAGGACAAAGAGATCCAATGCAAAAAAAGCGAGCTTTTTGGCTTGTTGTTTTAGAGATGTTACATACACAAAAGATACAAATAATGAAATATACATAAGGATACCACTTAACGCTTCTCATGATCAGCCTCCCACCGCAACAATAGCACGAGCCACAAGAAAGAGACTCTCTTGATTTAAACCTGCTATATTAATCCTTCCATCTGCCGTCATGTAGATCCCGTATTCTTTCTTAAGTAAAGCTACTTGATCTGCCGTAAGACCCGAGAAAAAAAAGAGCCCTTTCTTTCCTAATAAATAAGAATAATCTTTTTTACTCCCCTCTGAAGACAGAGCTGCTACAAACTTATTTTTCATCGTAAGGATCCTTTGCCTCATCTGCAAAAGTTCTTCCTCCCAAAGTTGTTTTAAAGAGGGAGATTGTAAAATCTTAGAAACGATTTTAGCTCCATGCATCGGAGGATTCGAATAATTCCTCCTCACAAGAACTCTACACTGAGAAAAAATCTTCTTAGAGCAGAGAGTATCGGAAAAAAGGAAAAAGGCTCCTACTCTTTCCGCATACAAAGAAAGGTTTTTAGAAAAAGAGATAGAGAGTAGGAATTCGATTTTCTTTTCCATAAATAATCGAATAGGAAAAACATCTTCTTCTACAGTCCCGTCAAATCCTAGGTAAGCTGCATCAAAAAAAGGGATTAGCTTTTTTTCTACACAAAGCTCTGCTAAAATCTCCCACTGCTCTTTTCCTAAATCGGCTCCACTTGGATTATGACAACTTACATGTAAAAGAATAGGGCTCTCTGCAGGAATTTGAGACAAATACTCAACCATGTCGACAAAGGCAAGACTGTTATTTTCCATGTCGTAGTAAGGGTAGCTTTCTACCTTAAATCCGCATTGAGTAAAGATAGCTTGATGATTCATCCAAGAAGGATTCGGAATATAAATTGTTCTTTGGCTACCTTTAGCAAGGAATTCTCCTCCTAAACGGAGTCCGCCGCTACCTCCTATCGTCTGCACTAGCCTTAGGCTGTCAAGGTAGGTTTGGTATAACTTATCTCCCAAAACTAATCTTGCCACCAACTCCAAGTATAGAACATCACCCTCAACGGGAAGATAGTTTTTTGAAGTTTCTTTTTCTAAAAGGTCTTTTTCTGCCTGTTTTACACAAGATAAAACGGGAGTCTGCAGTTCTTCCGTCTTATAGACGCCTATCCCTAAATTAATCTTATTTTTTCTAGGGTCTTGCAAGAAGGCTGCCGTAAGACCAAAAATAGGATCTACGGGGGCCTCTACTACGTAAGAAAAATGACTCATCCTCTTGACCTTTTATAAAATAATCCTACAAGAGTTTTGTCTTATTTCTCCTTTTGTGACAATAAAATAAAAAAACGGGAGATATCGTCAAAACATTTGCGATTCCAACCATTGCAATATACCGGATATTTGATCCGATTTCAATATTTCCTGGTGGAAAAAAACTAACAACTATCGTAGAAAGACAACCTATGAATCCTAACATACATACAAACCAAATGCCTAAAGATCCTCCTGGGATTTTAAACACCTTAGGACGATCCCTGTACTTATGATGTAGCTTTAAAGCGGAGGCAAACATCAAAATGTACATGATCATATAAAGCCCCGTGCTGAGCGCCGTTAAAAACCAGTAAAATCCATTGACGCTAGGCACAAGTAAATAAACTAGGCAAAATAAACTTACTAAAATAGCTTGAGCTAATAAAATGCGACAAGGGACATCTTTACTATTTTTTTTTGTAAAAAATAAAGGAAGATAGCCAAATTCTGCTGCATGTAAAAGCCCCTTAGCAGGAGAAATCAACCAGTTGATGATACTTCCGATAGATCCTATAACGATGAGTACTGCTAAAACGGGGGTTAGCCACCCTAGGTGAAAAGCCTGAAAGAAACCCGAAAGCACCTGCATGACGCCAGAAACCAGATTAATTTTTTCTCCTGGGACCACGAAAGCAATAGCAAGGGATCCTAACACCATTGTAGCTAAAATAAAAAAGGCAGAAATAAATAAAGCTTTCGGAAAGTTTTTTTGAGGCTCTTTGATATCATTTACGTGAACACCTGCAAGTTCCATCCCTAAAAAAGAAGCCATGATGGCTATCAAAGAAATCCAGTTTCTAGAATCGGTAAAAGAAGGTATTAACGTACCTGCATCTACTTTAATCTGTAGAGGCTTATCTAAAAAAATCCACACGCCGCCTAGAATGATTAACAAAACCATAGGAAAAATGGTTCCAACCATCCCGAATATGTTGTTTATTTTAGAAGAGAAATGAAGACCGAAGAAGTTCAAAAATGTAATGGCCCAAAAAACGGTTAAAATACACCCTAATAAATACCCCTTATGATCGACAAGATCGGGGTTAATTAAATAAGCTGCCGTTCCTGCAATAAAAGATAGGATCGTAGGATACCAAACCATGGTGTTTATCCATTGCATCCAGATAGCCACCATCGCCCACTTATCTCCAAAGGCTCGATCCACCCAATGATATACGCCTCCCTTCTCGGGGAAAATGGCTGTAAGCTCGGCTGCAACAAGAGAAGTCGGGATCAAAAAAACTAAAGCTGCAGCAATAAAGAAGAAGATAAGAGCGCTACCGAAAAGAGCTGCCGACGGCAGATTTCGAATGCTGTCGATAGCTGTTACAATTAGCATCACTAAAGAAAAAAGAGAAAGTTTTCGAGTCATAGCCTATTCCAAAATAATAAAAAATAATCTATTCACGAGAACATTCCACTCTTTTTAAAAAGCAAGACAGGATCGATCCGATAATTAATCCTGCAGGCAAAATCCAAAAGGCTGTTTTATAATCGGCAGGACTGTAGATACGAAGTTGTCCTTCCATAGATCCCTGCCAATTACAATCCAATATCCATCCGATAAGAGGCTGGAAAAGAGCTCCCCCTAAAACAACCATCATATTGGTTATCCCAAGAGCTAGAGCAAAAAAAGTTTTAGTGCTAATCTTTCTAGCATAATTATAATTAACAATTTCAGCAGAAGAAAAAACTCCAAAGAACAAAAGAAGAAGACAGATACTCTCATAGGGTAACCTAGGTATGTATAACACGGCCGTTATGCATATAGCAGCAAATAATCCCCCGATCCCCAATACCGTTCGACTCAGTTGATATCGATCTATTATCCAGCCGATAAATATTCCCCCGATAGCCCATCCAAGAAAAATCATTGTTATCGCAAAGGTGGCTTTCTCGGCGCTAAGATTGTGCACGGTCTTTAAATACGATTGCCCTAGTAGCTCAGCAAAAACGCTCGTGGGAAAGTAGTAACAAAAACCGATAAGCCCGTTGATCCAGATAAAAGGATTTTTCACGATTTGTAAAAATCCTTTTCTAACACAGGAAAAAGTCATCCCGTTTTGTACTTTTTGTAAGAGATGACAATCGCGCACCACTAAGTAGATCAAAACACTTAAGACTATTCCTACAAAGCCTAAGAATATAAAAATCTCTTGCCATCTATGGGAGTTTAAAAAAAACGTAACCACATTGTCGCTGAAAATAGCACCTGAAAACCCAAGAGCCGTTAAAAATCCTGCAGCCTTCGCAAAATGCCTTTGAGGCAGTCTGCCCTCCGCTATTTTTAATGCACCTACAAAACCGAAAGAAGCCCCCAACCCAATAATAAGCCGTCCTGCAACCGCTAAATAAAAGGTACTCACCACGGCAAAAAACAAAGTTCCTAAAGCACATAAAAAGCAAGCTGCCGTCAAGACGGTTCTCGTGCTATACTTATCTAAAATGATTCCAACGGGGATCTGCATCCAAACGTAAGCTTGAAAGAACATGGAGTTCATCACGCTAAGAGCTCCCGCATTGATCTGAAATGTCTCTCTTAGATCTCCTGCCATAACACCTGGAGACACGCGTAGTATATATTCGTAGAGGAAAAAAAGAATTCCCATAAAAAACATGATATAAGCGTATCTTCTAGAGATCATAAGAAGGAACCCTTCCATCTAAATAACGATATAATTATCTGTTACCAGAAAGAATCAAATATTTAATACAATAAAATTGATTTTAGGATTGAGAATTCGATGCGATTCCATATCGCTCTTTTCCTTAGAAAGACGCTTCATAACAGAAAATTGATTGTCATTTTTTTCCGAGCCTCTAAGATTTTTAGAGCTCCTCTCAAAATTATGGGAAAAAATAGCTTTGGCACACGCTCTAATGGATAGTGGCTCACTCATTATAATATATTTATTTAGAAAGTCCCACTTTTTCTCAAAAGAAACGGGACATACTACATGCTTTCTAATCTCTTCTTTGTAGCCATCTAAAGGGATTTTCAGAAAATGAAAAGACTTTTCTTGACTTACGGCAAAATATCGAACCGTTTTCCCTTTTCCTAACTTAATAATCCTATTTTTTAGAGTGAGATCTCTTAACCTTCTCTGTAATACTTTTTTGTTCAGATCGAAATTTTCATCAAGTAGTTGAGAAAAAGAAATCCCATGACGGCAGGCTTCAATGAGCTCGATAATAGATTCCCAAGAGTGTTTTCTCATATTGCTTCCTTGCATAAGGCCACAGATTCTACCATATCTTAACATTTAATTTACACAGAATTGACACTTTCTTAAAAAAAGACTTGCGCTATTTCATGTTTTTACTTAGATTGCTTCTTCCTATCCTAACAAAAAAAAGCCTAATGACATCTTCATTTTTCAAAATACTCTTCACATTATCTCTAGGAGCCTGTTCTTCTCTTTTCCCTACGCCACTATCTGTTGATATGACAATGGAAAAAATGTTAAAAAACTCTAGAAAAGCTATTGAAGAACACGCAAGAAGAAGTCCAAATTTTGCTTACGCCTCCCTTCAAGAAGGACTTCCTTCCATTGAAACCATGACTACCCATACCGACTTACCCCCACTCAATTTTTCGTATGTCGCGGCTGAAGATCAAGGAGTACGAGAGTCCATGGAAGATGCTCATTTTTTTAAAGAAATCGAGCAAGGTGTTATCATCGGAGTTTTAGATGGACACGGGGGAGTTGAAGTCGCTCGATTTGCAAGCGAGCTCTTTTGGCAAAGATTTCCTGATGTATTAACAAAAGTCAATGGTAACGTCCGTGAGGCTTTTGAGACCTTGATTCATGAAATCCATCAAAAGGTTGCTGCAAAAGCCGAGTGGAATCACATAGGAAGCACGGCTGTCTTATGTTTTATTGATAAATCCACCCACCACATTTATACGGCCACCTTAGGAGATAGCGAAGCTAACATTTACAGAAAAAATAAAGAAGGCAACTTCCAATCGATTCCCATTTCCTGCGTAAGAGACTGGAGCAGCTTAAAAGATGCTAAACGAGCGGCCCTTGCGTTAGGCAATCCCCGTATAGCCATAATGTGGCCTCAGGTAAATGATCCAAAGCGGTTGAGATACCCAAGTCCTTTCTTTGGCATTAATATAAGTCGTTGCATCGGAGACGTAGCCTTCCACTCAGCCGTTATTCACAAACCGAAAATCACGGTAAATAAGCTACAAGTCGGGGACATCCTTATCTTAGGATGCGACGGATTAAAAGATTATGTTCCGGAAAATGAAATAGTAGATCAATTATATCAAACCGAAGCTGATGAAAACTTAGCTAAACGACTGGTCAAGTACGCTATTAATGTGAAGAAATCTCTAGACAACGTCACTATTCTTGTTGTAACCGTGGACTGATATGATAATCCAAACAAAACGCCTAATTTTAAGACCTTGGAAAGAAGAAGACCTAAAGCCTTTTGCAAAATTAAATGCAGATCTTAGAGTTATGGAGCACTTTCTAGCTCCTCTTAACCGTGAAGAGAGTGATCAGTTGGCTAAACGTATTTCCCTCAAGCTACAAGATCAAGGCTGGGGCCTTTGGGCTGTTTCAGTTCCAGGCGTCGCAGAATTTATCGGATTCATAGGACTATCGGAACCTACCTTCTCTGCTCACTTCACTCCTGCCGTAGAAGTCGGCTGGCGGCTCATGTATAAATATTGGGGACAAGGCTATGCCACGGAAGGCGCTTTAGCCGTTATTAAGTATGGATTCGAAACGCTCAAACTAAATGAGATCGTTTCTTTCACAGCGACCTCTAATAACCTGAAATCCCGAAAAATTATACCTAGGTCTTTTTAGACAAGTCAATCGCTAGG
>JAZKAC010000171.1:0-1773 GCA_040389325.1 Chlamydiota bacterium | reverse complement strand
TGGGTGCGGCTATTTTAGTACGACAACTTTTCATAGAGAAATGATGAGGCGTAATAAGCGATTTATCGTAACCTATCAAGAATGGAAGGATTCTCATAGAGAGATTGGTGATTGCGTATGTACTCCTGCTCTTCATGGAATTGCCAATAGCTTTCAAAATCTTTGCTAGATCTAAGAGATCTTAACTTAATAATCGCTTCTGCTCCTTTTAAACTCCATCGAGCTCCTGTTACATCCATCCTATCTTTGATTAAGTGTCGACAGGCCCCCTCTATAATTCCTGTAGCAATTGGCAAGCCTTCTTTGAGATAAAGGTGATACTGTAAATAAGGTTTATTTTTAAGGAGATATCCAGAACATTTTTCTATGGGGACCCTCTTTTCTTTCGAGATTTTCTGTAGCGTTGCCGATCTTCTAATCCCGGCAGCTACTTGAGATACTTTTCCTTGTAAAATGAGTAGTAGGCGTTCGACAACCCATTGCTCTGTCTTGGGATTCGCCTCTCCATGGAATACCCGAGCAGCCTTCCAGAGATATTCAATAACATGAATAATATCCATAATGATGGTAATGGATGTTTCCTTTTTTTTTGCTAGAGATTGTATTCTTTTAAGTTGCTTTTGGCATCCGTCAACCAAGAACGCCCATTTTTTTTCTTTTTTAGGATCCCTACGTAAGGCTTCATCAAAAATATCGGAAGTTACTTTTTCAGAGGATTTCTCTATACTAGCCCAAACACGCTTGTCTACCGGACGAGGCCTAGAAATTGATGAATCGATAGATTTCATCTCCCCAACAATTTGCTCTGGAGTGCGAATAAATCTATCTATATTATACACTGAAGCTACCGTTGCCATTCTTTTTGCGTTGGCTTTTTCTCCTTTAGACTGTCTCTTTTGAAGTTTATGCTTTGCGCTTTCGGCTTTTTTACGAGTAGCTTCTCTTAAATCCTCCTTTCGCATAACGATACCCTTACCATCTGTGGTTAGGATGAGCAATGGAATTTCCCGAGGATCTTGAACTGTCCTCTTTACATCTTGAGTTGCATAAAATGCATCAAAATCCATAGCAGCTTTCTGAGCTAGCATCTCAGCTGCTTTTTTAGGGAGGGATACGCCTGTGCTTTGCTTAACTGATTTTATCACTTCATCAAAAGGATTTTTTGCAGCTTCCTGAGCTACTATTTTCCTAATACCATGTGAATAAGAGTCTGTAGAAAGGTTTAGGATTGCATCCTTGGGAAATAAGCTGTTTTCCCCTCTTGCGCTATACCCTAATCTTTTTATGGTTATTTTGCCAAAAACACAGATTAATGTTCGTTCTAGTGCTCTTTTATGTGTACGCATCACACCGTCGGAACCCAAGATTCCAGCCCCAACATCTCCCACGCCCCTTAAGTCAACATGCTCTTCAAATAGACGACGCTGAAGCTCTCGTCCGTCAGTTGTTATGATATCTTCTACTGTACTATGTTTCATGCCCATAGTTTCCCTGAAACTTAGGCGTTGAGTCAACTCAAAAAAAGTTTCTTTGGAGGACATGAAGAAGGCGTATTCAGAATGCGTATCACTTGTCACTGCAACTCTACTTAAAATAGTCAAAAATACATAGGTATGGATTTTAAACTTTAATATGTTGTCGAAAACAATAGATTTTGTGCAATGATTTTTTTACTTTACGTCTATGAAAGAGGGTGTCGTACTAAAATAGCCGCACCCAATAAGATTCGCTAATCCAAGTGTGTCCACGTGTTGATTCGGTCTTGCTGGGGCT
>JAZKAC010000170.1:0-4295 GCA_040389325.1 Chlamydiota bacterium | reverse complement strand
CGTAGACGGCACCTGTAAATAGATGCCCCAATAGGAGCCATTGTTTGTTTACCCCATAACCAGGTTCTGCCCCGTTAAGCTGGTCCTCTCTGTGAATTGCACCAAACTCTTGCAACGAGAGCTTCATACTAACCTCATACTATAACATGTTAACTATTGCTTTAATATTAATTATAATTACATTAATTTCAATACTTAAAATCACACATGTTAAATCTGCTGTTTATATTTTCAAGTGATTATAGATTAAAACTTCAAGAATAAGAAGAGGGATTGGCAGCTCTTCAGTACTCGCTTTCGTTTTTACGTTAAGACCCAGCTTTACTAAGCTTTCCAAAATACGACTTTAATTAAAAATGACACATCACTGACGAAAAATTAGGCTAAAGTTATTTATTCTGAATGCATTTTAATTTCAATTTCAATAAAATAGATCAAAAAATTGTAATTTGGAGCTGAAAATGTCTTTTCCTGCTATTGAACTGGACTCTATACGTCACCTTTCAAACGCCCCCACCTCCGCGATTAGAATGCGCATAAGGAGATGTTAGACCGAGTAAACGCGCCCTATTTAGATGTTTACTTGTAATGCATCGGATTTCTTCTATTCTATCTTCGTAATCCTCTTCAGAAAAACCTCCATATCCATAGACTCGTAAAGTCCCAAGACAAAAGCAAAAAAAACAATCCAGTTAAAAATAATCTCATCAGTCCATAACTTCAATGTGATCGTTAAAGACCCATTGAAGTATACATTTGAAATATATATTTTTATAAAAATTCCGCAGTTTTCTTTTTTGACACCCTAACGGCGTCAACATCTTTGGATGTCGGGTTTAAATATTTCTGTATAAGGCAATCTTGTTCTATAAGATTATCTATAGTAGCCAGGACGGCATCTAAATTGTCATGCTTTTTTATATAGCGCTTTATTAGCAGATCATAGGTTTCTTGGCATTCCCGTAGGCCGACTTGATGCTTATCCAGTCCTTCTTGACTCACACGAGTCGATACAATACGCGCTATCACATCAGCCGTTTTTTCTCCCCTCAATTCCACCAGGCGGTTCTTGTGCATATCAACATATCCTTGATGCACTTCCATTCCCTTGCGCACAATTGTGATATTTCTAAGTAAATCTGTTCTTCTTAGCGCACTAAGCTCATTTTCTCCTAATAATTCAAATTCTCGTTTCAATTCGTCTAAGGAAGCCTTTTTAAAAAATATCCCCTTCTGCAAAACATCCATTTGAGACTTGGTGAATACACGTTCTTCGATCAACTTTGATCTATTTTTTAAGTAGGTGGACGAGTATGAATTCCCGGCCCAATATCCATTGTATGCGCCGCACTCAGAAGACTCTAACTTATATGGAAATAATTCTTTGTCATTCTCTATAGTCGACGGTAGTATTTCGCGTGGGAACAGATTCAGGATGCCTATCAGGTAAATCGAGGAAGAGACGGCTCGAATGCCCATTCTTCGACCTATTTCTCGAATTTTTTCTTTATCCCGATCTCCGTCGTAATGACTCGCCATGAGATCCCAATCGGATTTACGCGTCATCAAAGGAAATATGTGAAGCGCACTCGACCCTTCTTTTTTTTTGAATCGCTTATCCTGCAAATCGATTACATTGTCAAAATCGATCATTTTGAATCGATCATTATAAGTTAAACAGATATTGCCAGGGTGGATATCCAACTGATAGATGTCATTTGCGTGTAAAATTCCCAACTGACAAAGCACATCAGATGCCATCCGTTGCACCTTTTCTTTTCTATCAAATGCTACGGGATCCCAACAATCACATCGATGGGCCGTTTCGAAATGAGCCCACCCTTCAACTATTATCGGTTTGGAGCTATCGTTTTCCAAGATATAAAATCGTTTTGCTCCATACGGCATGCTTTTAGATGGACTGAATCCCTTAAGTTCAAGAGAAGAATTCATTTTTTTCATAACTTTTTCGGCTTTCAAGCGCTCTTTACGGTAAATCTCGGTATCCGCTCGAACTTTTATTATGATTTTATCACCGACAGCTACTACGGTAAAATCGTTATTCTTTTTCAATTGACAAGGGAAATAATCCCAAACAAACTGCGAAAATCCGGGAATCGTCTTTTCCTTTGGGATCCGCTCATATTTTCGATGAATATGCTGTAAGGCGAGTTTTGAATATTCGTGCCGAATTACAATTGCATTATGTCCCTTCTTGATTGCTGAGGAAGATTCAAGGATCGCTCGAGCTTGCTCTGTTGCTTCCTTCGTAATTTCTGGTCTTTGCGAAAAGGGATCCCTGTTTAAAGGGAGTCCTTTTCGATTGCGATACAAAATAGCCTCGGCATCGGGAAAAAGTTTTTTTCTTTGCTCGGATGTTAAATCAGGCCTCAAATACTGACACTCGGGGGGAAGGAGGGCAGCTCGGTTAATCATTTAATTCCTTTAAATTCAAAATTTTTCCAAAAATAAGAAATCTAATACCGACACGATTAAAATACAACAGCTATCGGCTCCATATTTCTTCTATTCTATCTTCGTAATCTTCTTCAGCGCAAGATTATATCCTTGCGAAGTAAAAGCAAGATCGTTACAACAATATATTTATTACATAACGATTTTCTTACAATGCATAGCAAGCTACGCCCTCTACTGCTTTTCTCATCTATCCTATCATCAAGCTATTCCTATTCGATCGAGATCGATTCTCCTCCCTCTAAGGACACCTCATATACTCCCCTCTATGCAGGAAGTTTACTCGCTTTTTTTTCGGAAAATGCTGCGCCGGGACAATGGGAGATTGAGCCTTATCTATATCAAACTACCTTGCCAGGTATCTACGATCAAAATTGGTCTTTTCAAAAAGAGAAATCCACCCACGAGCTATCCGTTTCCTTACTACTTGAAACGGGTATTACCTCCTACTTGGATGTTACCCTTTTTATGGGATCTACCTATAGTCAAATGGGGAACCAACACACTTTTCTGTATCAAGATACGCAGGTTTATTTGGGATTTCAGGTTCTTCACGATACGAAAAACTCCTGGATCCCCGATCTACGATTTCTAGTAGGAGAGAACTTCCCCACGGGAAAATACCAACACCTTATCCCAGAAAAACAGTTAAGTGATAACTCGGGATCGGGAGCCTATGAAACCTCTTTTTTCTTCGTGGTCGCCAAAACATTTTATTGTTCTCCTAAGCACCCGTTCAACATCAATTTCAATTTCGAATACATACTGCCTTGTAAAACAAATGTTAAAGGCTACAACCTCTACGGAGGAGGTTCGGACACCCGAGGGACGATATCCCCTGGCAAAGAATACATGTTAAATTTAGCTATAGAGTACAGCTTGACCCAAAACTGGGTTATAGGAACGGATATCCATTATGTCCACCAAAATAAGTCTACCTTCTCGGGAAACCCAGGAGTCATAAACCCCTTCATAGGACTCCCCTCTTCCGATCAAATTAGTCTAGCTCCTTGTTTGCAATATAACTTCAACGCCAACTTCGGTCTTTTCATCGCAAGCTGGTTCACTGTCGCGGGACGCAATTCCGATAAATTCATAAATAATACCCTCAGTGCCTACTGGGTGTTCTAAGTAAAGACTTCTCAAAAAAGTAACTATTCAGCTACCCCCTCCTAATCACAAGTAGGCAAAAAAAATCAACAATCGGTAAAATTTTAATTCCTTTTTTCAAGTCTTTTTTGTTATTATTTTTTGTATGAACAAAGATGCAATAACTTCTACGCCGACAATGCCTATGCTTTCAGATGAAATTTTGAATACTTTACCTGAATCGATTCGCCACTATATTCGTTTTTTAGAAGCAAGCATTCAAGCTCAACAAACTCGTATTGAGCAATTAGAAGCAAAGATTAAAGATCTGGAAGCTCGTTTGTCAAAAAATAGTTCCAATAGTAGTAAGCCCCCCAGTAGTGATGGACTTAAAAAACCTCCTAAAAGCCTCCGTGACAGATCCAATAAGAAACCAGGAGGTCAACAAGGTCATGCTGGCAGAAGTTTACAGCAAGTTGCAAGCCCTGATTTAATAATAACACAGTCTCCTTCAAGTTGCCTCGGATGTGGAGCATGTCTTGATTCCATCATCGGTTCTTGCATGGAACGGCGCCAGGTATTCGACATTCTCCAGCCAAAAATAGAAGTAACGGAATATCAAGTTGAGGAAAAAAAATGTCCGGGTTGCGGAGATTTTAACAGAGCTTCTTTTCCAGAAAATGTTAGAGGCCCTGTACAGTATGGTGAAAGCGTACAAGCTCTTTCAGTTT
>JAZKAC010000169.1:0-7798 GCA_040389325.1 Chlamydiota bacterium | reverse complement strand
CGCATATACTCGGGTTCTACATAATAGCGCAGCTGCACTCCAACCGTATTAGGATGCTCCATAAGCCAATCATATTTCTTCTGAAAATAGGCCATATCTTTAGAAGAAGGTGCAAATAGTTGCAGAATTTCTTCTCGATGATGTTTAAAGTATTTTTCCGATTGAAAATAGCCTTTGATTTGCATGTTGGGATAATATGAAATAAGATCGTATCTATAGCGAGGCTCTTCCCAAGTATAGTTAAAAGGAAGGTTAGGATCGGTTATCTTACATCTAAAAAATACATGCTTATAAACATCTATTGGAGAAACTAAGGTGGGAAAGTAGGCTTCGGCCCCATTATCCCAGGCAAGTGAACAAGCTGTTGCAACTACAAATAGTTGGTTCCCCAGTTGCCCCGTCATCTCCCCAATTACAAACGGTTTATTTTGTTCGGAAAAAGCATTACTAAAAGACATAAAAAAAACAACAAATGCATTAAAAAATTTAACCACTTTTTCTCCAAAATTCTTTATACTTATCAGGATACTCTTTTTTAAGAAAATTAATCAGTGAATCATCTTTTACTCTCGATAATAAATCATGAAATCCCCATAAAACTTCTTCCGAATAGACTCCCTCACCTCTTTGAGCTAACCCTAATCTTTTTTCATGAAAAAAATTTTCATCTCTTAAAAAGTAGTGATTGATACGTATGTACTTATCGTGTAAGGCCCAATCCCAGTTAGCCCCCTCCCCTTCCAATATAACACTCTTACCATCTCCATTTACATACGTTGAGCCTTCTTTCAAATTAGCCCAATGAACCCAGTGGATACTGTCTAAATCTACTTCTTCAGGGCGCCAAATGCTCTTTCCATTTCCATTTTTTTGGTAACTTCTCATAGAGCATCTTGTAAGATGCTCTAAAATGGGTTCTCCTTTTGCAACATGCGCTCCACTTGTCCCAAAATTTAACCAACTTACAAAAACAGCTTGAGCTGCAGAAAAATGATTTTCTAAGCACTCTGGGATCGTCTTATCTTTTTTTGGAAAAATAAACTCATCAATATCAATAATAGCAACCCATTTTGCTTTCCCCTTAGCTCTCGTTAAGGCATCTTTAACCATATTAGCCTGTAAGGCAAAAGGGAAGGTCTCCTTCTTTTCTATAGAGAAGTCAGCTTCCTGCCAAGGGATTACTTCAACCACTCCTTTTTCTATGTAAGGCTCTAACACTTCTTGCCAGTTATCCTGACTTAAATTGTCATAAAGCCAAAAGTGCTCCGTTCCCACCATTAAGTGATACTCTATCCATTCTTTAAAATAAGGAGCTTCATCTCGAAACATCGCTGCAATCGTAAATTCATAAGCAAAAAGATTCCCTATAAAAATACTCATACATCCAAATGATAAATATATTTTCCTTAACATTCACATGCCTATCATTTTAAACTGCATTTAAGATTGCCGAATGCCTTCAAGAAAAGCTAGAACATTTTCTACGGGTGTCTTTGGAAGAACACCATGTCCCAGATTAAAGATAATGCCTTTTTGCCCTTTTACGGACTGAGCCATTAAGAAAGATTCTTGCCGAACCTCAGCAGCTGAAGCCGACAGTAAAAACTCGGGAGAAAAGTTACCCTGAACGGCAATTCCTTCTGGGACTAACAGCCTAAGAGAGGCTAAAGATTTTCCCTCATCAAAACTAATGGCGCTTGGACGTATAGAGGCTATCTCTTCGGGATACAGGCTGTTTGCTCGACTAAAAAAAAGAGTCGGGATTCCAAAGGCTTTTAAGTGAAGTTGCATCTCTTGCCAATAAGGAAGTGCGTAAAGAAGAAATTCTTCTTTAGAAAGAAGATGAGTCCAAGAATCAAAGATCTGTATAGCATCCACGCCTGCTTCTATCTGCAATTTGGCATAAGAAATAGTTGTTTTACATATCTTATGTAAAAGAGAGGAAAATTCCTTCGGTCTTTTTTCCATCCAAAGACGTACTGTCGGAAAAGTGTGACCGCCCTTTCCTTCTAAAAGATAACAAAGCATTGTAAAAGGCGCTCCACAAAATCCGATTAGAGGCACATTTAATAAGGGCTTTAGTTGTTTGATTGTTGCAAAAATGTAAGATAGTTTCTGTAAGATTTCTTCTTCCGTCACAAAAAAAAGATCCGTTTCCTGCTCTACTTTAGGTTGAATATAAGGACCTCCCGATTCGGGATAGAATACTTTTTTATCCCACACTTCCGCTAAGATAAGTAAATCCGAAAAAACTATTGCCGCATCTAAAGGAAATATCTGCAGGGGTAAAAGAGTTACTTCCGTAGCAAGATCAGGGTCATGAAAAAGTGCTGACAAACTGTGCTTAGATCGCAACTTAAGATACTGAGGAAGATACCTTCCTGCCTGGCGCATAAGCCAGACAGGAGGCCTCTTGACCTCTTTAGAGGCTAAAGCTTCTAAAAAAAGAGAAGAGGTTATAGTATTCACTTAAGAAGCCTGTGTAAGATAGCATCTACCGTAAAACCGAACTCGGAAGCTAGATCACTTGGAGAGGCTGACGCGCCAAAAGTATCCATACAGATACTGATCCCGTCTTGTCCGATCCACTTAGCCCAACCAAAAGAAACTCCCGCTTCGATGCTTACCCTTTGCCCTAGATCTCCACCCACGATTGTCTTCTTGTATGCTTCAGGTTGCTTTTCGAAAAGTGCCCAACAAGGCATGGAAACCACACGTACGGCTTTTCCTACTTTCTCTAAAGCAGCAGCCACATCTAATGCTAACGACACCTCGGATCCTGTAGCAAAAAGAGTGAAATCAAGTTTTTTCTGAGAGCTTCGTAAGATATAAGCGCCCCTTCCCATTCCTTGATCATAAGGGACATTGGCTTCAGCAAGCTCAGGTACGGCTTGTCGACAAAGAACAATCGCCGTCGGACCACGATAACGAATAGCTGCAAGCCAAGCCATCTTCACTTCCCAGTTATCAGCAGGACGAATTATATGTAAGTTAGGCATAGCTCGAAGCGATGCTAACTGCTCAATAGACTGATGCGTTGGACCGTCTTCTCCCAAGAAAATAGAATCATGTGTAAATTGATAAACAACATGCATGTGAGAAAGAGCTGCCAATCTAATAGCATTTCTCATGTAATCGGAAAAAGTGAAGAATGTTCCTATATAAGGAAAAATCATATCCGTCTGAGCTAAGCCGCTTGCCATTCCTGCCATAGCAAATTCACGGATTCCGAACTTGATATTACGTCCTTCAAAAGAACCTGGAGATATACATCCGAACTGCTTCATCATCGTCATATCGGAAGAAGAAAGATCGGCAGATCCTCCGTAGATTTGAGGTAACATGTCTCCTAAAGCATTTAACACGCATTGAGAAGAGATCCTTGCTCCTATAGGAGATTTAATCTCTATTTTACGAAGATCTTCTTCTATGGAATCAGGAATCTTATTTTCTACCATTTGCATGAAGGTCTTGTAAAGCTCAGGCTTAGCCGTAGACCACTGTTTAAATAAATCCTTCCATTTTTGCTCTACAGCCGTTTGTTTAACTTGGCGCTGCTCGAAATAACTATATACGGATTGTGGCACATAAAAATCTTCTTCAGGTAAGCCAAGCTCTTTTTTAACAAGAGCAACTTCTTCTATTCCTAACGGAGATCCGTGAGCCTTGTGGGTGCCAGCTTTATTAGGAGAGCCCTTTCCGATGATCGTGTGGACAATAACTAACGTCGGTTTTTTTTGAGATTGCTGAAGATTACTAAATACTTCATCCATCTGATCAAAATCATACCCGTCGATTTCAAAAACATCCCATCCATAGGCCTCATAACGCATTTTAATGTTTTCAGAGCTAGAGTCTTTTAAAAACCCGTCCAATGTCACTTTATTTGCATCATGTATAAGCACAAGGTTACTAAGTTGCAAGTGTCCTGCTAAAGAAGAAGCCTCTGAAGACACCCCTTCCATTAAACATCCGTCACCTGCCAAGCAATATACTTTACTATTGAAAATAGGATTCCCTTCGCTATTAAATTTAGCCGCTAAGATCTTCAACCCTAAAGCTTGACCTGCAGCATTAGCAACGCCTTGTCCTAAAGGACCCGTCGTAGCCTCTACCCCATCCGTCATGTGATATTCGGGATGACCTGGGGTGATGGAATGCAATTGCCTGAATTTCTTGATATCATCCATAGATAAATTAAAACCAGAAAGATGCAAAAGAGAGTAAAGCCACATCGATCCGTGCCCCGCTGAAAGGACTAGACGATCTCGGTTAAGCCATTTTGGATTTTTTGGATTATGACGAAGCAATACTCCGTACAAATAGGCTCCCAATTCTGCACATCCCATAGGAAGGCCGGGATGTCCCGAATTAGCTTTTTGTACAGCCTCCATAGAAAGCTCTCGAACGGTATTAGCTATCTTCGAAAGCGTTTTTTTTAACTCTACGTCCATATTGTTCTCCTTAATTTTTGTCAAATATAACACTATTATGTCACGGAGAGAAAAACATGCAACGAAAATATTTCCGGATTAAAAATAGAAAAAAACTATCGGGAGATTTTGTCTCCCGATAGTGGTTAGGGCACGAGTGAGGAAGACTCTCTAATGAACAAAATAGGAAGAGTGCCGCACTTACAGCTATGATCATCTTCTCCGCAAATATAAACGATTTTTTCTGATTCATAATTTTGTAAAACAAGATCATGAAATAAAAGACCCCTATGTATCGATCCATATATTATAAGATCGAATTCTTTATTAAGGATTCTTTGTTCGATATTTTCTCTATCAATCGGCAAGTCCTCTACAACTCTCGTATAGGTCATTCCTTTTCCAAGCAAGCTCTGCATCTTTTCTAGCGGATAGTTTGTATATATGTGTTCGATCTTAGGAACATCAATGACCCTCTTTCCGAGTAATTCTTTTAGCCCCGCAAGCATAAGACACCGCAAATAATCGGGCCCCAAGTCTTGAGATAAATATAAGATTGATCCAGTTCCAAAATAATCAACTTTCTTTAACAGATACTCTGCCATATTTTTTGTTGTTAAATACTTTCGCGTATGCTCGAGCAGTTTATTTAATATTTCATCATATTTTTTACGGTTGAATTTTTCATGATCAATTTTTAAATAAGAAACACCTTCCAAATTCATAGCTTCTTTAATTAGTTCTTTTGGCAATGAGTACATGGTGTTGATTGGACAGTCATCTAAATCGATAAAATAAGGAATGCAGCCGTTTGCTAAAATTTCATAATGTCTCAAACAATCCCAACCGCCTTTCTTGGTGGTAATCGCATAATAAGATTGTTGATAATCTCTATAATATCCCGACTCAAAACTGTAAATATAAGTGTTAAATTGCCCAGGAATTATATGAGCGAAATCTCGTCTTTTTTTAGGAATTTCTTTAACAATTTTAGCTTCGGGAACAGAAAATTGGATCGGAAAAGGACTAGACTCCCCAGCCTTATTGACATAAGGAGAACTTATTCCCGAGACGTGCCCTACTAACAACATAACTAATAAATATGTCTTCACAAAAGCTCCTGCAATCAATATAAAAGAGTGTTATCTATAAATTTTTTCACAATTTGAGTCTTACTGGGACTATCATCTCTCCAAGCTCCCGAAAAATGAAGAAAATGGAAATCTATATGAAATTCCGCATTTGTAGAATGTAAAATCTCTGTTATCAATTCTCTTTGCTCTCCTGTAAAACCTAAATTATTGACAGTTTTCTCTGGAATAAAACCATCTTTTTGCGAATAATAAAAAAACTTTTTAACTTTTGCTTTTGGATTATTCTTAAGATAGTAATAACTATTAGCGCCAGTGTCATGGAAAATGTTATTTATTACATCACAATGAAATTTTAAATCCCTTTTATTCGGAATTGTTCTCATATCAATAGCCACGAAGGGCACCCACATATATTTTATCCCATCTAAAGACTTACAAGATCCTATCATCTGATTCTTTCCCATAAACTCTCTTAAGTTAAGCTCTCTAATAGGAAATATATCATGATCCATGATGACGACTATATCCTCATGATTATAGCCATAATGATCCAATGCGTATTGAATGAGGTGGCAATGTCTAATAGAGGCCGAGCCCGCAACGGACTCAAAGCTTGACTGTAGATATGTGGTATAAGAGCCCACCATGCTGGGAGCATTTACACAATCATATACATATTTCGTTAAAGGATCCGTATCATGCCACTCTGGCTGGTACTGAACGCACCGAATTTGATTTTGATCACATATTTCTCGAAATGGTCCTATATATTCAGGAGTTTTCGCATCCAAAAAAACAATTAGTTCATAATCATTGAGCATATATTTCTTAAGAGAATTAATTTGCATTTCAAGAAAATCCGGATGATTGTATTGAAATGTAAGGATTCGAATCTTTCCCGAAACCTCACCCACAAAAAGTAACAACAAGCTCACGACGGCAAAAAAAATAGACCTCATCGAACATCTCCTATTTTTAATATACATTCCTATCCCTTCAAGATTAGATACATCTTCAAGCTAGGAAATAGCGCCGCCAACATACCTAAAGCTTTGCTTTATTGTCATGAGATTTCTAAGTACTACCTAATCCCCTTATTTTGTACACTGGAAATCAACCTCGGGCTTTACCGTCTTATAGAAAAAAACAGTGCTTTACATGTTTAAATTTTTCGAATATAACAGGTGTCCTTTAAAATTAGGAGGATCTATGTTTAGAGTTTTTTTTGCTGTCCTAGCTTTGCTTGGAGGTATTGCTTCTAATTTATCAGCATACGAGCTTGCGATAGGTTCGATGTTTCGTAACGAGGCTCCTTATTTGAAGGAATGGGTTGAATACCATTTCGCGGCAGGAGTGGAACATTTTTGGTTATACAATGACAATAGCACGGACAATTGGCAAGAGGTGTTGCAACCCTACATCGAAAGCGGAATAGTAGAAGTTACTTATTGGCCAACCCCTCCTGGTTCATACTATACTCCCACTCAAGTAGAAGCTTTTAAAGATGCTATTAAACAGGCTCAGGGCAATACGACATGGGTTGCACTTATTGATATCGATGAGTTTTTAGTCCCGATGCAAGGCCGATCTATCCCTAGATGTTTAAACAAATATTTCTCGAATGCTTCTGCAATTTACGTCAATTGGCGAAATTTTGGCACAGGTGGAGTTTACATTCCCCAAGGAGAACCTATACTTTTTCGGCTTACCGCTTCATCTTTATCGACCCACTCGGATAATGCTATAGGTAAAAGTATTGTAAGACCAGAGGCAGTGGATCTTGCAAGCGTTTGGTATCCTCATCATTTTATTCTAAAACAGGATGCTAATTACTATAACGGAGATCGCCAAAAAATGTTTTTTAGAGGAATGGATCTTCCCACTGATGGAGTACATTATGATCGATTTATACGCATCAACCATTACGTTCTGAGAGATGAAGGTTTTTATCAAAACGTTAGATTAGCAAAGGCCAATCAGGGTTCCAGTGATAAAAATCTGTTACTCGAACATTACGATTCATTTTCAGCTGTGCAGGATTATTCAATTATCAAATTCATTCAAAACAACTTTCAACCTAAATACAAAAAAATATGGAAAGATTAATGCTTAAATGTATTTTACATCTAATAACGCTCAGTTTACTTTATTCGCCTGTTTATTTATCTTCTAAAGAAACTCATAAACCAGTCAAATCTTATGTAATAGGCGCTCTGCTTGGACAATTAGGAAATCAGTTATTTGAAGTAGCTACTACCTGCGCTCTTGCAT
>JAZKAC010000168.1:0-6602 GCA_040389325.1 Chlamydiota bacterium | reverse complement strand
CTATTTGTAGTTGCAACAGCTTGTTCGCTTGCTTGGGATAATGGAGCTGAAGCCTACTTTCCTACCTTAGTTTCTCCAATAGATGTTTATAAACATGTATTTTTTAGATGTAAGATAACCGATCCTAACCTTCCTTTTAACTATATTTGGGAAGAGCCGCGCTATAGATACGACCCTATTTCATTTCATCCCAACATGCAAATTAAAGGGTATTTTCAATCAGAGAAATATTTTAAGCATCATCGAGAAAAGATTTTGCAATTATTTGCACCTTTTTCTAAAGATATGGCCTATTTTCACAAGAAATATGATTGGCTTATGGAGCATCCTAATACGGTTGGAGTGCAGTTACGTTATTATGTAGAACCCGAGTATATGCGGTATGGACTAGAGTATCTTGAAGAAGCTATGTCTTTATTTCCTGAAGATTCATTGTTTGTAGTTACTACAAACAATGTTGAATACGCTCATGAAAATATGCCAAAATGGGCTAAAAACGTTGTATTTTTAGATGAACCGCATTACATATGCCTACATCTACAAAGTCTTTGTAAGCATAACATTATTTCTAACTCCACCTTTGGCTGGTGGGGAGCTTGGCTTAATCAAAACCCAGATAAGGTTGTGGTTTGTCCAAAAGCTTGGATGGATGGACTGGATGTAACGGATACCATTCCTCCTGAGTGGATTCAAATTAGCGATATTTTTTTAAAGCAATAATATAAAACGGTTCTTATGACAACAATTGTTAGATTTTTCTTTTTGTGTTGGTTATGTGTAATGAGTATTTCTTGTGATCTTTTTAGCTACGAGTTAACTGTTGTTTCGATGTTTCGAAATACGGCTCCCTATTTAAAGGAATGGATAGAGTATCATCGGATGGTTGGGGTAGAGCATTTTTGGTTATATAATGATGGGAGTACGGATCACTATGAAGAAGTACTGGATCCTTATATTAAACAAGGCCTGGTGGAAGTTTTTTATTGGTATGATGACAATCCAGATTGGGTGCCTAGGCAGATAGGAGCTTTTCAAAATGGGATAAGTCGAGCTATCGGAGTATCAAAATGGGTGGCTTTGATTGATCAGGATGAATTTATAGTGCCGATGGAAGATAAGACGATAACGGAGTGCTTAAACAACCATTTTTTTGAAGCACCAGGAGTCTATGTTAATTGGCGTAATTTCGGAACGGGTCATGTTACTTTAAATAAAGAAGAATCGATGCTGTCTCAACTAGTTGCCTGTTCTATGAAGAATCATTCAAGAAATTGCGTGGGCAAAAGTATTATTCGACCTGAGTGTGCCGATATCAATACAATGTGGAGTCCTCATTTTTGTGCTCTTAAAGAAGGAAGGCAATATTTTAATGGAGATGGGAAGAAGACTTTGGCTATAAAGGGAAGTGATTTAATAACGGATGGAAAACATCATTCAAAGTACATTAGTGTGCATCATTATGCTTTTCGAGATGAAGGGTATTTTAGAGAAGTTAGGTTGCCGAGGGACTCTAATCCAGAGTTGATGATTCGGATGGAAGAAGAGTTTAATGTAGTGCAAAATTATAAAATTTTAGAGCTGATAAAAAAGTATCATCCCGAGATGTATGAAGATAAGTGGAAGGGGCCTCATGATAAAAAAATTAAAATAAGATAGAGCCGAAAATTGCTCGGCTCTGGATTTAATTAATCCGATCTGCTTGAATTTGGATCCAACTGTCTGGGTAAATATCAGGATAGTATCCACCAAACCAGTGAGCCGGGCATACAACAATTTTATCGGGGTTTTGATTTAGGTAGGCAGCCCACCAACCGAATGTTGAATTCGTAATGATATTGTGTTTACAGCGAGTTAGGAGATGAAAATCTATATAAGGATATTCTCCTTCTAAAAAGATGACATGCCGTCCATCTGTCGGAACTTCATTTTTAGCAAAATTTATGTTGTTGCTACTTACAATAAAAACAGAAGATTTTGGAAAAAGATTCATTGCTTTTTCAAAGTAATCTCGACCAAATTGAGCAAAAGATGGAGCTTCTTCCATGTAATAACGTATCTGTATTCCAACTGTATTAGGACTATTTAGTAAATCTCTGAACTTTTTTTCAATATAACCGATGTCTTTTTTTATGGGAGCAAATAAAGACAGTAAACGATTTCTATGATGATCGAAATATTTCCAAGATTGAAAAAAACCAGAAGTTTTCATATTAGGTTTGTAAGGAATGGGGGAATAGTCATTAGTTTGTCCCGCATGATAAGAAATCTCTTCATTTGGGGGAGTGATTTTACAGCGAGAGAAATAATGGTGATACAAGGTGGGTAAGGTAGCTAATCCGGGAAAATAGGGCTCTGCATCGTTATCCCAAGCTAAAGCGGAGGCCGTAGCAATCTGAAAAAAAATATTTCCAGCCTGGCCTTCAAGGGTGCCGATAACATAGGGCTTTCGAGTTTGTTCAGAAGAATGTACTTTTTGTGATAAAAGCAATAGCCCGAAAATACACATACATTTGAAATATTTATTCATAAATGGTTATTTCCCAAAATTTTTCCATCACAAGATTGACAACCTATTTTAAGTGATAGGTTGTCAACCTGATTAGGATTAGTATTTTCTAAACAAGATAGCATTGTCTCTTTCGATCTCGCAGACGATTTCACATTCTTCAAGTAAAACGGAAAAAGATTTCAACTTGGGTTGTTTAGTTCTAATCATAACGAATAGATTAGATAGCAAGACGTATCCTCCTGATTTAACTTTAGGAAGATAAAGTTCTACATCTTTCAAAGATCCTTCTTCCGAATAATCTCCATCTAGATGTAAGAAGTCTATGGTATCGAACTTAGAAACGGCATTTTCGGAAGAAGCCCAAATTTCTACGCAGTTAGCTTTTAAGTTCCAAGACTTTATCAGATTATGATAAGTTTTACGGATGGCTTTCATATCAACCGTAGACCACCATGCTTTATTAGGATCGGTGTCTTGCCAATATTGTGTAGCAATTTGATTGGACCAAGCATCTATAGCATACACTTTTCCCTTTTTCAAAAATTGTAGGGTAGCTCCAACAGGTAATATGGAAGATCCTGTCCAAGCTCCAATTTCTACGCATATGTCGGGTTTGGTTAAAAGAACAAGGTCCATTAAAAGATTAGTCTTTTCCTCAGAGCACCAAGATCCTTTAAGATCTCTAATAACTTTGTTTTTTAGATTTTGGTAATTTGCGTTATTAAGAGTAGATACATCTACATTCTCGATAAATTCTGGATCCCAGTCAGCAACCGTGATAGAAGAAGTTATAAGGAATAAACTGTAGAGTAAAGCTCTTCCTGTTTTTTTTATCATGCGTAATCCTATTATTTTAAGTAATTATTGGTTGTTGATTTTTTTTAAGTAATTAGGGCCACCGTTATCGGAAAGCGCTGTGGGTTCAGTAGATACGACATCTTCTTGCACAGCATAGATTCTGATGTCATTCGGTAAATAAAAATCCATGTCATAAGGGAGGAAGACTTGATATTTTTTTAAAAAATTAAGAATTTTAATCATGCCCGATCTACGTATGATCATGGAATAAGCCCCGTAACGAGCGCCTGTTCTTGTAAAAGATCCTACGGTTTTTCTCTCTGCAAAACGAGCGGGATTTTTAGGGGTGTAATTAGGACGTAGCGCATAGCCCTTACAAGGTACATATTCTCCATTTTGGTTTTTTGTATCTTGATCGGTAAAGAGAATATCCCATCCATTTTCTCCAACCGTTTGATCAAGTTTTTTTATGAGACCAGATAAGTTATGAGGGTTTTGAATCAGCTGAATATCATCTTCCATAATCCACACCGTTTTATAACCAGAATTGTAAGCATCTTGTAAAATGGAAAGATGGCTTAAAACGATACCGATAGCTCCACGAGACATGCAATGGCAGAAATATTTTTTTCCTGGGATGCTAATAAGTTCATGAGAAGGCTCTCCATTATTTTCTGGCAGATAGGAAGTTCCGAACATACTTCCATTCATCCCCGTCTCATAAGTTAAGCACACATCATTAATATCATCTAAAGTAAGTTCCCATCCATTGACAGCGGAAAAACGATAAGGCTGAATTCCATAGGGAAGGAGTTGATCCAGGCATTTTTGAAACTTTTCAGGTCGAGCATCCAGGTTGAGAGTATAAATAAAATCGATGTTTTTCATTTTATGAACATCGGATTTATTGAGAGCGGGTTTAAAGTGGTCTTCTAGCTTTGCATAGAGCCCGCAAGAAGCAATAAGACAGGTATATAGGATGAATTGAAACATAAAGATACTCGTGGTTTATAAGATCAAGGTGGGTATTGTAAGAGCTTTTTCAAAAAAAGCAAGTAAGAAACGATTTTTTTTCTTACTTACCATTTTACAAGAGGAGGCATGGAGCAGAGGATGGCTTCGGTGTTCCCTTTAGAAGCAAATCCGAACTGAGTTCCTCTATCGTAAACTAGATTAAACTCTGCATAATGTCCTCTTTGCTCTAGCTGCCTTTCTTTTTCTTGAGAAGAAAAAGAAAGGGGGATTCTTTTTTTGTATATAGGAAGTATAGCTGGGAGAAAAGAGTGTCCGATAGCTTTCCAAAGAGCTAAGTCTTGGGTAAAGTTTTCCGTATTGTAATGATCAAAGAAAATCCCTCCAACTCCTCTTTCCTTGTTGCGGTGGGGGATGAAGAAATATTGGCTAGCTGCTTTAGAAAATTGAAGATAGAGATCTTTTCCAAAAGGATCCAAAGTGTTTTTTGCCGTTTCATGAAAATGGTCTTTATCTTCTTCGTAGGGAAATCCCATGGGGGTTAGATCGTAGCCTCCTCCAAACCACTCTTTTTCTTCCGTTTTTATGTAACGAAGATTCATGTGAACGGTTGGCGCGTGGGGATTATTCATATGAGTGATGAGACTGATGCCTGTTGCAAAGAAGGGGCCTGAGCCATCTTTCATAGGAAATTCGTTCCCTTCAACCCCCGACCAGTTTACGGCTGCTTTTTCAAATGTAGTTCCTCTGAGAATGGACATCTCGCCACCGCCGCGTCCTGAAGTGTGACTCCAAAGTTTTCTTTCAAAGGTGTTGACCCCCTCAAGATTTTGGAAGGCTAAAATGATTTCATCTCTTAGGCTTTTTAAAAAATGGATGACTTCTTCTCTTCTTTGCATGTATCTTCCTATTTTCTCTTTTAGAAATAGGATCCTAGCAGATGGTTAAAAAAAAACGAATTATAATTCTTGGCGCCGGCATTTCAGGTTTAAGCGCTGCTTGGGAAATAGCTAGAGAAAACCTGGAATATGAATGTCTTATTTTAGAGAAAGAAAAAAGGCCGGGAGGCCATATGGAAACGGGGGAAGAGTGTGGAGTCGTTGTAGAAAAAGGGCCCCATATTTTTAAGGCATCTAGAAATCAAGATTTTTTGCAACTCATAGAAGAGGTAGGGTTTTCTTCTGAACTGATTTTTTCTTCTAAAAAAGCAAGAAAAAGGTATCTTTGGATAGATGGAAAAATGAAAACGGTATTAGCAGCTACTTATAAAGATTTATTCAAAGCTTTTTTATTAGAATGGAAAAAACCTGCCGTTTTTAAAGAAGAAACGATTTGGGAATTTGCCTCTCGTCGTTTTGGTCAAAAAGTCGCAGAAAGGCTTTTTGATCCTCTTGTTCTTGGGATTTATGCGGGAGATAGTAAGAAGCTTTCCGTAGATGCGTGTTTTCCCGTTTTAAAACAGTTGGAAAAGGCAACGGGAAGCATAACAAAAACTCTTCTATCCTCCTTAGTGAAAAGAAAAAAGCCTAAAGCTACTCAAGGATTATTTTCCTTTAAAAAGGGTGCGGGGTCTTTTATTCGACATCTAGAAAGCAAAAATCGCTTTCCTATTTTGTATGAACAAGAGGTTCTCGCAATAGAAAAGAGGGGAGATAAATTTCATATTACTTCTCGAAAAGATTCTTTTGAAGGAGATGAGGTCATCTTAGCACTTCCTGCTTATGCAGCAGCCTTTTTAATGGAACCCTTACAAGAAGAGGTCCATGCAAGGCTGCTTAACATACCTTATCAGTCGATCAGCAGTATAAGTGTCTTATTAGAAGGGGATCTACTTAAGTACCCTGGATTCGGTTATCTTATTCCTAGTATAGAGCAAGAAACTCTTCTCGGAGTGATATTCGATTCGAGTATATTTCCTGATCAAGATGCGATAAAACATACAAAACTTACTCTTATGGTCAAAGGAGTTGATCTTGGCGACGAAGAGATTAATCAAGTCGTAGATAGATGTTTGACTAAGCATTTAGGTATTTCTAGGTCTCCAAAAAAAGTAATTTGGAGAAAAATACCTCAGGCAATCCCTCAGTATGTTATAGGTCATAAAGATAATATAACGGCCATCCGAAAGATCTTACCTCAAGGTATTCATTTAATAGGAAATTACCTTGATGGGGTCTCCGTGAATGATGCAGTAAAAGTAGCTAGAGATTGCATCAAAAATAGGCTTCATTCTTGAAGGTCTTTCTCCCATAGGTCGGGATGTTAGAGTTTGCCTCCAATTTTATATTTTCCATAATTTTTAAATCCAGTACATTGTAAGCCA